>NZ_JAMYBV010000001.1:0-410473 GCF_024126635.1 Pseudomonas sp. VA159-2 | reverse complement strand
CTTGCTCCCGGGAGGACCGCGCTGTAGGGCCCATCCTGGGCCCCAGCGCTTGACGGGCATCCATGCCCGTCACCTCCCTTCGCAAGGCCTGCGTTCGGCCTCCTGAAGTCGCGAAGTTACGGGCGGCGCCTGCGCGGGCGCAGCTGTCGCTCGCGAGTTAAGGGGGTAACCTTCTGATAGCTAGAAGCTAGAAGCTAGAAGCTAGAAGCTAGAAGCTAGAAGCTAGAAGCTAGAAGCTAGAAGCTAGAAATGCCACTCGTAAGTCTAGACCTAGGCTCGGTCGGGGAGGCTGTACCTTGCGCTGATGCGCGGCAGGCAACGCGCTCAAGCCCGCTCCCCGCAAAGGTCCAAGGCAAACCAGTGCTCAGCCGAATCAGCATCCAACCCCGCCCCCAGCAACGCAAACATCTTGCCCAGCGCCGCCTCGCGGGTCATGCCGCCACCGCTGACCAACCCGGTGTCGCGCAGGCGGCTGCCAGCAGCGTAGGTGTCGAACACCACCGCCCCCTCCGGGCACTGGCTGATCGCCGCGATCATCACGCCAGCCTGGCGGGCATCGTGCAGCACGTCGAGCAGCGCCTGGTCGTCGGACGGGCCGGTACCGCTGCCGTAGCACTCCAGCAGCAGGCCACGGATACCACTGTCGAGCAGCCCACGCACCAGCCCCGCGGCAAGCCCCGGGAACACCGGCAACACGGCCAGGCTCACAGGCTGGCGCGGCTGGCGGTAATCCAGGCGTGCCGGCAGCTCTGCTGCCCGTTCGCCGTCGCGCTGGCGCGGTAGCGCCTTGAAGGCGTCGAACGCCTCGCTGCGCAGCTTGGACGCACGGCAGCCATGCAGCAACTGGCCGTGGAAGAACAACTGCACGCCTGGCTCCAACCCGCTTTCGAACAGCTTCAGGGCGCCGACCAGGTTGGCCCAGGCGTCGCTGCCAGGCGCGCCGGCCGGCAGCATGGAACCGGTCAGCAGCACCGGCACCGGCAGGCCCAGCAGCAGGAACGACAAGGCCGCGGCGCTGTAGGCCAAGGTATCGGTGCCATGCAGCACCAGCACCCCGTCATGGCCATCGCGCTCGACCGCCTCGACGATGGCCTCGCGCATCGCCAGCCAGTTGGCCTGCTGCATGTTGGCGCTGTCGATCAGCGGGCTCAGCTCACGCAGCGACCACTGCAGCTTTGGCGCATCGCCGCAGGCGGCAAAATGTTCGCGCATGCGCGCTTCGAAGCCACCGGCCGGCGCCAGGCCTTCGGCGGTCTGCAGCATGCCGATGGTGCCACCGGTGTAAAGGACGAGAAGATTCTTGACTGCACGCATGGAAGCATTCCGTAGCGATGTAGCGAAGGAAGAGGCAGCCGCCCGCGAGCGGGGCGGCTGTGGCAGGGCAGGGTATCAGTGCTGCGCTGGCGCCGGGGCGGCGGCTTTGTCAGCAGCTGTTGCAGCCTGCGGGTTGGCCGGCCAGGCGGCGCGGTCCAGGTCCAGGTCGGTAAACTTGCTGGAATCGAACACCGGCTGCTTGATGCCCGCCTTGCGCTGGTCGTCGTAGTCGCGCATTACGCGCAGGCCGACTTTGAACAGCAGGGCCAGGGCGATCAGGTTGACGAACGCCAGGCAGGTCATGGTGATGTCGGCGAAGGCGAACACCGTCGACAGGTCCTGCATCGAACCCCAGATCACCAGCGCCAGTACCAGGCCGCGGAAGGTCATCAGCACGGCGCGATTGCGGCTGAGGAACTGCAGGCTGTTCTCGCCCAGGTAGTAGTTGTAGAGGATGCAGGTGAAGACGAACAGCGACAGCGCGACGCTGACGAACACCCGGCCCCAGTCACCGACCACCGCGGCCAGCGAGTTTTGCGTCAGGACGATGCCATCACCTTCGAAGCCCGGGGTGTAGAAGCCCGACAGCAGGATCAGCAGCGCGGTGCAGGTGCAGATCACGAAGGTATCCAGGAACACGCTGAACGCCTGGACCACGCCCTGGGCGCCCGGGTGCTTCACGGCCGCCACGGCGGCGACGTTCGGCGCGCTGCCCAGGCCGGCTTCGTTGGCGAACACACCCCGCTTCACGCCCATGACGATGGCGCTGCCGAGCAGGCCGCCGAACGCCGGGTCGAGGCCGAAGGCGCTCTTGAAGATGGTTTCCAGCATCGCCGGCACGTGTTCGATCTGGGTGCCGATCACGTACAGGGTCACGCCGATGTAGGCCAGGGTCTTGACCGGCACCAGCAAGTCGGACACCGCGGCGATGCGCTTGATGCCGCCGATGAAGGTGATGGCCAGCAGCACGGCGAGGACGATGCCGGTGTGCTTGGGGTCGAAGGCAAAGGCGTTCTGCAGCGAGTGGGTCACGGTGTACGACTGCAGGCCGATGAAGGCGAAGCCGTAGGTGACCAGCAGCAGGATCGAGAACACGATCGCCATGCTTTTCAGCTTCAGGCCGTGTTCGATGTAGTACGCCGGGCCGCCGCGGTACAGGCCGTCGCCGTCGGCGCGCTTGTAGACCTGGGCCAGGGTGCATTCGAAGAAGCTGCTGGCCATGCCCACCAGGGCGGTGACCCACATCCAGAACACCGCGCCAGGGCCGCCGAGGGTCACGGCGATACCGACACCGGCGATGTTACCGGCGCCGACACGGCCGGCCAGGCTCAGCATCAGGGCCTGGAACGAGCTCAGTTGGCCTGCCTGGCCGCGAAGGGATTCCTTGAACACACCGAACATGTGGCCGAAGTGGCGGAACTGGACGAACCGAGAGCGGATGGTGAAGTAACCGCCGAGTCCGACGATCAGCACGATGAGGAGTTTCCCCGAAAGGAAATCGTTGAGTGCTTCGAGCATTGAAAAATGACCTCGATTCTTATTCTTCGCGTGGAAAGACCAGCGGACGGCAGGCGCACCGCTATTCATTGGGGGCGCATGGTTGGCCATGACAACTGTGGTTACAATTTCGCGGGTTGCTCCATTTTGGTGCGAGTTGATGCTAGACTGGCATCACTCGCATCATCTGGACCCGTGCATCATGGGCGATCAATTCGCTATCAACCTCAAATTGGCGTGCAGCCATTACCGCTCTATCTCCGAGGTTTGCCGGCAGCTGTCGATCAACCGGGCGCAATTCAACAAGTACCTGAGCGGCCAGAGCCGGCCGACGGCGTACAACCTCAAGCGCATCGGCGACTTCTTCGGCGTCGAGGATTACGAACTGGGGCTGCCGGCCGAACAGTTCGCCCGCCTGATCGGCGCGCGCAACCCCGAGCAGCGTGTCGGCCAGCAGGACGACCCGATCAGTGAACTGTTCAAGCCACTGCATAAAGAAGCGGGCAACCTGTCGCGCTACTGCGGTTACTACTTCGAGTATTCCAATTGCATGTCGGTGCCAGGGTCGATCCTGGTGTCGCTGGTGCATCTGTGGGAAGAGCGCGGCAGTTTCCTGTTCGAGCGCCAGGAGCGCCAGGAGCGCGGCATTGGCAACGACCAGCAGGCCGAGGTGCGCTGCCGCTACCTGGGGGCGGCGTTCCAGTTGCAGGACCGGATGTTCCTGATCGACTACGAGTCGCTGACCCTGAACGAGATGAGCCAGACCATCCTCATCCCCAGCTTCAAGAGCCGTATCAGCCGCCTGAACGGGCTCAAGACCGGCGTATCCAGCGGCGACCGGCGCAACCCGGCCTGCACCCGGGTGGTGTGGGAGTACCTGGGGGAAGAGATCAATCGCATCAACGCCTTCCGCCAAATAAAACTGTACCGGCCGGATGACCCACGGATCGATGACGATATCCGCGATCGCCTGAGCGCGGGGATGGTCAGCAACGGTCTGTTCGAAATCGAATGAACCCTGCGCACACCTTCCTGTAGGCGCCAGCCTTGCTGGCGAAACAGGCGCCGCGGAGCAGGACACGGCGAGGCCGGTATCGCGGGGCAAGCCCGCTTCCACGCCAGTTCCCGGGCTGCCAACAATCAGCGTTCGAGCATGAATGCCGCCACCGCTGCCGCCACCTGATCCGCCACCTCTGGCCGCTCGCGCAGGTGCGCGGCGATGCCATGGTCGCAGTCGGTGAGCATCAGGCATTCGACGTGGGGCGCCGGTACCGAGCGCAACAGTGTATGGGTGACTTCTTCCGGGATAGGACTGTATCGCTCCACCCCTGCCAGCCGCCGGGTGCCCGCCGAGGTCCCCGCGCCCTGGCCATGCACCTTGGAGTTGAGCCCGTCGTATTCGCCGATCACCAGCAGTACCCGGCCCTGGAACTGGCGCAGGAACTCATAGCTGTCGCATTCGAGAAAGGCGAATGGCTTGCGGATGGCCGCCGTGAACGCCGGGCCGAAGGGCGCGGTATGGGCCGCATCGGGATAGACCGCCGGGCAGATCAGCACCAGCTTGCGCACGCTTGGACGTTGCGCCGCCAGCTTCAGGGCGATGGCTGCGCCCAGGCTGTGGCCGATCAAGGTATCGCTGCGGCTGTCGAGGTGCTGGTGAAAGCGCAAGGCTTCATCGAGATTGCTGGCCAGCGAGGCCTCCCGGGCCCCGGGCTCGCTGGCCAGGCTGTGGCCGGACAGGTTGCCGGTCAGCGAGCCGATGCCCTGTTGCTGCAAGCGGTACAGCAGCGGGTTGAGCCGGGTGAAGTCAGAACGCGCACCGCCAATGACGAAGGCGGCTGGCGCTCGCTCATGCGCTGGCAGCAGCAGGCGTGCCTGCTGGCTATAGCCGTCGAACCGTTCCTCGACGAATCGCTCGGTGCCGGGGGCGGGTTCATCGAATTGCCATTGGCTGCGCTGCGGGAGGATCGACTCGGTGTCCATGTGCGTCTCCTTGAACATGCATGGCGCAGTATAAGTAGCTCACAGCAAGGGCGGAACAGCGCGACGGGGCGGACAAATCGACGCGCAACAGGCGCATGGCCGGGCCTGCGTTGGACTTCCCCTGTAGGAAACAGCAAAATGGCCGCTTCCTCCTTCGACCTGAGCGGACCTGTTGACTCTATGCGTATGCGCCTGATGCTGTTGGGTGGTGGCAATGCCCTCGGGCAAGCGCTGATTCGCCTCGGGGCCGAGGAAGACATCGCCTTCCTGGCGCCGCGTCCGCCGGAGCACGGCTGGGACCCGGCCAGCCTGACCCTGCTGCTCGACGAGCAGCGCCCGGATGCTGTCATCAACCTGGCTTATTACTTCGACTGGTTCCAGGCCGAGGCGGTCAGCGAGCCGCGCCTGGCCCAGCAGGAGCGGGCGGTGGAGCGGCTTGCCGAGCTGTGCCAGCATCACGAGATGATCCTGGTGCAGCCTTCCAGCTACCGGGTGTTCGATGGTTCGCGGGCTACCGCCTACAGCGAGAAGGACGAGCCGGTGCCGCTCGGCCTGCGCGGCCAGGCGCTATGGCGCATCGAGCAGAGTGTGCGCGCCACTTGCCCGCAGCATGTGCTGCTGCGCTTTGGCTGGCTGCTGGATGAAAGCCTCGATGGCGCCCTCGGGCGCTTCCTGACCCGCGCCGAGCAACCCCAGGAACTGCTGCTGGCCGATGACCGGCGTGGCAACCCGACGCCGGTGGACGACGCCGCGCGGGTGATCCTCTCGGTGCTCAAGCAGCTCGATTGCCAGGCGCCGCTGTGGGGCACCTATCATTACGCCGGCAACGAGGCCACCACGCCGCTGGCGCTGGGCCAGGCGATCCTGGCCGAGGCCGGGCAGTGGCGCAAGCTGGCTGTGCAGGCGCCGACCGCCCAGGCCCATGCGGCGCGGCCGGATGCCAGCGAAGAGCCGCAACACGCGGTGCTGGCCTGCAAGAAGATCCTTCATACTTTCGGCATCAAGCCGCGTGCCTGGCGCGCCGGCTTGCCGCCCCTACTGGACCGTTTCTACCGACATGGCTGACGCCCCCATCCTGATCACCGGCGGTGCCGGCTTCATTGGCTCCCACCTGTGCGATGCGTTGCTGGAAAAAGGCTACGCGGTGCGCGTGCTCGACGACCTGTCGACCGGCAAGCGCGACAACCTGCAGTTGGGCCATCCGCGCCTGGAGCTGCTCGAGGGCGATGTTGCCGACGCGGCCCTGGTGGCGCGCGCCGCCGCTGGCTGCCAGGCGGTGGTGCACCTGGCCGCGGTGGCCTCGGTGCAGGCCTCGGTGGAAGACCCGGTCAAGACCCACCAGAGCAACTTCATCGGCACCCTCAACGTCTGCGAAGCCATGCGCCTGAGCGGTGTACGGCGGGTGCTGTTCGCCTCCAGCGCGGCGGTGTACGGCAACAACGGCGAAGGCCAGTCGATCGCCGAGGACACGCCCAAGGCGCCCTTGACCCCCTATGCGGTGGACAAGCTGGCCAGCGAGCAGTACCTGGACTTCTACCGTCGCCAGCATGGCCTGGAACCGGTGGTGTTCCGCTTCTTCAATATCTTCGGGCCACGCCAGGACCCGTCCTCGCCGTACTCCGGGGTGATCAGCATCTTCTGCGAGCGCGCCACCAGCGGCAAGCCGATCATGGTGTTCGGCGACGGCGAGCAGACCCGTGACTTCCTGTACGTCGGTGACCTGGTGCAGGTGATGATCCAGGCGCTGGAACTGCCGTCGGTGCAAGAGGGCGCGGTGAATATCGGCCTGAACCAGGCCACTTCGCTCAACCAGCTGCTCAAGGCGCTGGAGCAAGTGGTTGGCAGCCTGCCGGCAATCAGTCATGGCCCGGCGCGTTCGGGCGATATTCGTCATTCGCGAGCGGACAATGCGCGGTTGCTGGCGCGTTTCGCGTTCCCCGCGCCGACGCCCTTCGTCGAAGGCCTGGCGCGGCTGCTGGGCAAGGCCTGAGTCGCCGCTCCTGCAGGCGGCGCGTAGGGCCGGGTATCACGCATGCCGGACCACTCGCCGGCGGCAATCCTCCGGCCCCAGCACCCGCCCATCCTTGGCCCGCACCTGCAGGGTTTCCAAGGGCTGCGCGCGATCATCGAGCAGTTGCGAGCGAGGCTCGCCGGCCTCGAACAGAAACCGCTCCCCCCACTGGCGTAGACCGACCACGACCGGAAACACCGAGCGGCCCTTGTCCGTCAGCACGTATTCCTTGTAGGCGCTGCCATCCGAGGCGGGTTGCTGGACCAGCAAGCCGGCCTCCACCAGCAGCTTCAGTCGTCCGGCCAGGATGTTCTTGGCCAGCCCGAGGTTTTTCTGCAGCTCGCTGAAGCGCCGCAACCCGTCGAACGCGTCACGCAGGATCATCAGCGCCCAGCGGTCGCCCAGCACCTCCAGGGCGCGGGCCACCGGGCATTGTTGGTTGTTGTCATCGAGCATCGGGGACCTCCGTGATATCTGGTTGCAGATTAAAACCAGGTTTGCTAGAAATCCATCATGTGGTTTTAATTTGAAACCAGATTGCCGAGGTATTGCTGATGACCTGCACCTGCTCTGCGCCTCAATCGCTCAGTCGCGGCATGACCCTGTTGCTGGCGGCGGCCTGCGCCTTGGCCGTTGCCACCGTGTACCTGGCCCAGCCGCTGCTGGAGTCGATGGCGGCCAGCTTCGGCATCGACCCCGCCCATGCCGGCCTGGTGGTGGGCATGACCCAGGCGGGTTACGCCCTGGGCCTGCTGCTGATCGTGCCGTTGGGCGATCTGCTCGACCGTCGTCGGTTGATCACTGCCCAGTTGCTGGTCGCGGCCGGTGCCTTGCTGGCAGTGGCGCTGGCCACGCGTTGGGCGATGTTGCTGGGGGCCGTGGCCCTGGTCGGGCTGGTGGCGGTCGTGGTGCAGGTGCTGGTGGCGCATGCCGTCACCTTGGCCAGCCCCGCGCAACAGGGCCAGGCGGTGGGCACGGTCACCAGTGGCGTGGTGCTGGGCATCCTGCTGGCCCGGCTGGTGTCGGGGCTGGTGGCTGACCGGCTGGGCTGGCGCGGTGTCTACTTCGGCGCCGCCGGGCTCACGCTGCTGATGGGCGCGGTGCTGGCCTGGCGCTTGCCCGCGGCCCGAGCGCAAGGCGTGCGGCCGGGGTACTGGGCGTTACTGCATTCGGTGCTGGGCCTGTACCGGCATGACCGGCTGTTGCGCCAGCGCGGGCTGTTGGCGTTGCTGGTGTTCGCCGCCTTCAGCGTGCTCTGGAGCGCCATGGTGCTGCCCTTGAGCGCGGCGCCGCTGATGCTGGATCACACCCAGGTCGGTCTGTTCGGCCTCGCGGGAATCGCCGGCGCCCTGGCGGCATCACGCGCCGGGCGCCTGGCCGATCAGGGGCAGGGGCGGCGCATCACGGGCTTGGCGCTGGGGCTGTTGACCTTGTCATGGCTGCCCACGGCCTTTCTCGAACAGTCGCTGCTGGCGCTGGTGATCGGCGTGTTGCTGCTCGACCTGGCGGTACAGGCGGTGCATGTGACCAGTCAGAGCCTGCTGTTGGCCGGGCGCGGCGAGATCGCCAGCCGCCTGATAGGCGCCTACATGTGCTGCTATTCGGTGGGCAGTGGCCTGGGCGCAGTGGCGGCGACCTGGGTGTATGGCCAGTGGGGATGGTGGGCGGTGTGCGGATTGGGGGCGGGGATCAGCGCGTTGGCTGGGGGCTGCTGGTGGTTCCAGCAGCCTTGGGCAGGCGCCAGCAAGGCTGGTACCTGCGCCAAGGCGTTGCATCAGAACTTGTAGCCGATACCGACCATGTAGACCCATGGGTCGAGGTCGACGTCGACCTTGGTCTTGCCGACGCCCAGGGCAGTCGGGCCGTCGATGGTAGCCTTGGTGTCGATGTCGACGTACCAGACCGCGGCGTTGAACAGCAGGTTGTCGGTGATCATGTAGTCCATGCCCAGTTGGCCGGCGATACCGATCGAGTCCTGCAGCTTCATGTTGCTGAAGCCCTGGGCCTTGCGGTTGCTGCTCAGGTCTTCATCGAAGAACAGGGTGTAGTTGATGCCCACGCCAGCGTAAGGCTGGAACTTCGAGGAAGGGGCCATTGGGTAGTACTGCAGCGACAGGGTCGGCGGCAGTTGCTTGATGTCGGCCAGCTTGCCATCCAGGCCGCCGCCCAGGCCTTTCACGCCAACGGTGTGCTTGAACGGCGTGGCGGCCAGCAGCTCGAGGCCGATGTGGTCGGTGAGCATATAGGCGAAGGCCAGGCCCAGCTGGGTGTCGCTGTCGACGGTTGCCTTGGTGCCCGAGACCTTGGCGCCGTTGAGTTTCAGTGCGCTGCTGTCTTCGTTGGGCGAGACGGTGGCGGCACCCGCGCGGACGATGAAATCGCCAGCCTTGTGGGCGTGGGCAACAGGGGCTGCAAGCGCCAACGCGACGAGCGAGGCACCGAGCAAGGACTTGTTCATGGAAGCTCCCAGAGGACGTGAGTAATCGAGTAGTCCAATGGTACGAAGCTGACTAAACAGAAAGTTTGACCCAGCTCAACGAAGCCACGTCATTGGCTGGCAACAGTGCTCACTTCAGCTCATAGGCGTAGATTTTCTCGGCTTCCATCTGGTAACCGGCGTCGGCCAGTTCGCTGCTGCTTGCCTTGACGTTCAGCGTGCCCTCGATCCAGTACGGCTGGTAGAGGTCCTCGATACGCACGCCCATTTCGCTGAAGATGTGCACGATCTGGTTCGACGGTGGTGGCGGCACGTGGATGCAGGCGCCGTAGTAGGGCACCAGCAGGAATTCGGTGGTGCGGCCTTCTTCGCTGACCTCCAGGGGCACGATGTAGCCGGGGATCTTCACCGCCTGGCCGTCCAGCGCCTTTACCACCGGGGCGTCGGGCGCTTGCTGGCGGGCGGCGGGGGCGGACTCGGCGAGCGCACTGCTGATCTGCGACAGGTCATGCAGCGGCGTCAGTTGCGCTGGGATGACCGGGGCGCCCTCGGGGATCAGTGCGGGCCAGTCCAGTTCGCGAGGTTCCGCCGCCCAGCAGGCAAGGGGCAGCCACAGTAGCGCGAGCAGTATCCAGGCGGGGTAGGCGCGGGCTTGCAGGGTCATGGCATTCTCACAGGTGAATCGACAGGCCATCGGCCAGCGACTGCCGATAGGCGCGCCAGGCTGGCACGCTGCCCATCAGCAGCGCCGCGCCGAGGATGATCGCCAGCAGCGTCCATTCGTGGGTGCTGGGCCAGGCCAGCGGCAGGTACAGACCGTAGTTGGCCTGCACATAGCCTTGCGCCAGGGCGATCCCCGCGTACAGCAAGCCTAGCCCGGCGGCGATCCCGGCCAGGGCCAGGGCCAGGGCCTCCAGCACCAGCAGCCCGGCGATATGCCAGGGCCGCGCGCCCACGGAGCGCAGGATGGCCATTTCCCGGCGGCGTTCGTTGAGGCTGGTGAGGATGGCCGTGAGCATGCCGATCAAGCCGGTCAGCACGACGAACAGCGACACCACGAACAGCGCCTGCTCGGCGGTGCCCATCAGGCTCCACAGCTCCTGCAGGGCCACGCCGGGGAGAATCGCCAGCAGCGGCTCGCCGCGGAACTCGTTGATCTCGCGCTGCAGGCTGAAGGTGGCGATCTTGCTGTTGAG
The DNA here is from genome assembly GCF_024126635.1 of Pseudomonas sp. VA159-2. Taxonomy (NCBI): domain Bacteria; kingdom Pseudomonadati; phylum Pseudomonadota; class Gammaproteobacteria; order Pseudomonadales; family Pseudomonadaceae; genus Pseudomonas; species Pseudomonas sp. VA159-2. Next base: position 400,035 of record NZ_JAMYBV010000001.1, on the reverse strand, counting down.
CCCGAGCATGAAAGCGGTGATGGCGCTGGGCTGCAAGTCCATGCTGCGCGCCTGTTCGGCGCTGATGCGCCCGGCGCCGCGGGCTGGCACGCCGTTGTGCCAGTCGATATGGATCGCCTCCATGCCGCCCAGGCTGATGTGCAGGGTGCGGTCCACGGGCGTGCCGGTGCGCTTGAGCACGCCGACCACGGTGAAGGGCTTGTCGTCGTGCTTGACCAGGCTGATGGCGGCGACACCGTGGGCCAAAACCAAGGTGTCGCCCAGCTTGTAGTGCAGCGCCTCGGCGACTTCGGCGCCGAGTACCACCTCGAAGGGGTCGTCGGCGAAGGGCCGACCCTGGTCCAGCGCCAGGTGCTGGCGACGGCCGTACTGGTAATGGCTGAAATAGTCGCCGGTGGTGCCCAGTACCCGGTAGCCCCGGTGCGAGTCGCCCAGCGAGATGGGGATCGCCCACTTCACCCGGGGATCCTGGGCGTAATGCTGGTAGCTGTCCCAGCGGATGTTGTTGGTGGCGTTGCCGATGCGAAACACCGAGTACAACAGCAGGTTCACCGACCCTGAGCGCGCGCCGACGATCAGGTCGGTACCGCTGATGGTGCTGGCGAAGCTGGCGCGGGCTTCGGTGCGGACCCGTTCCACCGCCAGCAGCAGGCACACCGAGAGGGCTATGGCGAAGGCGGTCAGCAAGGCGCTGAAGCGGCGGTTGGCCAGGCTGGCCAGGGCAAGGCGGAGCAGGTACATCAGGCCTCCCGGGGCGTGGCGGCGCGGTTGAGTTCGGCCAGCGACAGGTGACGGTCGAACAGCGGCGCCAGGCTCTGGTCGTGGCTGACGAACAGCAGGCTGGCACCGGCCGCACGGCATTCTTCGAACAGCAGGCGGATAAAGGCCTCGCGGTTGTCGGCGTCGAGCGCCGAAGTGGGTTCGTCGGCGATTACCAGCTCCGGCTGGCCGATCAGCGCACGAGCGGCGGCCACCCGCTGCTGTTGGCCGATCGACAGGCTGTCGGCGCGGCGCGCGAGCAATGCCGGGTCGTCCAGGCCAAGGTGGGCGAGCAATTGGGCGGCGGCCTGGTCGATGCCGCCATGGCGTTGGCAGGCCCGCGCCGCCCGGCTTTTCGAGAAGCGGCAGGGCAGTTCGACGTTCTCGCGCACCGAGAGAAACGGCAGCAGGTTGAACTGCTGGAAGATGTAGCCGGTGTGATCGACACGGAAACGATCGCGGGCACCTTGGCCCAGGCTCGCCAAGTCCTGGCCAAGCAGCTCGATGCTGCCCTGGCCTGGGCGGTTGACCCCGCCGAGCAGGCCCAGCAAGGTGGTCTTGCCGCTGCCGCTGGGGCCCTTGAGGAACAGCGCCTCGCCAGCCTCCAGGCGCAACGCCGGGATATCCAGCAGCGGCGCCTGGCCGGGCCAGGCGAACACCAGGTCACGCAGTTCGATCAGCGGCTGGCCCATTCAGAATGCGACCACGGCCTTGGCAGGCGTCGCCTCCACGCCTTTCTGGCCGTTCGGGCCGATCAGCTGCACGGTGATCTTCTGGGTTTGCGGGAAGGCCTTGAACAAGGGGCCAAGGTCGATCTGGCTGAGTTTGGCCGGGGCCGCGCAGGCCAACTGGTAATGCGCGTTGATGTCGGCGTGGCTGTGGCCGTGTTGCTCGGAGGCTTCGAACAGCGGGCTTTGCAGCTCCTGGGCGTCGTCCTTGCAGGCGGCGGCTGGGGCCAGGCCGAACAGTGTCAGCGGTTGTTCCAGTTGCTGGCGGGCGGCGGCGACCTTGGCCTTATCGGCGGCGCTGCTGGGGGTGTGCTCGAAGCCGACCAGGTTCATCGCGGGGCTGTCCAGCTCAAGCTCCAGGGTGTTGCCGTCGAGCACCGCGTTGAGTTTGGCCACGCCGTGCTCATGGGCGCCGAGGGTGCCATGGGCATGGTCGTGATCATGGTCGTCGTGGGCATGGGCCACGGCCAGGGGCAACAGGGCGAAGGGCAAGGCGAGCAACAGACGACGCATGGACGACTCCAGGGGCGGCTTGGAATGATTTGGTAATGTTATAACAACTTTTATTTGTCTCGCCAGCCTGCCTGGCACAGGTTTCATGTTCGTGGGAGCATGGCTGCATTCAAGCTCAGGATCGAGGAAGGCAGCGTGAGAATTCGTGGACAGATCGGTGACTGGCCGGTGGACTTGACCATCGAGCTGGCGCCTGAAGAGTGGGCGCAGCTGGGACGGCGCCTGGAAGCGCCTGCCGTGGTCGAGGCCGTTCAGGCCAGCGCAGGTCTAGCGCCGCGCCAGGATGACGGGCAGTGGCTGGCCGCGCGCGAGGTACTGCGCCAGGCCGGGCAGATGGGCGGGCCGGAGTTGCTGGAGCGCCTGGAAGGGCTGGCTGGCAGTGTCGCGGCAGGCAAGCGATTGCTGGTGCGCTTGCGCCACAGCAGTGAGGTCAAGGTGGAAAGTGGCGCGGATGCGCCGGTGTATCACTGGGTGGGGTGACCGCCGTGTTGCTGCCATTGGCCAGCAAGGCTGGCTCCTACACAGTGCATGGCCCCATCATGCGGGCGGCGTGATACCTGTAGGAGCCAGCCTTGCTGGCGAACAGCGGTTTATCTAGAACATCGCTGCCGAGAGCTTGCGACGGTACACGCCGACCAGCGGATGCTCGTTGCCCAGCAGTTCGAACACCTGCAGCAAGGCTTTCTGCGGCAAGCCATTCTCATAGCCGCGATTGCGCTGGAACAGCTTCAGCAGCCCATCCAGCGCCGCTTCGTACTGCTGGCGCGCCAGCTGCTGGATGCATAGCTGGTAGCTGGCCTGGTCGTCCTGCGGGTTCTGCGCCAGGCGGCTCTTCAGCTCGGCGGCCTCCGGCAGCGTGGCGGCCTGGCGCAGGAAGGTCAGCTGGGCCTTGGCGCCGGCCAGGGCGGCCTTGTGCTCGTCGGTCTTGACCGCGTCCAGCACCACCTGGGCCTCGCCCAGTTCACCACGTTCGGCCAGGCAGCGGGCATAGAGGATCAGCGCCTCGGCATTGCTGTTGTCTTCACCCAGCAGCACCTGCAGCAGCGCCTCGGCCTCGCTGAAACGGCTTTCGGCGAACAGTGCCTTGGCCTGCTCCAGCGGCGCGGCGACAGGGGCCGCGGGCATCTGTACATGGGGTTCGAGCATGGCGCGAATGGCCGACTCGGGTTGCGCGCCGGCAAAACCGTCGACCGGCTGGCCATCCTTGAACAGCACCACGGTCGGCAAGCTGCGGATGCCGAACTGGGCGACGACCTGTTGCTCGACATCGCAGTTGACCTTGGCCAGCAGCAATTCGCCCTGGTAGCCCTCGGTAATCTTCGCCAGCAGCGGCATCAGCGCCTTGCACGGCGCGCACCACTCGGCCCAGAAGTCGACCAGCACCGGCTTGTGGAAGGAGTTCTCGATGACCAGTTGCTGGAAGGTGGCGTCGGTGGCATCGAAGATAAACGGTAGGCTTGTGTTATCAGGAGCTTGGCTCATCGTGACTCTCGCAAATCCGTGAATGCCACCACTATAAAGGCTCGCGGCTGGCGTGGTACAGGCTGACCCGGCGGAATTCGTGCGGCTCGGCCAGGTCCGGCAAGGTCAGCGCCTCGAGCACCCCGAGCGGGCGGTACAGCGGATGGTTGAAGTCGCGGACCCGCGAGTCGGCGACCAGCGCCTGGCGCGCGCGGCTGAGGAACTGGTCCAGCAGCGGCAGGTTGGCGCGGTCGTACAGGACGTCGGCGACCAGGACCAGGTCGAAGCGGTCGGCCTCGGCGAAAAAATCGCTGCTGTAGCTCAGCTCGACGCCGTTGAGCGCCGCATTGGCCCGGCAGGCGTCCAGGGCCAGCGGGTCGAGGTCGCAGGCCACCACCTCCAGCGCACCCGCCTGGGCGGCGGCGATCCCGGCGATGCCGGAGCCGGCGCCGAAATCCAGCACCCGCTTGCCGCGCACCCAGGCCGGCCGTTCGGCCAGGTAGCGGGCCATGGCCAGGCCGCTGGCCCAGCAGAAGCTCCAGTAGGGCGGCTCTTCAAGGATGCGCCGGGTTTCCTCGCTGCTGAAGGCGCGGTCCATGTTCTGGTCGTCGATCAGCCAGAGCTTCAGCGCGCAGCCGGGCAGGTCGCTGACCACCAGCCGCGCTTCGCCGATCAGGCCGCTGAGGGCCTGCTGCAGGGCGTGTGGCGCCATTTATGGGGCCTTTTCGAAGCGCAGTGGGCCGGTGGCCTGGGTCTGTGCCTGGGCAATACGTACCGGTTGCAGGTGCAGGATCAACTGGCCGGAGCGGCTGGCGCGGCCGCGCAGCTCGACACGGGCACCGGCCGGGAAGGCCTCGGGGTTGAAGCGTAACTGGTAGGGCAGGGCCTGGCCGGTGCCGGTCAGGTTGCTGCTGGCCAGCAGGCGCTGCGGGCGGCCGCGCTCATCGATGACCAGCAGGGCCAGTTCCACGTCGGCGCCGGCGGGAATATCGATCAGGGTGCCGCTGAGCTCGCGCTGGTAGGCCGGCAGTGGCCCCAGCGGCTGGGTTTTCTTCGCCACCTTGGCCGGTGCCGGCGGCGGGGCCTGTTCGGGCTTGGGCCGGTCGCTGCCGCAGGCGGCGAGCAGGGCGGCGCAGCACAGCACGACGAGCGCTCGATAGTGCATGGGATGATCCTTCACGGGCAGATTTGCATGGATGGTAACCCCTTTGGCTTGTCTTGCCAGTGCAATGCGCTACCATGGCCCTCCCTTTTTTTGTTGCCTGCCACCATGCACTGTCCCTTTTGCGGTGCCAACGACACCAAGGTCATCGACTCGCGCCTGGTCGCCGAGGGCGAACAGGTGCGTCGCCGCCGTGAGTGCGTCGCCTGCGGCGAGCGCTTCACCACATTCGAAACCGCCGAACTGGTCCTGCCCCGCCTGATCAAGCAGGACGGCACCCGCCAGCCCTTCGACGAAGACAAGCTGCGTGCCGGCATGCAGCGCGCCCTGGAAAAGCGCCCGGTCAGCGTCGAGCGCCTGGAAGCGGCGTTGGCGCATATCAAGAGCCGCCTGCGCGCCACCGGCGAGCGCGAGGTCAAGTCGCTGGTGGTCGGCGAGATGGTGATGGCCGAGCTGCGCAAGCTCGACGAAGTCGCCTATATTCGTTTCGCCTCGGTCTACCGGCGCTTCCAGGACCTCGACGAATTCCGCGAAGAAATCGACCGCCTGGCCCGCGAGCCAGCCAAAGAGTAAGCATGTCCAGCCAAGCCATTCTCGACGCCCACTACATGGCCCGGGCCGTGGAACTGGCCCGCAAGGGCCTCTACAGCACCCACCCCAACCCGCGCGTAGGCTGTGTGATCGTGCGCGACGGCGAGGTGGTTGGCGAGGGCTGGCATGTACGCGCCGGCGAACCGCACGCCGAGGTGCATGCGTTGCGCCAGGCCGGCGAGCGTGCCCGTGGCGCCTGCGCCTACGTGACCCTCGAGCCGTGCAGCCACCATGGCCGCACGCCGCCGTGCGCCGAGGCGCTGGTCAAGGCCGGCGTGGCCCGGGTGGTGGCGGCCATGCAAGACCCTAACCCGCAAGTGGCCGGCAATGGCCTGCGGCGCCTGCGCGAGGCCGGCATCGCCGTGGCCAGCGGCGTGCTCGAGGCCGAGGCCCGCGCGCTCAACCCCGGTTTTCTCAAGCGCATGGAGCATGGCTTGCCGTTCGTGCGGGCCAAGCTGGCCATGAGCCTGGATGGGCGCACCGCCATGGCCAGCGGCGAGAGCCAGTGGATCACCGGCCCGGCGGCGCGGGCCGCGGTGCAGCGCTTGCGCGCCCGTTCCAGCGTGGTGCTGACCAGCGCCGAGAGCGTGCTGTGCGACAACGCGCGGATGACCGTGCGCGGCGCGGAACTGGGCCTGGATGATGAGCTCACCGCCCTGGCCGTGGCGCGCCCGCCACTGCGCGTGCTGGTCGACGGGCGTCTGCGCCTGCCGCTGGACGCGGCGTTTTTCCAGGCCGGCCCGGCGTTGGTGGTCAGCGCCGCGGGCGCTGATCCGCGCTATGCCGCCGCCGGTCACGAGCTGCTCAACCTGCCGGGGGACGACGGCCGCGTCGACCTGCCGGCCTTGCTGCGCGCCCTGGCCGCCCGCGGCGTCAACGAAATCCTGCTGGAGGCCGGCGCCGGCCTGGTGGGCGCGTTCGCCCGCCTGGGCCTGGTCGACGAGTACCAGCTGTTCGTCGCCGGCACCTTCCTCGGCTCCGCCGCACGCCCGCTGCTGGACTGGCCGCTGGCGAAGATGAGCGAGGCGCCGCGGCTGAAAATCACCGAAATGCGCGCGGTCGGCGATGACTGGCGGGTCACTGCCGTCCCCCTGCCGGCCAGCGGCGTATAATGCCTGGCTTGCGCCGTACAGACCGTGGCGCAGCCCGTATTTGAGGAGAACACCATGTTCACCGGCATCATCGAATCCATCGGCACCATCCGCAGCCTCACCCCCAAGGGCGGTGACGTGCGCGTCTACGTCGAAACCGGCAAGCTCGACCTGGGCGACGTCAAGCTCGGCGACAGCATCGCCGTCAACGGCGTGTGCCTGACCGCCGTCGAGCTGCCTGGCAATGGCTTCTGGGCCGATGTCAGCGTCGAGACCCTCAAGCGCACCGCCATGGTCGACCTCAAGAGCGGCAGCCGGGTCAACCTGGAAAAGGCCCTGACCCCGACCACCCGCCTGGGCGGCCACCTGGTCAGCGGCCATGTCGACGGCGTCGGCGAGATCGTCTCGCGTGCCGATAACGCCCGCGCCATCCAGTTCCGGGTGCGTGCCCCGAAAGAGCTGGCCAAGTACATCGCCCACAAGGGTTCGATCACCGTCGACGGCACCAGCCTGACGGTCAACGAGGTCGACGGCGCCGAGTTCGAGCTGACCATCGTCCCGCACACCCTGTCCGAAACCATCATGGCCGACTACCGCCCAGGGCGTCGGGTTAACCTTGAGGTCGACCTGCTGGCCCGTTACCTGGAGCGCCTGCTGCTGGGCGACAAGGCCGCCGAACCGAGCAAGGGCAGTGGCATCACCGAAAGCTTCCTGGCCGCCAACGGCTTCTTGAAATCCTGATTGAGAAGGGGGTGCCGCGTGGCGCTCAACAGCATCGAAGAACTGGTCGAAGACATCCGCCAGGGCAAAATGGTCATCCTCATGGACGACGAAGACCGTGAGAATGAAGGCGACATCATCATGGCCGCCGAGTGTTGCCAGGCCGAGCACATCAACTTCATGGCCAAGCATGGCCGTGGCCTGATCTGCATGCCGATGACCCGCGAGCGCTGCGAAACCCTCAAGCTGCCGCTGATGGCCCCGCGCAACGGCTCGGGCTTCGGCACCAAGTTCACCGTGTCGATCGAAGCTGCCGAAGGCGTCACCACCGGCATCTCCGCCGCGGACCGCGCACGCACCGTGCAGGCCGCCGCGGCCAAGGACGCCAAGGCCGACGATATCGTCAGCCCTGGCCATATCTTCCCGCTGATGGCCCAGCCCGGCGGCACCCTGGCCCGCGCCGGCCACACCGAGGCGGCCTGCGACCTGGCGCGCATGGCCGGCTTCGAGCCGAGCGGGGTGATCTGCGAGGTGATGAACGACGACGGCACCATGTCGCGCCGTGCCGAGCTGGAAGTGTTCGCCGCCGAGCACAACCTGAAGATCGGCACCATCGCCGACCTGATCCACTACCGCATGATCCACGAGCGCACCGTGCAGCGCGTCTCCGAGCAACCGCTGGACAGCGAGCTGGGCCAGTTCAACCTGGTCACCTACCGCGACGCGGTGGAAGGCGACGTGCACATGGCCTTGACCCTGGGCAAGATCTGCGCCGAGGAGCCGACCCTGGTGCGTGTGCACAACATGGATCCGCTGCGCGACCTGCTGATGGTCAAGCAGCCGGGCCGCTGGAGCCTGCGCGCGGCGATGAGCGCCGTGGCCGAGGCCGGCAGTGGCGTGGTGCTGCTGCTGGGCCACCCGCTGGACGGCGACGTGCTGCTGGCGCACATCCGCGAAAGCGCGGGCGATGCACCGACCAAGGCACCGACCACCTACAGCACCGTCGGCGCCGGTTCGCAGATCCTGCGCGACCTCGGTGTGCGCAAGATGCGCCTGATGAGTTCGCCAATGAAGTTCAATGCGATATCCGGATTCGATCTGGAAGTTGTAGAATACGTGCCCTCCGAGTGACTTGAGGCGGCCTGATCGCCCTCCCGCTCGAGTCCAAACCCTCCCGAGGCCGCCGCTGCGCGGCCTCGCTCTTGAAGATGAGAACACCGGAATGACCCTGAAGACCATCGAAGGTACCTTCATCGCCCCCAAAGGTCGCTATGCTTTGGTGGTTGGCCGCTTCAACAGCTTCGTCGTCGAAAGCCTGGTAAGCGGCGCCGTTGATACCCTGGTACGCCACGGTGTCAGCGAAAGCGACATCACCATCATCCGTGCCCCGGGCGCCTTCGAAATCCCGCTGGTGGCCCAGAAGGTCGCCCAGCAAGGCGAGTACAACGCGATCATCGCCCTGGGCGCCGTGATCCGTGGCGGTACCCCGCACTTCGAATACGTCGCGGGCGAATGCACCAAGGGCCTGGCCCAGGTGTCCATGGAGTTCGGTGTACCGGTGGCCTTCGGCGTGCTGACCGTCGATTCCATCGAGCAAGCCATCGAGCGTTCCGGCACCAAGGCTGGCAACAAAGGCGGTGAAGCTGCCCTGTCCGCCCTGGAAATGGTCAGCCTGCTGGCGCAGTTGGAGGCCAAGTGATTAGCGACGAAAGCGATCGTTTCAACCCGCGCGATCCAAAACCTGCGGATGCCGGCAAGCCGTCGAAGAGCGCCAAGCGTCGCGAAGCCCGCAAGCTCGCCACGCAGGCGCTGTATCAGTGGCACATGGCCAAGCACTCGCTGAACGAAGTGGAAGCGCAGTTCCGGGTCGATAACGATTTCTCCGACGTGGACGGTGCCTACTTCCGCGAGATCCTGCACGGGGTCCCGGCGAAGAAGGTCGAGATCGACGAAGCGCTCAAGCCCTGCCTGGACACCCCGCTGGAAGAACTCGACCCGGTCGAGCTGTCCGTGCTGCGCCTGTCGGCCTGGGAGTTCATGATGCGCGCCGACGTGCCGTACCGCGTCGTCATCAACGAAGGTGTGGAACTGGCGAAGGTCTTCGGCGCCACCGACGGGCACAAGTTCGTCAACGGCGTGCTGGACAAGCTGGCGCCACGCCTGCGTGAAGCGGAAGTCAAGGCGAACAAGCGCTGACTACAGCGCTGACCAGCCATGGGTGAGTTCGAGCTGATCCGTCATTACTTTGCCGCCGCGCCTTGTGCGCAGGGCGGCGAGGGTGTGGCCCTGGGCATCGGTGACGACTGCGCCCTGCTGGACCTGCCTGCCGGCGAGCAGCTGGCGATCTCCACCGACACGCTCGTGACCGGTGTGCATTTTCCCGCAGTCTGCGACCCGTTGCTGCTCGGCCAGCGCTCGCTGGCCGTGGCGGTCAGCGACCTGGCGGCCATGGGGGCCACGGCCATCGGCTTCACCCTTGCCCTCACCTTGCCCCAGGTCGGCGCGCAATGGCTTGCCGGCTTTGCCGATGGCCTCGGCCGCATGGCCGCGCGCTGCGGTATCAGCCTGATCGGTGGCGACACCACCCGCGGCCCGTTGAGCATCACCGTGACCGTATTCGGCCGGGTGCCGACCGGCCAGGCGCTGCGCCGCAGCGGCGCGCAGCCGGGCGACCTGCTGTGTGTCGGTGGTTTCCTGGGCAATGCGGCAGGGGCCTTGCCGTTGGTGCTGGGCGAACGCGAGGCGGCTGCAGATGTGGCCGGGCCATTGCTCGAGCATTACTGGTCGCCCTTGCCGCAACTGCAACTGGGCGAGCGCCTGCGCGGCCTGGCCACGGCGGCGCTGGATATCTCCGATGGCCTGCTGGCCGACTGCGGGCATATCGCCAAGGCGTCCGGTGTTGCGCTGCAGGTGAACCTGGCGCAGGTCCCCGTGTCTGCTCCTTTACAGGCTTTCCTCGGTCGTGAAGCGGCCTTGCATGCAGCGCTCAGCGGTGGCGACGACTACGTGCTGGCGTTCACCGTGCCGGAAAGCGCACTGACCGCCCTGGCCCGCGAGGTGCACGTCATCGGTCGTGTATTGGACGGCCAGGGCGTGACCTTGCGTGACCCGCAAGGCCAGGACATCACCCCCGTGCAACGGGGTTATCAACATTTTAGGGAGACACCGTGACCGACCACCCCAACCAGGTGCCTGCGGAGTTCGTTCCGCCTTCGGTCTGGCGCAACCCGTGGCACTTCATCGCCTTCGGCTTCGGCTCCGGCACCCTGCCCAAGGCCCCGGGCACCTGGGGCTCGCTGGTGGCGCTGCCGTTCATCCCGCTGTGGCAGATGCTGCCCGACTGGGGCTACTGGCTGCTGCTGGGCATCAGCATGCTGTTTGGCGTCTGGCTGTGCGGCAAGGTGGCGAACGACCTGCGCGTGCACGATCATGAGGGCATCGTCTGGGACGAGATCGTCGGCATGTGGATCACCCTGTGGCTGGTGCCGGAGGGGTGGCAATGGCTGTTGGCGGGGTTCCTGATGTTCCGCTTCTTCGACATCCTCAAGCCCTGGCCGATCCGCTGGGTCGACCGCCATGTGCATGGTGGTTTCGGCATCATGCTCGACGATATCCTGGCCGGCGTGTTCGCCTGGCTGGGCATGCAGGTGCTGGTGTGGGCGCTGGCCTGACACAGGGAGCGTTGCCATGGGCCTGAGGGCTGTACTACTGGCAGGGGTGCTGTTGCTTGCAGGCCCGGGCGTGATGGCCCAGGAGGCGCCGAGGCAGGTGCGCCTGGTCAGCGAGGCCTGGATCGACTACACCAATGCCGACGGCACCGGGTTGGCCTGGGATGTGTTGCGCAAGGTGTTCGAGCCGGCCGGGGTCAAGGTCGTGGCGCAGACCGCGCCCTACAGCCGCGCCGTCGGGCTGGTGAAGCGTGGCGAGGCGGATGCCTGGGTCGGTTCGTACCAGCAGGAGAACGCCGACAACCTGTATCCGCAGTGGCACTTCGACCAGGACCATATCTACGCCCTGGGCCTGGCCGCCAAGCCGCTGCCCACGCTCGAGACCCTCGGCCAGTACCGCCTGGCCTGGGTGCGCGGCTACGACTACGCCAACTACCTGCCCAATATCCATAACTACCGCGAGATCCAGCGCCGCGAGGGAATCCTGGCGATGCTCGAGCATGACCGGGTCGATTTCTATATCGACGCGCTCGCCGAGGTCGACTATGTGCTGGGCCAGGCGCCCGACCCCAAGCGCTTGCGCCGGACCCACGTCGCCGAGCTGCCGTTGTACCTGGCGTTCACCCGCAGCGAGCAGGGCCAGGCCCTGCGCGACCTGTTCGACCGGCGCATGACGCAACTGGTGCGTAGCGGTGAGCTGAAGCCGATCTTCGAGCGCTGGAAGCAGCCGTATCCGTTCATGGTGGATAGCCAGCCGCATTGAGGCTTGTCGCTGGCCTTGTAGGAGCGGCCTTGTGTCGCGATGGGCCGCGCAGCGGCCCCAGCCATGGCTGACTTCTCTCTGAGTTTCGGGGCCGCTTTGCGGCCCATCGCGACACAAGGCCGCTCCCACAGAGTTTGGTCGCAGCGCCATAAGCATCGAACTTTTCGATCTTGAACCCGCGAATTCACCCTGCGCACCCGCGCCGGGCTGCTGATACAATCGGCCGATCTGAATATTCCTACTTCCAGGAGCACAACGTGCCCGTCGTCTTTGTTGCCGCCTCCAAACTCCCTACCCCCTTTGCGACCTTCACCATGCATGGCTTCCTCGACGAAGCCACTGGCCGCGAGCACGTGGTGCTCAGCCTGGGTGATATCGCCGACGGCGAACCGGTGCTGGGGCGCCTGCATTCCGAGTGCCTGACCGGTGACGCCTTGTTCAGCCAGCGCTGCGACTGTGGCTCGCAACTGGAGGCCGCGCTGCAGGCCATCGCCCGCGAAGGCCGCGGCGTGCTGCTGTACCTGCGCCAGGAAGGCCGCGGCATCGGCTTGTTGAACAAGATCCGCGCCTATGAGCTGCAGGACGGCGGTGCCGATACCGTCGAGGCCAACGAGCGCCTGGGCTTCGCCGCCGACCAGCGCGACTACGCCATGTGCCTGCCGATGCTCGAACACCTGGGGGTCACCGCGCTGCGGCTGATGACCAACAACCCGCGCAAGGTCAAGGCGCTGACCGACATGCACATCCAGGTCGCCGAACGCGTGCCGCTGCACACCGGGCATAACCCGCACAACCGCCTGTACCTGGCCACCAAGGCCGACAAGCTCGGCCACATGATGGGCAACAAGCACCAGGGCGAGGTCCCCCAGGCGTGACCCGCGGCGAGGTGAAACGCCGGCTGGCCCTGGCCTGGTGGCAATACCTGGCGGTGGGCCTGGTGCCGCTGCCGGTGATGGCCTGGGCCTTCGGCGCCAGTGCCGCGTTGATCCCGGTGCTGGCCATGCCGCTGTTCATCGCCGGCGCCGCCAGCATGTTCCTCAGCTTGCCGCGCTTCAGCGCCTACAAGCGGGCGCTGATCGCCACCGACAAGGCTTTGGGTAGCGCCGAGGAGCCTGCGGCCTGGATCGAGCTGGCGCGGGTACGGCGCCTGGCCATGCTGTTCGCCTGTTTCCCGGCCTGGGTCGCCGCGCTGTCGGTGCTGGTCGGGCTCGAGGCAGTGCCACAGATACTCCTGGCACTGTCCACCCTGGTGCTGCTGTACCTCTATCGCCTGCCGCGCCAGCTCGGCTGATGCGGGCGTTTCTCGGCGCCATCCTGCTGGGCTTCGCGGCGCTGGCCGAGGCGGGCCCACGGGTGATCAGCCTGGCGCCATCGATGACCGAGATCGTCCTCGAACTGGACGCCGGCGACCTGCTGGTGGGCCTGCTCGACGGGGGGGAGCGCCCCGCGGCGTTGTCGGCGCTGCCGTCGGTCGGGCGCCATGGCCAGCTCGACATGGAGCGCCTGCTCAGCCTCAAGCCCGAGCTGTTGCTGCTATGGCCCGGCAGCGTGGCGCCGGCCCAGCGCGAGCAGTTGCGGCGCCTGGGCATCGCGACCTTCAGTGGCGAGCCGGCTGACCTCGACCAGTTGCTCGCGCAGATCGACGCCATCGCCCAGCGCCTGGGGCGCGCCGAACAGGGGCGGGTGTACACGGCTGCCTTGCGCAAGCGCCTGCAAGGGCTGCGCGAGCGCTACCGGCGGGAGGTGCCGCTGCGGGTGTTCTATCAGGTCTGGGACCAGCCGCTGTATACCCTTGGCGGGCGCCAGGTGGTCAGCGATGCCCTGCGCGTCTGCGGCGCGCGCAACGTATTCGATGACCTGGCCCAGCCGGCGCCGCAGGTGAGTGTCGAGTCGGTGTTGCTGCGCGATCCCGAGGTGATCCTGGCCGGTGACGCGGCGCAGTTGGCCAGTTGGCGGCGCTGGCGACAGCTCGGTGCCGTGGCGAACGGGGGATTGCTGGTGGTGCCGGACAAGGGCCTGGAGCGGCCCAGCGGGCAGATGATCGAGGCCACCGCCCGCCTGTGTGAATTGCTCGCGGCTAAAGCGCCGGTGTCCAGGTGAGGCTCAGCAGCCAGGTGCGACCTTCCTCGCGGTAGCCGTGGTTGCTGCCCTGGTAGCTGTAGAGGGTGCGGCTGTAGCGCTGGTCCAGCAGGTTGTCGAGCTTCAGGTCGAGCTTCAGCTCGCCGCTGGCTGCCCAGCTGCCGCGCATGCTCAGTAGCCCGTAACCACTGATGGGGGCATTGTTGGTTTCGTCGTTGTAGCTGCCGCTAACGGCCTGCCAGCTGGCACCGACATTGAACCGCTCGAATTGACGGTCGATATCCAGGCTCAGGGTACGGCGTGCACGCCGGGCAAGGGTGTGACCGGTTTTTTTGTCGCGCGGGTCGATCAACGCCAACCCCAGCTCAGAGGTCCAGGCGCCCCATTGCTGGGCCAGCGCCACCTCGAAGCCATTGATACGGGCCTGGGCGACATTGCCCATGTTGTTGGCCTCTGTGTCGTAGCTGATGGCATCTCGCAAGTCGGTGCGATAGAACGAGGTTTCCAGGCGGCTGCTGTCGGTCAGCTGGCTGCGCCATTGCACTTCATAGGACTTGGAGTGCTCCGGCTTGAGGTCGGGGTTGCTGAAGCCGGGGTAGTAGAGGTCGTTGAATGTCGGGGCACGAAAGCCCTCGCTGTAGGACAGCAGCAAGTCATTGCCGGGGTCTAGCGGCAGGGTCAGGCTGCCGCTCCAGGTGGTCTGGCCGCCGAACTGCTGGTTCTTGTCGTGGCGCACGCCAAGCTCGGTCGAGAAGTGCTCGCCTTGGAAGCGATGCTGGGCGAACACCGCGCGATTCCAGCGGCTGTCCTCGTTGAAGTCGGTGCTTGCGTGCACCCGATCCTCATACCACTCGCCCCCCAGCGCCAGGTTGTTCGCGTCATCCAGGGCCAGGTCGTTCTGCCAGCTGGCCTGGTCGCGGTAGGTGTTGAATGGCGAGCTTTGCCGCGTGAGCTTGTCACGGCTATCGTCGCGGTTCTCGCTGTGGGCCACCTCCAATCGCGAATGCCACTGCTCGGCGAGTTGGGCGTCGAGGTAAGTGCCCAGGCTGCTGACAGCGTAGTTCGAGTAGGGCTGCTGGGGGCTGCCACCACGAGGCTCGTCGAACGCACGACGGCCACGGCTGTCGAGCAGGTTCAACCCGGCCTCGAAGCGTTCATTGAAGGCATGGCTCAGGCTCAGGTTCAGCGCGCGGTTGCGGTAGGCGTCATGGTCGCCGTCGCTGGGGTAAGAGGCCCGGGTCGAGTCGATGCCAGCGGTCTCGTCCAGGCTCGCGCCAAGGTTGAAACGGGTCGCGCCATTGCCAGCGGACAGCCCCAGGCTGCGTTGCCAGGCCTGGTGGCTACCGGCGGCCAGGCGCAGGCGCGGTTGCAGGCCCTGGCCAGTGCCGCGGCGGGTGAAGATCTGGATCACCCCGCCGATGGCATCGCTGCCGTACACCGCCGAGCGCGAACCACGCAGTACTTCCACCCGTTCGATCTGGTCGACGTCGAGGAACTGCAGGCCGCTGTCGCCGGAGGTGGCATTGGCGATACGCACGCCGTCCACCAGCACCAGGGTCTGGGCGGCCTTGGTGCCACGGATGAAGATGCCAGGCAGGCTGCCGCGGCCGCCGCTCGGGGCCACTTGCACGCCGGGGACGCGGGCCAGCAGGTCGGTGACGCCGCTTGGTTGCAGGCGGTCGATGTCGGCGCGGGTGAACACCGTGTTGGCGGCGCTGGTGGCGCTGCGCGACTCGACCTGGCGGCTGGCGCTGATCAGCACGTCGGGGAGCTTGAGGGCGTCGTCGCGGGAGGGTTCGGCGGCCAGGGCGGCGGCGGGGAGGCAGAGCAGGGTGGTGAGGGTTGGAATCTTCATAGGGCGGTCGATTGTGTTCGCCGGCAAAGCCGGCTCCTACAGATACCGCACATATCCCTGCAGGAGCCGGCTTTGCCGGCGATGGGCCGCATGGCGGCCGCAGATTTACAGACCGAGCTTGGCCATGCGGGCCTTGACCGAGGCTTCGATCCCGGCCGCATCCAGCCCGCACTCGGCGAGCATCTGCGCAGGCTTGGCATGCTCGACGTAGATGTCCGGCAGCCCCAGGTGCAGCAGTGGCTTGAGCACTGCCTCGCGCGCCAGGAACTCGCCCACGGCGGCGCCGGCGCCGCCCATGATGGCGTTCTCCTCGATGGTCACCAGCAGCTCATGGCCGGCGGCGACTTCGAGGATCAGGGCCTCGTCGAGTGGTTTGACGAAACGCATGTCGACCACCGTGGCGTCGAGCTTCTCGGCCACTTGCAGGGCTTCGGCCAACTGCACGCCGAACACCAGCAGGGCGACCTTGCTGCCTTGGCGGCGGACCACGCCCTTGCCGATTTCCAGGGGCTCCAGGTCGCCGCTGATCGGCGCGTTGGGGCCGGTGCCGCGCGGGTAGCGCACTGCCGCCGGGCCCTTGTAGTGGTGGCCGGTGCTGAGCATCTTGCGCAGCTCGTTCTCGTCGCTTGGGGTCATCACCAGCATGCCGGGGATGCAGCGCAGGTACGACAGGTCGTAGGCCCCGGCGTGGGTCGGGCCGTCCTCGCCAACCAGGCCGGCGCGGTCGATGGCGAACAGCACGTCGAGGTCCTGCACCGCGACGTCGTGGATCAGTT
Source organism: Pseudomonas sp. VA159-2 (assembly GCF_024126635.1). Taxonomy (NCBI): domain Bacteria; kingdom Pseudomonadati; phylum Pseudomonadota; class Gammaproteobacteria; order Pseudomonadales; family Pseudomonadaceae; genus Pseudomonas; species Pseudomonas sp. VA159-2. Next base: position 383,869 of record NZ_JAMYBV010000001.1, on the reverse strand, counting down.
GGTCATAGGCGCGCTGCAGGAAGGTGGAGTAGATCGCCACCACCGGCTTGGCGCCTTCGCAGGCCATGCCTGCGGCCAGGGTCACCGCGTGCTGCTCGGCGATGGCCACGTCGAAGTAGCGCTCGGGGTAGCGTTCGCTGAAGTCGATCAGGTCCGAGCCTTCCTTCATCGCCGGGGTGATGCCCACCAGGCGGTTGTCGGCGGCGGCCATGTCGCACAGCCATTGGCCGAACACCGAGGCGTACTTTGGCCCGCTGGGCTTTTTCGGCGCGACGGGCTTGTCGGCCGGTTCCAGCTTGGTGATGGCGTGGTAGCCGATCGGGTCGATCTCGGCCGGGGCGAAGCCCTTGCCCTTCTTGGTCACCACGTGCAGGAACTGCGGGCCCTTGAGGTCGCGCATGTTGCGCAGGGTGGCGATCAGGGTCGGCAGGTCGTGGCCGTCGATCGGGCCGATGTAGTTCCAGCCCAGCTCCTCGAACAGGGTGCCGGGCACCAGCATGCCCTTGGCGTACTCCTCGGTGCGGCGGGCGATTTCCCAGGCACCGGGCAGGCGCGACAGGACCTTCTTGCTGCCCTCGCGCATGCTGGCGTAGGTGCGGCTGGAGAGGATCTTGGCCAGGTAGTTGGACAGGCCGCCGACGTTGCGCGAAATCGACATGTCGTTGTCGTTGAGGATCACCAGCATGTCGGCGTCCACTTCCTGCGCGTGGTTCAGCGCTTCGAAGGCCATGCCGGCGGTCAGTGCGCCGTCGCCGATCACCGCGATGGATTTACGCGCCTCGTTTTGCAGGCGGGCGGCGATGGCCATGCCCAGGGCGGCGCTGATCGAGGTGCTGGAATGGCCGACGCCGAAGGTGTCGTACTCGCTCTCGCTGCGGCGCGGGAAGGCGGCGATGCCGTCCTTCTGGCGCAGGCTGAGCATGCGCTCACGGCGCCCGGTGAGGATCTTGTGCGGGTAGGCCTGGTGGCCGACGTCCCACACCAGCCGATCATCCGGGGTATCGAAGACGTAGTGCAGGGCGATCGTCAGCTCGATGACGCCCAGGCCAGCACCAAAATGCCCACCGGTCTGACCAACGGTATAGAGCAGCTCCTGGCGCAGCTCGTCGGCCAGGGTCTCCAGGTCGGCTTCGGCCAGCCGGCGCAGGCCGGCGGGCGTGTCGGCGCGGTCCAGCAACGGCGTGACCGGGCGTTCGCGGGGGATCTCTTGAAACGTCGTGGGCATCAGGCGTGTCGTTATAGTGTGAAGACGCGGCAGTTTACCCCATTGTGGGAAAAGCTGCCCATTTGGACGGGTGTGCAGAAAGCTCAATGCGACACGGATCCTGTAGGAGCGGCCTTGTGTCGCGAAAGGGCCGCACAGCGGCCCCAGCAATCATTGCGTCAACGCTGAAATCCTGGGGCCGCTACGCAGCCCTATCGCGACACAAGGCCGCGCCTACAGGGGATGTGCCAGGTCTTAGTGGCGGCGCTCGACGATGTAGCGGGCCAGCGCCCGCAGTGGCTCGGCGTTGTCGTCGAAACCTTGCAGCGCGCCCAGGGCCTGGTCGCGCAGCTCCAGGGCGTAGGCCTTGGCCGCTTCCAGCCCAAGCAGCGCCGGGTAGGTCGGCTTGTCGCGGGCGATGTCGGCGCCCTGGCGCTTGCCCAGGGTGGCGGTGTCGCTCTCGACGTCGAGAATGTCGTCCTGCACCTGGAAGGCCAGGCCAATGGCCTGTGCATAAGCCTGCAGGGCCTCGAGCTGGGCCTGGCTGGCGCGGGCGCTGGCCAGGGCGCCGAGACGCACGCTGGCTTCGATCAGCGCGCCGGTCTTGTGCCGGTGCATGTACGCCAGGGACTGCTGGTCGAGCTTGACCCCCACCGAGCCCAGGTCGATGGCCTGGCCGCCGACCATGCCGGCGGGGCCGGCGGCCTTGGCCAGGGCCTGGACCATCTGCAGGCGGATGGCATCGGCCTGCGGGCTCAGCTGCGGGTCGAGCAGGGCGCTGAAGGCCAGGCTCTGCAAGCCGTCGCCGGCCAGGATCGCGCAGGCTTCGTCGAAGGCCTTGTGGGTGGTCGGCAGGCCGCGGCGCAGGTCGTCGTCGTCCATGGCCGGCAGGTCGTCATGCACCAGCGAGTAGGCGTGGATCAGCTCTACCGCGCAGGCTGCGCCGTTGGCCTGCGCGGCCGCGACGCCAAAGGCTTCGCAGGCGGCGTAGGCCAGCAGCGGGCGCACGCGCTTGCCGCCGTTCATCACGCTGTAGCGCATGGCGGCGTAGAGTCGTTCGAGTTCCTTGGACGGGGCCTGGAACAGCGGTTCGAGGGCCGCGTCGACGCGAGCCTGGGCACTGGCCTGGTACGCGGCGATCATGCCTCTGGCTCCGCGTCGAAAGGCTGCGCGGCCAGTTCGCCGTCGCGCTCCAGCAGGATCTGCACCTTCTGCTCGGCCTGGGCCAGGGCGCCCTGGCAGTCACGGGTCAGGGCGATGCCTTGCTCGAAGGCGGCCAGCGACTCTTCCAGCGACAACTCGCCGTTCTCCAGGCGCTCGACCAGGGCTTGCAGGTCGGCGAGGGACTGTTCGAAATCGATGGAGGCTTTTTTGCGGGCCATGGCGACTGTCTCGGTGGTGTTCAGAACGGCGCGACACTAGCAGAGCGGGGCAGGGGGAGCAAATTAGCGGGTGGCGTCATTCGTCTTATTTTGTTGCACTTGTTCGGCTGCAGCCGTCTTGCATTCTGCGCAGGGCTCGGATTGTGGGGGGTAGAGCCCTCTGCCATAATCCGCGCGCTCTGGCCCGCGGGCCAGCCCTCCCCAACGTCATGTAATGGACTACGTTGTGAGCTTCCTCTCGATCGAATTCGGCCTGTGCTTCACGCTTTTCTTCGTTGTGTACTGGAGCCTGTGCTGGAGCGTGCGGCTGCAGAATGTCCTGCTGCTGGCGGCCAGCTATGGCCTGGTGGCCAGTTTCAGCCTGCAATCGCTGTACATCCTGCTCGGCTACAGCGTGCTGGTGTACCTGCTGGGCCTGCTGGCGGGGCGTTATCCGGGGCGCTGGTTCAGCCGTGTGCTGCTGCTGGCGCTGGTGCTGGGCTGCTTCTACCTGTTCAAGTACCAGGAATTCTTCGTCGGCGGGGTGCAGGGCGCCCTGGCGACGGCGGGGCTCGAGGTGTCGTTGCCGCTGCTGGAAGTGCTGGTGCCGATCGGCCTGTCGTTCTACACCTTCCATTCGGTCAGCTACCTGGTGTCGATCAACCGCCGCGAACTGGCGCCGGCGGCGCCGCTGGACCTGGCCCTGTACCTGGCGTTCTTCCCCAGCCTGGTGGCCGGCCCGGTCAACCGCGCCCTGCCCATGCTGGCGCAGATCCGCCCACCGGCCATGCGCCAGGTGCTGGAGCCGCAGCGGGCGCTGGGGTTGATCGCCATGGCGGTGGTCAAGCTGTTCTTCCTCAGCGCCTGGCTGGGCAGCGAGTGGGTCGACCCGGTGTTCGACACCCCGGGCAGCGCCACGCCCGAGCAGGTGTTGCTGAGCGTGTACGGCTACAGCTTCCTCATCTATTTCAACTTCAGCGGCTACACCAACCTGGTGACCGGCATCGCCTTGCTGCTGGGCTTTCGCCTGCCGGACAACTTCGATGCGCCCTACGCCGCGCACAACCTCAAGGAATTCTGGGGGCGCTGGCATATCAGCCTGTCGCGCTTCATCCGCGACTATGTCTATATCCCGCTGGGCGGCAACCGCAAGGGCGTGTGGCGCGGCAACCTGAACATGCTGCTGGCCATGCTGGTGTCGGGGCTGTGGCATGGCGCGAGTGTCAACTTCATCATCTGGGGTGCGCTGCATGGCGTCGGCCTGGCCCTCTCCAAGCTGTTCAGCCAATGGCTGCCGGGTTTTGCCCGGATGCCGGGGGCCGGCTTGCTGGCGCGCCTGATGACCTTCCACTACGTGGCCTTCGCCTGGATTTTCTTCCGCAGCCCGACCCTGGACGGCGCTGTCGAGATGCTTGGCGACATCGCCGAGCTGAGCCTGGCCGGGCTGAACAGCGCCACCGGCCTGATGCTGCTGGCCTGTGTGCTGTTCGTGGCCAGTTATCCACAGTGGCTGGCGCTGCTGCGCGGCGGTGGCGCGGCGTTCCAGCGCTTGCCCTGGCAGTTGTATCCAATCCCGCTCGGGGTTGGCGTGTCGTTGGTGATTTTCGCTTCGCAGTCGGGCGTGCCGGGGTTCATCTATGCAAGCTTCTGATAGCAAACAGCTGTTCCAGGTGCAGGTGGGCGCGGCCCGCGCGTTGTATGCGATCGTGGTGACCACGGCGTTGTTGTTCTGGCTGAACCAGGACTCGATCAAGCTGTACTGCCAGCAGAAATACCACCAGGGCTGCGAGATCCCGTTGCTCGGCCAGGCGCCGGCCTGGCGCTTCGGCGCACAGTTGACCCTGGCCTTGGAGCAGCAGCGCGACAGCCTGCTCGAGCGCCTGCAGCCGGCCGCGCAACTGGCCCAGGCGCCCGTGATACTGCCTGAGCCGATGCCGGTGCTGGCGGTCAACCTTGAGACTCCGGCGGTGCTGGCCAAACCGCTGGCGGCCACACCCCAACCGGTGCATCAGGCGCCCGCCCCGCAGCCGCTACCTGCACCGGTGGCGGTGGCGCAACCGGCGCCGGCACTGCTGCAGCCAGGTACCGTCGCGGCCCTGGCCGCGGGCGACGAAGTGTTCCTGGTGGGCGATTCGCTGATGCAGGGCGTCGCCCCGCACCTGGCCAACAGCCTGCGCAAGCGCTACCAGATCCGCACCGTCAACCTCAGCAAGCAGAGCACCGGGCTCGCCTACCCGGGCTTCTTCAACTGGCCGAAGACCGTGGCCGAGACCCTCGAGCACGGGCCGAACATCCGCCTGATGGTGGTGTTCCTCGGCCCCAACGATCCCTGGGACATGCCCCAGGGCAAGGGCAAGCCGTTCCTGCGCTTCAAGTCGCCGGAATGGGAAGCGGCCTACCGCGCCCGCATCGACGCGATCCTCGAACAGGCCCGCACGCACGATGTGCAGGTGCTCTGGGTCGGCCCGCCGAACATGGAGAAGGCGCGGCTTTCCAGCGCCATGGGCTATCTCAGTGGCCTGTACCAGGCGCAGACCGCGCTGTATGGCCAGCACTACGTGTCGGCCAACCCGATCCTCGGCTATACCGACGACGGCTTCTCGTATACCACCCAGACGCCGCAAGGCAAGCGGGTCAAGGTACGGGTCGATGACGGCATCCATTTCACCATCACCGGCCAGAAGCTGATCGCCGAACAGGTATTGTCGCTGATCAGCTTCCCTGGCCTGACCGTTACAGGACATTAAGATGCGCCAATGGCATCACCTGCTGGGCCTGGCCCTGCTGATCAGCGCCGTGCCCGCTTGCAGCACCGGCGCCAACAGTGTGGTCACCCAGCCCGCGGCACGGCCCGCCGCCGCGCCGGCCAGGGGCCAGGACGGCAACATTGCGTTGCTGGCCGGCAAGTTGCGCAACGCCAGCCGCGCGCCTGTCGCCATCGTTCAGCTGGGCGATTCGCACACTGCCGCCGACCTGTTCAGTGGCGAGCTGCGTCGCCTGCTGCAAGCGCGCTATGGCGATGGCGGCATTGGCCTGGTGCCAGCCTCGCCAGTGCCGGGGATTCGCAACGACCGGGTGATCGTCAAGAGCGAGCCGCGCCAGTGGCAGCTGGTGTCGGCGCGCAACCAGCAGAGCCAGCAGTTTCCCCTAGGCGGTTACCTGTCGTTGCCCCAGGCCAACCGTGCCAGCGTGCTGCTGCAGGCGCGCGACGAGGATCGCCAGCGCTACAAGATCTCGGCGCTTTACCAGGCCAGCGGCAATGCCACCTTGCTGGCCAATGGCGGCCAGCGCCGCATGCTGCCGGCAAGCAATGGCCAATGGCGCTTCAGCCCGGCGTTCAGCAACCTCGGCTTGCCGGTGCAATTGAGCGTGGAAGGGGGACACGGGGTCGCCCTTGGCGGCTGGTACCTGCAGGGCCAGAAGCATGCCGGCGTGACCTACTCGACGCTGGGCATCAATGGCGCGCGGCTGGAGGTGGTGGACAAGTGGCAGGCCGGTTGGCGCGACAGCCTCAAGGCGGTGCGCCCGGACCTGGTGATCCTTGCCTATGGCACCAACGAGGCGTTCGACGACAAGCTCGACCTGGCGCTGTACCAGGCGCAGCTGGATGCCACCCTCAGCGGGCTGCGCAAGGATCTGCCGCGGGCGGCGATCCTGCTGGTCGGGCCACCGGATTCGATCAAGCAGCGCAAGGCGCGCACCTGCGCGGCCCGTCAGCCGCAACCGTTGGCGGCGGTGATCCGGGCGCAGAAGCAGATGGCGCACAAGCACAAGGCGCTGTTCTGGGATTGGCAGGCCTTCATGGGCGGGCCGTGCGCGATTGCCGGCTGGCAGGCCAACGGGCTGGCGCGCCCGGACCTGGTGCACCTGACGGCCGATGGCTATCGCAAGAGCGCGGCGGGGTTGTATGCGTTCTTGAAGGGGCCGCTGGGCTTGCGTTGAGCCTTGTAGGAGCCTTGCCGGCGCAGCCGGTGCCATGCACCGCGGTGCTTGGTTCGCCAGCAAGGCTGGCTCCTACGGGCCTGGGTGCGGGTCAGGCCGGCTCGGCTTCGAGCTCGACCATCGCCTCGCGATAGCGCGCCAGTTCCTCGATGGTCAGCACCGGCAGGTTGTACTGGCGGGCATATACCGCCACCTGCTCGCCACGGGCCATGCTGCCGTCGGGGTTCATCAGCTCGCACAGCACCGCCGCCGGGCGCAGGCCGGCCAGGCGTGCCAGGTCGACCGAGCCTTCGGTGTGGCCACGGCGGGTCAACACGCCGCCATCACGGGCACGCAGCGGGAACACATGGCCAGGGCTGACGATGTGGCGCTCCTGCGCGGTGGAGCGCAGCGCGGCCTCGATGGTGGTGATGCGGTCCTGGGCCGACACGCCGGTGCTGACGCCTTGCGCCGCCTCGATGGTGACGGTGAAGCCGGTGCCGTGGCGGGCCTGGTTGTTTTGCACCATCGGTGCCAGTTCCAGGGCGTCGACGGTGGCTTCGTCCAGGCACAGGCAGACGATGCCGCTGCAATCGCGGATCATCATGGCCATGGTTTGCAGCGAGAGGTTTTCGGCCGCCGCGACGATATCGGCTTCGTCCTCGCGGTCGTCGTCGTCGAGCAGCAGCACGGGGCGCCCAGCCTGGTAGGCGGCGATGGCAGCGGCGACGTTGGGGAATTGCTTGTGCAGTGGGGTGGACATGAAACGCTCCTCGTGAATGATCGATGAACGTCTCGGGGCGAACAAAATGCGCGCGCAGAGGCACCCGAATGGCCCCTGCCTGACGCCTTCTTTCATCCGGACTATGACCGTCGGCCCTGGGATCTCACCAGGTCTGCTGACCCCCGGCATGGCCGGGGCGCTCGCGGGCTCATCTTTCGATTTACCGCCGGTGGGGACTTTCACCCCGCCCTGAAGACCCGGCAAGCATACAACACAGTGGCTGGATGCTGGCAACCCCCTACGACTTTGGTCGATGCCAGGCTGGCGGTGGTAACGCGGTAGGAGCCGGCCTTGCCGGCGAACACCGGCACCGCCACCGGCAAGGCTGGCGCTCAGGGCCTGACGAATACCTGCCGCCCCTCGTGGCGCACCTGCACCCCGTAGGTCTGCGCCAGCATCGCCAACGCCAGCGCCAGGTCATCCAGCGGATAGGTGCCGGACACCGCCAGGCCAGCCAGCGCAGGGTCGCAGGCCAGGACCTGGTCGGTGTGGCGCCGCAGTTCCTGTATCCATTGCCACAACGGCATGTCCTGGGCCAGCAGCAGGCCATTGCGCCAGGCCAGTTGGCCAGCGCTGGCCGGCGCCGGCGGGCTGACCTGCGTCTGGCTGAAGCGCACTTGTTGGCCGGCATGGACGATGGTCGGCGCCGAGCCTTGCACCTGCACGGCACCTTCGTAGACCGTCAGCAAGGTTTGCTGCGCTAGCTGGCGCACGCTGAAGCGGGTACCCAGCGCCTGCATGAGCCCTTGTTCGGTGCGGACCCTGAGCGGCCGTGGGTCCGGCGCGGTGACGATGTAGACCTCGCCCTGTTCCAGGTGCAGCAGGCGCTGCTCGGCATCGAAGCGCAGCGCCAGGGTGGTGGCGCTGTTGAGCGAGACCTGGCTGCCATCGGCCAGCAGCACATCGCGGCGCTCGCCCACGCCGGTCTGGTAGTCGGCGTGGTAGGTGCCGCGCCGCGACAGCCACCAGCCCAGCGGCGCAACCGCGAGCAACAGCGCCAGGCCGCGCAGCACCGCGCGGCGGCTGTTGCCGCCCGGGCGTTCCAGGGTTTGCCTGGCGAGGGTGGGGGGCAGGCTGCCAAGGCGTACCAGCAGACGCTGGGCGCGCTTCCAGGCGCGTTCATGCTGGGGGTCGCTGCTGCGCCAGTGCTCGAGCTCAAGGCGCTGGGCCGGGGTCAGCGGCCCTTCCTGCAGCAACAGCAACCATGCGGCGGCCTGGGCGAGCACCGCCTGGGCAATAGGCTGGTCATTCATCGGGCATCTGGCTCAGGCAGGCGATGTAACCCTCGTGGATGTACTTCTTCACGGTGGGCAGGGCGATGTTCAGGGCCTGGGCGATGTCCTTCTGCTTCATGCCGTCCAGGGTCGCCAGCAGAAACGCCTGGCGCACGCGGGGACGCAGGGTGTCGAGCACGGCGTCGATCTCGTGCAGGGTTTCGAGGATGACGCTCTGCAGTTCCGGCGACGGATGGGCGGCTGGCGGCAGCGCGGCCAGCGCCTCGAGCCAGGCCTGCTCAAGGGAATGGCGCCGGCGCCAGCTGACCAGCACGCACTTGGCGATACGCGTGAGATACGCCCGCGGCTGGCGGATAGCCTCGGGTTGGACGGCCTCGCGGCTGAGCAGCACCCGCAGGAAGATATCGTGGGCCAGGTCGTCGGCCACCCCGTGCCCCCACGAGCGCAGGCGATAGGCCAACCAGTTGCGCAGCCAGGCGTGGTTCTCGATGTACAGCGTGGTCACGGCGCAGCGCGGGGGTGTTTCAAGGGCGGTCATGGGCAGTCGGGTCGGCAGGGCAAGGTCGCAAATGAAAACCATTATCAACGGTTTTGCGCAGATCACAAGATGATGTGAAAATACGAATCGATTGCATATACCTTTTTCGATCTCGAGCGACAGAGGCAATGACAGCCCGCCGCGAGTGCCGGGCGCCAACCTTACGAGCGAGAGAAGCATGCCCGCACCCCATCGGCTTTCCCCTGTTTCGCGTCCCCTGCCGCGTTTGTCCCCGCTGCGCCTGGCCATGCATTGCGCATTGGTCGGCTGCCTGCTCGGCGCTGGCCTCGACCTGGCCCAGGCCGCCAGCCCGGTGCCCGGTGCGGCCACCCGGCTGGATGACGCCACGCTGCGCGACTACGACATCGCCCAGGGTGGGCTGGGCACCTCGCTGGGGCTGTTCGCCCAGCAGTCCGGGCTGCTGCTGTCGTACGACTCCGAGCTGACCCGTGGGCGCAGCGCGCCCGCGCTCAAGGGGCGCTACACGGTGCTCGAGGCGGCGCGGCGGCTACTGCTGAACACTGGCTTGCAGTTGTTGCCCAGTACGCGCGGTGCCTACATCCTGGCCCCGCAGGGCAAGGTCTCGACCGCGACCGAGTTGTCGGCCACCGTGGTCGACGCCGCCGCGCTGGACGATCCGCAGCGTGACAGCTACCGGGCGCCGCGCTCCACCGTGCACCTGACCCGCGCGGACCTCGACCGTTTCGCCACGGTCTCGGTGGGCGACATGCTCAAGGGCGTGGCCGGGGTCCAGGTTGGCGACAGCCGCAACGGCGGCGCGCTGGACGTGAACATTCGCGGCATCCAGGGCCAGAGCCGGGTGGCGGTGCGGGTCGATGGCTCCGAACAGGCGGTGGATGTCTACCGCGGCTATGGCGGGACCCAGCAGCGCAGCTACATCGACCCAGACCTGCTCAGCAGCGTGACCGTGAACAAGGGGCCCAGCACCCGTTCCGGGGCGATCGGCGGCTCGGTGGAGATGAAGACCCTGGGCGTCGACGACATCCTGGTGGATGGCAACAGCGTGGGCGTGCGCCTGACCGGCAACCTGTGGAACAACGGTGTCGAACCGGCCCAGCGCAGCCGCCATTCCAAGGACCAGGACCTGAGCACCGTGCCGCGCGACAGCCGCGCGGGCCTGTTCGGTTCGCAGGCCGAGGCCGGCAGTGCCGCCTTCGCCTACAGCAACGAGCGCTTCGACCTGGTGGCCGCCTATGCGCACCGTAACCAGGGCAATTATTTTTCTGGCAAGAAAGGCCAGGAGCGCTATCGCCTGTACGACCGCTGGGGCGCTGAGCAACCCAGCGTGGCCAACACCTACAACGCCGGCGAAGAGGTGCTCAACTCGTCGTCGCAAACCGACTCCTACCTGTTCAAGACCACCTGGCGCCTGGCCGACGCGCACACCCTCGACCTGGGCTACCGTCGCTTCGACGGCCACATGGGCGAGATCATGCCGTCGGATATCTTCCGCTACGGTACTGCCGGGATCTACCAGTACCCCACGAGCGAGGTGCGGCTCGATGCCTATACCGCCCGCTATCACTACTTGCCCGAGGGCAACCCGCTGGTGGACCTGACCAGCACCCTGTGGCTGACCGACACCGAGACCAGCACCCTGACCGCTGCCTGGATGGCGCCCAAGTCGCAGCTGTTTCGCACCGACCGCGGCTGGACCCGCCAGGACAACCGCCGCATCGGTGGCGACTTGAACAATGTGTCGCGCTTGAGCACCGCCCACGGCGACTTCAAGCTCGCCCTTGGCGGCGCCTTCCAGTTGGAAGACCTGCAGCCGCAGAAAGGCGTGCTGACCACCCAGCACGACATCAACGCCAACCGCATGCTGCGGGATGCTTCGCGTCAGGAGTTCAGTGTCAACGGCAAGCTGGAGTACCAGCCCATCGAGCAGGTGACCCTGTGGGGCGGCGGACGCTATGCCCACTACCGGACCAAGGACAACACGGTGCTCGCCGAGGCCCGGCGCGAGGACCGCAAGCTGCGCTGGATCACCGCCAGCAGCCCGGGTAACTGGGGCAGCATGACCTGGTTCCCGGACCAGAACGGGCAATACACCGACGCCACCGACCCGCGCCTGAACAACGGCATCGTCTTCGCCAACAGCAACGAGCCGTTCAATGGCGTGCCGTTCAACGAGGCTGGCGCGACCAACGTGACGGTGCACCCGGAAAGCACCAGCAATGTGGTCACCGGCTACGACTACACGCCCCAGGGCAAGAGCAGCGGCGGTGGTTTCTCGCCGGCGTTCGGCATCAACGTCGAGTTCCTCCCCGACACGTTCGTGTACGCCTCCTACACCCAGGGCTTGCGTCTGCCATCGCTGTTCGAGACCAGCCAGGGTACCCAGCAGGTAACCCCGGGCAAGCACCTCAAGCCCGAGCGTTCGCGCAGCTGGGAGTTCGGGGTCAGCGCCTTGCGCGACAACCTGCTGCGCACGGGTGACGAGGCGTCGATCAAGCTGGCGTACTTCGACAACCAGATCAAGCACTACATCACCCGCTACTACGACCCCAGCCCCGGCCGGTGGGGGCAGATGACCTTCAGCAACACCGACAGCTTCAGCACCCGAGGGTTGGAGTTGCAGTCGCACTATGACGCCGGGCGGGTGTTCGCCGACCTGTCGGCCACCTACTACCTGAAAACCGAAACCTGCGACGCGGCATTCGCCAGCACGCTGCGCAGCACCGCCAATAGCTACCAGCGTACCCAGGACACCCCCGACTGCACCTCGGGCAGCTACATGGGTTCTTACACCAACACGCAGAATCCACCGCGTTTCTCGGCCAACCTGGTCAGTGGCCTGCGCTTTTTCGACGAGGCGTTGACCCTGGGCGGGCGCATGACCTACACCTCAGGCCCGACCGCGCAGATGGACAAGCCCTGGCAGACCGGCGCCACCACCCCGCAGATCGATTACCGCTCGGTGGCGTTGTTCGACCTGTTCGCCCGCTACAAGCTGCTTGAACACACCGAGGTGAACCTGTCGGTGCAGAACCTGACCGACCGCTATTACCTGGACCCCTTGGCCCAGAGCTTCATGCCTGCACCTGGGCGCACCTGGCGCGTGGGGATGGTGACGCGCTTCTAGGGCCATGACAGGCCCCGGGGCCGCAACGGCGCCGGGGCTTGCGGGTGACGCTGGCTTCATCTCGAGACATCCCCTACGCGGGCGGGCGAAACCATCCGTATGAGTGTGGGATTCTTCCTATCAAAGTTTGATGCACATTGGCATAGAGTTTTTCCCTCTCAGGGTTAAAAACCTACTCGAGGTGCTCAATGGCTCTTACGCATGTCGAAGCACTCTGCGCGCTTGGCGATCCCTATCGCGCCGATGCGCACGCCGATCATCTGTTCGATATGGCGATGCGCGAAATCACTACCTATCACCTGCAACACACGCCAGGTTATGCGCGTTGGCTCGAACAGCAGCGATTCGACCCGACTGCCCTGGATATCCGCAATTGGGGACAGTTGCCACCGATATTCGCCAACTACCTGAAGCAGAACCTGTTGCTCAGCGAAGCGGGGCGTGATGCGCTGGAACTGACGTCCTCGGGCACTACCGGGCAAAAAAGCCGGATGCGCTATGACGCACGGAGCCTGGGGGCGGCCCAGGGCATGATCGACCGGATCTTCCGGCATTACGGCTGGCAAACCGCGCAGACGCCCTGCAATTACTTGCTCCTGGGCTATGAGCCTGGCGAGCACGCCACGCTCGGTACGGCCTATACCGACAACTTCCTGTGCAAGTACGCTCCGGTCAAGCAGAGCTTCCATGCCCTGCGCCATAACGGCAAGGGCAGCGAGTTCGATCCGTTCGGCGTGATCGGCGCGTTGCAGCGTTTTGCCGACGACGGCGCGCCCCTGCGCATCCTGGGGTTTCCGGCGTTCATGTGGTTCGTTCTCGAGCGCATGCGGGCAATGAAATTGCCCGCCTTGTCGTTCGATGCCAACTCCCTGGTGCTGTTCGGCGGCGGCTGGAAAACCCATGCCGACCAGCAGGTGCCCAAGTCGCACCTGTATGCCCGCATCAACGAGCAACTGGGCATTCCGATATCGCGGTGCCGGGATGGCTATGGCGCCGTGGAACATTGCGTGCCCTACATCGAATGTGCGCACCACCACTTGCATGTTCCCACCTATGCCCGGGCCTTTACCCGCGATCCGCGCACCTTTGCCTTGCAGGAACATGGGGTGCCGGGGCTGCTTCAGTTCGTGTCGCCCTACATCACTTCGAGCCCGGCCCACAGCATCGTGATGAGCGACCTGGCGGTGCTGCACCGCGCTGCCGAGTGTGGATGCGGCCTTGCCACCGAGTGGTTCGAGATCCTTGGGCGCGCCGGCACCGGCAAGGGCCGCAGTTGCGCGCTGGCCGCCTCCGAACTGATAAGGGAGCCCTGATATGTACCTCATACACGGACAGTGCCTGGCAGACCTTACGCTGGACCAGGCCTTGCAACGACTGAGCGAAGGCCTGGCGCAGACGTTGAGCCAGCCTTGTACCCTGGATAGCCTGCTCGCCTGTGCCGAGCGGTTCGCCGAGCGGTTGCTGGACGAAGGCGTACTGGCCGAACTCGATACCGCCAGCCGCGAAGAGCTCCGGGCGTTCTGCCAGCCCGATACGCTGCGCGGCAAGTTGGAGCACGAGCTGGGGGCGAACCCATTCTCCCTGCGCCGTATCGACTATCAGGCCGGCCATTTCGAAAGTTGGCGGCCCCTGGGGGTGGTGGTGCACATCACCCCAGCCAATGCGCCGCTACTGCCCTTTTTCGCGATGCTCGAAAGCTTGCTGGTGGGCAACATCAACTGGTTGCGACCGAGCGCGCGCGAGCAAGGTTTGAACACCCGGTTGCTGCAGGCTTTCCTCGCCTGTGACGCGTCTGGCCAGCTGGCCCGCCATGTCGCCGTGCTGCCGGTGTCCAAGGCTGAACTGCCCAGGTTGCTGGCGCATGCCGACGGGGTGTGCGCCTGGGGTTCGAACGCGACCTTGAAAGCCATTCGCGAGCAACTGCCCGATGGCTGCCGCTGGATACCCTGGGGGCACAAGATCAGCTTTGCCTGGTTGGTGCCCGATGCCGTGGATCACTCGGCGCTGGAGGCGCTGGCCGATGAGGTCTGCCGCCTGGATCAACAGGCTTGCTCCAGCCCCCAGGTGGTGTTCGTCGACAGCGAGGACAGCGCCACGCTGCACGCCATCGGTGAGCAGCTGGCAGCGGCGCTGCAACGTCGCCAGGCTTGCTGGCCGGCGCTACGGCCCAACCTGCAGGAGGCGGCGCAGATCACCACCACCCTGGCCCTCGCCGAGCTGGACCAGGCCTTTGCCGACAGGCCTGGGCAGGTCTGGCGGGGCGAGGGCTGGCAGCTTGTCCTGGAGCCGGCCATGGCCATCGCGCCCTCGCCGTTGTTTCGCACCCTGCTGCTGCGCCCGCTGCCCCGTGATGCGGCGATAGAGGTCCTGCGGCCGTGGCGCAGCCACCTGCAAAGCTGCGGCCTGATCAGCACGGCCCGGGAGTTCGCCGCGCTCAGCCAACTGCTGCTGGCGGCCGGGGTCGACCGGGTGACCCACATCGCGCAGATGCAGGCCGGCTACAGCGGTGAGCCTCACGACGGTGTCTATGCCCTGAGCATGCTGGCGCGTCGGGTGTCGGTAAGCCTGGGGGCCGATTGCCTGGCCAGGCAGGCGACCCTCGACCCTGTGCGGCTGCCACCGATGAATGTCGCCGACCACCCGATCATGGATCGCGGGGCGTTTCTGAACAGCTCGATGAGCGAGCGCGCGCAGTTGTTTTTCCGCTCCGGCGGCAGCAGTGGCGCACCGAAGCTGGCCGGTTTCAGCTACCGCGACTATCACCGGCAGATGCAGGCGGCAGCTGACGGATTGTTCGCCGCCGGACTCGACCCTGCGACCGACAGCGTGCTCAACCTGATGTACGGCGGCAACCTCTATGGCGGTTTGCTGAGTTTCTTCACCGTGCTGGACAAGCTGGGGGCCAGGCACTACCCCATGGCCGGGCCCCAGGACGACGATTACAGCGAAATCGCCCGGTTCATCGTCAGCCAGCGGATCGACACGCTGATCGGCATGCCGACCACCGTGCATCAGTTGTTCCTGCGCGAGGCGCACACCCTGCGCGGCTATGGCGGGATCCGCAAGGTCCTGCTGGGGGGGGAGCATCTCGGCCAGGCCCAGCGCTCGTTCATCCAGGGCTTTGGCGTGCAGACCCTACGCTCGGTGCTCTATGGCACGGTAGACGCCGGCCCCTTGGGCTATAGCTGCGCCGCCAGCCCGGATGGGGTGTTCCACCTGATGAGCGAGATCCAATGCTTGGAAATCGTCGACCTGGAACGTGATGAGCCAGTGGCGAGCGGGGCGGTCGGGCGTTTTCTGGTCACGTCCCTGGCCCGGGAAGGCCAGCGCCTGAGGCGCTATGAAATCGGTGATACCGGGCGCTGGCTGCATGGACCTTGCGCCTGCGGCTCCCCGGCGCCGCGTTTCGAGTTGTTGGGGCGCCACGGTGGCCTGGTGCGGATCGGCACAATGTTCCTCCAGCCGCAGCGCTTGGCCGAGCTGGCCGATGCCCCGCTGCAGTTGCACCTGGAACACGATCCCGACAACGGCATCGAACGCATCCGGGTATGGGTCGACGCCGACCCAGACACCGTCAAGGCCAGGCTATGCGGCGACACGGAACTGAGCATGGCCGTGGAACTTGGCCTGCTGGACCTGCAGGTGTCGCAGAGGGCGCAGGCGCATTTCGAGCGCCACCCACAGTCGGGAAAAACGCCGCTGTTACGGGATAAACGCCTTGAGTCCGTTTGCAGGAAGAGGAAGTGAAGCATGAATCACAACTGCCAAGCCCCCCTTGAGCTGACACGGCTGGTCAATCATGTCCGTGCCCATTCGCCTTACTACGCCCAGCTGTGGCGCAACGTGCCCCAGGCAGGCTGGACGCTTGCCGACCTGCCTCTGGTCGAGCTTCACCAGTACTGGGCCTCAGGCGCCCAGCTGGAGGATTGGCCGGTACTGACCGCGCCGGTCACCGACGCGATCGTCTACAAGACGGGAGGAACAACCGGCGGCGCCAAGCACTCGCTGTTCACCCAGGCAGAATGGCAGCAGTTCGTCACGACATTCGGGCGTAGCCTTGCCGGTTGGTTCGAGCCTGGGGACCGGGTGGCCAACCTGTTCTTTGCCGGCGACCTCTACGCCAGCTTCCTGTTCATCCAGGGTGCGCTGGGGCATGTGCCAGTGCCGCTGTGCGTGTTCCCCTTCACCGGCACGGTCGATCCACAAACCCTGACTGTCCAACTGGAGCAACACCGGATCAACGTGCTGACCGGGGTTCCGGGAAAACTGTTGCAGTACGTGGCGTCGCTCGAGCAGCAGGGCGTGCAACTGCCAGGGATCAAGACGGTGCTGTACGGCGGTGAAAGTGTGTTCGTCGAGCAGTTGCAGTTGTTCAAGGCGGTTTTCCCCTGCGCGCGAGTCGTCTCGATTGGCTGTGCCAGTGTCGATGCCGGCCTGATCGGTGCCAGCGCGCCCGATTGCCTGCCCGGCGAGCATCGCGCCTTCGAGCCCGAGACCATCGTCGAGATCGTCGACGAGGCCTCCGGGGTGGCGATAACCGAGCCTTACCGAACCGGCCTGCTGGTGCTGACCAACCTGGCCCGGACCTTGATGCCGATCATTCGCTACCCGGTGGGCGATCTGGCCGAATGGACCGAAGCGGCGGGAACCCCGGGGCGAAAGTTTCGCCTGTTGGGGCGCAGCAGCCTCGGCAATCGGCTGCGGGTAGGGTATGCCACCTTGTTCCCGGATGAGCTGGCGGCGACCATTCAGGCGCGGCTGGGCAATTGTCGTTGGCAGTTGATCATCGACCAGGAAAACGGTGTCGACGACATCCTGCTGCGCATTGCCCACCGCCATGATCCGGCGGCGGCCAGCGCGTTGCTGCAGGCGATCCAGGGCAAGGACCCGATGGTCGCGGAACTGATGGCCGAGGGTGCGCTGGAGGTTGCGGTCGATTGGTGCCAGCCGGCGGACCTGCTGACCCACCAACGCACCGGCAAACTGCAACGTGTCGTCGACCGGCGCAACTACCGCGGCCCTGTTGGACGGGCGCAGCCATGATCGTCGTGCGGGGGTTCGAGGCTCAGGACGCCGAGCCGATCAGCGAGTTGTTCACACGGGTGTACGGGGAGCGTTACTTCTACCCACAGATCTACCTGCCGTCGGTCATCCGCCACCATAACCGCAGCCAGCACTGGCAGTCCGTGGTGGCGTTGCGTGGGGAGCGTATCGTCGGGCATGCGCTGTTGTGGCGATCATCCGAGGATGCCAGTTGCGCGGAACTGGCCATGATCGTGGTCGACCCTCAGCTCAGGGGGCGAGGCATTGCGGGGCGGATGAGCCGCTACCTGTGCGATCACGCGCGGCGCCAGGGCATGTCGCTGCTGACGATCAAGATGGTGGCCAGCCATCTGTGGTCACAGCGGCTGGGGATGTCGCTGGGGTTCCAGGCGACCGGGCTGCTGCTGGACTACGTTGAGTCAGGGTTGTCCGCGCATTCCCGGGAAAGCGCCATTCTGGGAGTGCTGGCGCTGCAGGCCCAACCCATACCCATGCCCGGCCTGCAGGGCGGTCGGCCCCAGTGGCTTGCGCACTTGCTTGAGCGTTTCGGCAGGGTACCTGCGGGCATTTGCCAGCATCGCATCGAGCCCACCCGGATCGCCCTCGAGGAAAATCGCCTGGACTTGACCCTGGAACATCCCTGTGAGGCGGATGTCCTCGAAGTCATGCGCCTGTCCACCCGCCGCTTGATTCATCTGCGGGTACGGCTGGATGCCAGCTTGCCCTGCGTGCTGCCTGGGCTGCATCGGGCCGGGTTCGCCGACACCGGCCTGGCGCTGGGGGCGGGCCGGCAATGGTATTGGTTGTTGCAGCGCGGCTTCGCCGACAGCCCGTTGCAGCTGCATTGCCCGATGGCCCGCGCCATACACGCTCAGGCCCGCCAGTGCATGGTGTTGGCGCGCAGTGGTTGAACGTAATCGCGGACATTAAAAAGCCGGCTTGTGGCCGGCTTCTTGGGGACGGTCTTGGCTTATTTTTGATAAACCGCAACCGCCTTAAAGGTTGGCAACATGGCCATGAAAAGATGGCAGACGGCTGTGTGAGGCGTCGCCAGGCCCTCTGGGATGCGGCTTGCATCCGCTTGGGCGGGTGTGCGGCGTAGCATACTCGGGCCGCTTGGCGATGCCCAGCAAAAAATGCGGCGAGATGCTTCAGCCTGGGCGGTTGGGGCGCAGGCACGACCACCAGAATACCCAGCCGAGGATTTCCAGGCCCTGAATCCGCCGCTGGTAGGCGGTGTAGCGTTCGCTGGGGTGATTGAGCCGATCATGGCTGTGCAGGCACAGGGTGCCGTTGTGCCCCAGGCTGAGGTAGTTCACCCGTAACCTGCCGTTGTGCAGCAAGGCGTAGCACTCGCCGTCGATGACCCGGGTGAAGCTGCGGTCGATGCCCAGCAGGCTGCCGCGTGGGAACAGGGGGGCCATGTTGTTGGCGGGCATGCTCACACAGATCGCGGCGTGTGGCGCAACCTGCAACGCCTCCAGGGCGTGACGGGGGATGACCTGGCAATGCCCGGGCAACGCTTGCAGCGTGCTCTCCTGGAGGCGATGGAAGGGCAGCCTGGTGGGTTCGCTGCCGTGCGCCAGCAACGGCGGGAGCGAGCCGTTGGCGGGCGTGGGGGGCAAGGTGGCGGCGAGCGGGGCCGGGTGCTTGGAGCCTTCGCCGCTGCGCAGCCAGCGCCTGTTCACGCAGAACAGATCGGCGAGTTCGTCCAGGCGTGACAGGGGGACCCCGCGCTTGAACCAGTTGTTGACGTGCTGGGGCGTGACGTTGCGTTGGGCAGCGAAATCGGAAGGGGTCAGGTTGCACTCCAGCAGGAGGGCTTTGAGACGGTCACCGGAAGTGTTCATGGGGCGAGTCTATCGACCCGGGATTTGTGTGGGTATCAACCTGGTGTGGAGACGTTTTGTAGGAAGTGGTGGTTTTTGTAGGTTGAGGATGATGGGCGCGTGGGAAATGTTCGGGGATGATCTTATGGGCACTGAGGATGCTGCGGCGAACGCCTGGCAGCCAGTTGATCACCCCAATAAAAAACCCCGCCGAAGCGGGGTTTTTTCAAAGCCAGCTCTCAGCCCTTGTAGGCAGCGACCGACTTGGTGATCGCGGCGCGGGCGGCGTCGGCGCCTTCCCAGCCTTCGATCTTGACCCACTTGCCCTTCTCCAGATCCTTGTAGTTGGCGAAGAAGTGCTCGATCTGCTGGATCAGCAGTGCCGGCAGGTCGGTGTATTCCTTCACGTCAACATACAGCTGCGACAGCTTGTCGTGAGGAACGGCGATGACCTTGGCGTCGCCGCCGCCGTCGTCGGTCATGTTCAGCACGCCAACCGGACGGGCGCGAATCACCGAGCCAGGAGCGACCGGGTACGGGGTCACTACCAGCACGTCCAGCGGATCACCGTCGTCGGCCAGGGTGTTGGGAATGAAGCCGTAGTTGGCCGGGTAGAACATCGGGGTGGCCATGAAGCGGTCGACGAACAGGGTATCGCTGTCCTTGTCGATCTCGTATTTGATCGGCGCGTGGTTGGCCGGGATCTCGATAGCGACGTAGATGTCGTTCGGCAGGTCTTTGCCAGCCGGAATCTTGCTGTAGCTCATTGGGCAATGCCCCCGTGTTTGATCAAAAAAGTGGCGGCGATTATAGGCACATTCCCACGGTGCATGCCACGCCCGGCCTGATGTGCGGGCGCTTCAGGCGTGGCTTTGGCGGTAATCCGGATGCTCGACCTGCAGGCGGCTCAGGCGTGCCAGCGGGTCCTGGCGGTAGAACAACGCCAGTTGCCGGTATACCTCGGGGTAGGCCTGCTGCAGCAGGTCGGGGCCGCTGAAGAAGTACTCGCTGGTTACCGCGAAGAACTCCGCCGGGTTTTCCGCGGCGTAGGGGTCGATGGCCGTTGCGGCGTCCGGGTCGGCATCGAGCTGGCGATTCAGGTCGTCGTAGGCCTGCTGCATGACCCGGGCCCAATCCTCGACGCGCATGCCGCTGTGCAGCGGTGGCAGGCCGTTGGCGTCGCCGTTGAGCATGTCGAGCTTGTGCGCCAGTTCGTGGATCACCAGGTTGTAGGCTTCCCAGCCGCCGCTGGCCAGCACCCCCGGCCAGGCCAGGATCACCGGGCCCTGTTGCCAGGCTTCGCCGCTGTGCTCTGCATCCCACACATGCTCCACGCCGCTGGCGTCGCGATGGCGCTGGGGGCTGACGAAGTCATCGGGGTACAGGATCAGCTCGTGAAAGCCCTGGTACCAGTTCAGGTCGCCCAGGTGCAGCAACGGCAGCTGGGCCTGGGCGGCCAGGAACAGGCGCTGCTCGTCGTCCAGCTCGACCCCGGGCAGGCTGGTCAGGTGCTTGTCGTGCAGGAACAGCACGCTGGCCTCGCGCAGCCAGCGGTCTTCTTCGGCGCTGATGCCGTCGAGCAGGGGCAGGCGATCGCGGATCCCCTGCCACAGGGCCGCACTGACTGGGTAACGGGCCAGGGTGCGCCGGCGGCGCCAGGCGCTGAACGACCACATGCTGCGGTCAGTGGGCCTTGGCCGCGCGGCCGAAACGGCCACGCAACAGGCCGAGAATCATCGGCACCAGCGACAGCAGGATGATGCCCACCACCATCAGCGACAGGTGCTGCTTGATGAACGGCACGTTGCCGAAGAAGTAGCCCAGGGTCACCAGGCCGCCGACCCACAGCAGCGTGCCGGCCACGCTGAAGGCCAGGAAACGCGGGTAGTGCATGTGGGCGATGCCGGCGACGAACGGCGCGAAGGTGCGCAGGATCGGCAGGAAACGCGCCATGGTCACGGTCTTGCCGCCATGGCGGTCGTAGAACTCGTGGGTGCGCTGCAAGTAGTCCTGGCGGAAGATCTTCGAATTGGGGTTGCGGAACAGCCGCTCCCCGGTGGTACGGCCGATCACGTAGTTGGTGCTGTCGCCGAGGATGGCCGCGGCCATCAGCAGGCCTGCCAGCAGCACCGGGTCCATGCCGCCCCCGGCGGCTACGGCACCGGCGATGAACAACAGCGAGTCACCCGGCAGGAAGGGCATGACCACCAGGCCGGTTTCGCAGAAGATCACGGCAAAGAGGATGGCGTAGATCCACGGACCGTAATTGGCGACCAGCAGATCGAGGTAGGCATCGAGATGCAGGATAAGGTCCAGCGGGTTGAAATCCATGTACAGCACCTGTGTTCTTGACCCGCGTCTACGGGCGCGCAATGACGGACAGCGCCATGGGCTAAGGATGATTTACCGGCAAGGGGTAATTATTCGCACATGACAGGAGCGGGGATTATACGGCGAAGTGACGAAGATGCCCGGAGAGTTTGTAGCGGCGGGTTACGACAGGGTAATTGGGCTTGCAGAGGGGGGGAGCGGCCTTGTGTGGCGATGGGGCGCCCAGCCTTTCGACATCATGCAAAAATGTCGGGGCCGCTGTGCGGCCCATCGCGACACAAGGCCGCCCGGCATCAATCCTGGCTGATCGGCAAGATGTAGTTCTCGAACTCGGTGTCCTTGCGAAAGCCCATGGACTCATAGGTCTTGCGCGCCACCTCGTTGTCGCTGCTGGTGGATACGCGCATGCGCACGGCGTTGGATTCCTTGGCCATCTTCTTGGCTTCGCGCATCAGGTGGTCGGCCACCAGCATGCGCCGGGAGTCTTCGGCGACGTAGATATCGTTGAGGATCCACACGCGCTTGAGCGACAGCGACGAGAAGCTTGGATACAGCTGGCAGAAACCCAGCAGGCGGTCGTCGCCGTCATCCGGCAGGGCCAGGTAGATCAGCGACTCGCCACGCTTGAGGCGCTTTTCCAGAAAACTGCGGGAACTGTCTGGATAAGGCAGTTGGCCGTAGAACTCGCGATATTTCACGAACAACGGGGTCAGCAGGTCGAGGTGTTCCAGGGTTGCCTTGATGATGCGCATGGGCGGGCCTCTGAGTCCATTGGGGATACGGCGGATTGCCAGCAGCGTCCTCTGGCATGCTGCCTAATGCAGGCTAGAAGCGCAATCCGCCTTCCGTGACATGTTTTTACCGCTCGCCGAGTAGGAAGTTTCCGGTTTTGCCAGGAGTGCCTTCGCTGTCGATGCTATGGACCTCGGCTTCGTCCTTCAAATTCACCCCCGACAGCTGGCGCCGGCACGCTTCGCGCATCAGGTACAGCAGGCGATGGGCGGCCATGCCGTAGCTCAGGCCCTCGAGGCGCACGTTGGAGATGCAGTTGCGGTAGGCGTCGGTCAGGCCGACCTTGGGCGCGTAGGTGAAGTACAGGCCGAGGCTGTCCGGCGAGCTGAGCCCGGGGCGTTCGCCGATCAGCATCACGGTCATGCGCGCGCCGAGCAGTTCGCCTACCTCGTCGGCCACCGCCACCCGGCCTTGTTCCACCAGCACCACCGGGGCGCTGGTCCAGCCGTCGGCAGCGGCCTGCTCCTCGAAGCGAGTCAGGAATGGCAGGGTATGACGGTGTACGGCCAGGGCCGAAAGGCCATCGGCGACGACGATCGCCAGGTCGACCCCGCCGGGGTTGGCCTGGGCGTGCTCGCGCAGGGCCTGCACCGAGTCCTGGTGCAGCCGTCGGCCCAGGTCGGGGCGTTGCAGGTACTGGTTACGGTCGCTGGCGGCGCTGTGCAGCAGCAGGCTTTGCCGGCCACGGTCCTGCAACTGCTGGCGCAGGCCGGCGTGGTCGAAGGGCAGGTGCACGGCATCGCGGGCCTGGGCGTGGGCGTACTGGAAGTCCAGTTGGGCGCTGGTGGGCAGGCTGATGCCGGTGCGGCCCAGGGCGATGCGCGCGGGGGTCAGGTTGCGCAAGGCCAGCCAGGGGTTGTCCGGGGTCGGGGTGTGCTGTGCCATGGTCACCTCTAGGCTAGTTGCCGCAAGGCCTGGCGGAAGGCCGGCGGCAGGTTGTCGCCGAAGCGGATGCGGCCATCGGCCTGGGTGAAGATGCCGGTGCGTGCCAGCCAGGCCTCGAATTCCGGCCCGGGCTTCAGGCCCAGGGTCTGGCGTGCATACAGCGCGTCGTGGAACGAGGTGGTCTGGTAGTTGAGCATGATGTCGTCGGAGCCGGGGATGCCCATGATGAAGTTGATCCCGGCCACCCCCAGCAGGGTCAGCAGGGTGTCCATGTCGTCCTGGTCGGCTTCGGCGTGGTTGGTGTAGCAGATGTCGCAACCCATCGGCACGCCCAGCAGCTTGCCGCAGAAGTGGTCTTCGAGGCCGGCGCGGATGATCTGCTTGCCGTTGTACAGGTACTCGGGGCCGATGAAGCCGACCACGGTGTTGACCAGGAATGGCTTGAAGTGCCGGGCCACGGCGTAGGCGCGGGTTTCGCAGGTTTGCTGGTCGACGCCGTGGTGGGCGTTGGCCGACAGCGCGCTGCCCTGGCCGGTCTCGAAGTACATCAGGTTCTGTCCGACCGTGCCGCGCTTGAGCGACAGGCCCGCCTCGTAGCCTTCCTGCAGCACATTGAGGTTGATGCCGAAGCCGGCATTGGCCGCCTCGGTGCCGGCGATGGACTGGAACACCAGGTCCAGCGGCACGCCACGGTTGATCGCCTCGATCGAGGTGGTGACGTGGGTCAGCACGCAGGACTGGGTAGGGATGTCGTAGCGCTGGATGATCGCGTCGAGCATCTCCAGCAGTGCGCAGATCGAGGCAATGCTGTCGGTGGCCGGGTTGATGCCGATCATGGCGTCGCCGTTGCCGTACAGCAGGCCGTCGAGGATGCTGGCGGCGATGCCGGCCGGCTCGTCGGTGGGGTGGTTGGGCTGCAGGCGCGTCGACAAGCGCCCGCGCAGGCCCATGGTGCCGCGGAACGCAGTGACCACGCGAATCTTCTGCGCCACCAGCACCAGGTCCTGGACGCGCATGACCTTCGACACCGCGGCGGCCATCTCCGGGGTCAGGCCCGGGGCCAGGGCGCGCAGGCTGTGTTCGTCGGCGTGCTCGCCGAGCAGCCAGTCGCGCAGCCCGCCGACGGTCAGGTGGCTGACCGCGGCGAAGGCCTCTTTGTCGTGGCTGTCGATGATCAGCCGGGTGACTTCGTCGCTTTCATAGGGGATCAGCGCCTCGTCGAGGAAGTGCTTGAGCGGGATGTTGGCCAGGGCCATCTGCGCCGCCACCCGTTCGCCGTCGTTGCTGGCAGCGACCCCGGCCAGGTAGTCGCCGGAGCGCGCCGGGCTGGCCTTGGCCATCACCTCTTTGAGGCTGTCGAAGCGGTAGACCTGGTGGCCTACGGTGTGGGTGAAACTTGCCATACAGAATCTCCAGAGCGCCGCAGGGCTGGCCTGCGGCGTAAGTCGGCGATCAGTGCAGGGCCTCTTCGGCCTTCTGGATCGCGGCGAATTCCTCTTCCGGCGTCCCGGCCACCAGGTGGTGGCGGCTATAGAAAGCAAAGTAGGCAATTAATACCGCATAGATCAGCGCGGCGCCAATCACCACCCGTGGGTCGACCAGGAACCCGGCGACCACGGCGATGCAGGCCAGTACCAGGGCCAGGCCCGAGGTGAAGATGCCGCCGGGTGTGCGATACGGGCGCTCCATCTTCGGCCGGCGAATGCGCAGGGTGATGTGCGCGGCCATCATCAGCACGTAGGACAGCGTGGCGCCGAACACCGCCACCAGGATCAGCAAGTCGCCCTGGCCGGTCAGCGACAGGGCGAAGCCGATGATCCCGGGGATCACCAGGGCCAGGACCGGCGCCTTGCTCTTGTTGGTTTGCGAGAGCTTGCGCGGCAGGTAGCCGGCGCGGGACAAGGCGAAGATCTGCCGCGAATAGGCGTAGATGATCGAGAAGAAACTGGCGATCAGCCCGGCCAGGCCGACCAGGTTGACGAACCCGCCCATCCAGGTGGAGCCGCCGTAGGCCTTGGCCAGTGCCTCGACCAGCGGGTTGCCCGAGGCCTTGAGCGCCTCGGAGCCGGCGCCGCCGGGGCCGACCACCAGGATCAGCAAGGCGAAGGCGAGCAGCACCAGCATCGCGCCGATCAGGCCGCGGGGCAGGTCGCGCTTGGGGTTCTTGGTTTCTTCGGCGGCCAGCGGCACGCCTTCGACGGCCAGGAAGAACCAGATCGCGTAGGGGATCGCCGCCCACACGCCGACATAGCCGAACGGCAGGAAGCTGCTGGCGCCGACGGCGTCGGTCTGGGCGATGTCGAACAAGTTGGCGGCATCGAAGTGAGGCACCATGCCCACCAGGAACACCGCCAGGGCCAGGGCGGCGATGGCGGTGATGATGAACATCAGCTTGAGCGCCTCGCCCACGCCAAAGATGTGGATACCGATGAACACCACGTAGAACGCCAGGTAGATCATCCAGCCGCCGATGCCGAACAGCGACTGGCAGTAGGCGCCGATGAAGGTGGCGATGGCCGCTGGGGCGATGGCGTATTCGATGAGGATGGCGGTGCCGGTGAGAAAGCCGCCCCAGGGGCCGAAGGCGCTGCGGGCGAAGCCGTAGCCGCCACCGGCGGTGGGGATCATCGAGGACAGTTCGGCCAGGGAGAAGCACATGCACAGGTACATGGTGGCCATCAGCAGGGTGGCGAGGAACATGCCGCCCCAGCCGCCCTGGGCCAGGCCGAAGTTCCAGCCGGCATAGTCGCCGGAAATCACATAGGCCACGCCCAGCCCCACCAGCAGGACCCAGCCGGCGGCGCCTTTTTTCAGTTCACGTTGCTGGAAATAGTCCGAGCCGACTTTTTCGAAGTCGACGGAGGAACTCGCCGGCGTGCCGACGGTGTGATCGCTTGGCATGGTGTTCACCTGTTGTTTTTCTTAGGTTGCCGGAGGGACTGCCGGCGCTTGGTGATTTTAATTGCAGGAAGCGAGCCAGGGCCTTTGGGGCCGCTTTACGGCCCTTTCGCCGGCAAGCCGGCTCCTACGAGGCAGAGGTGAAACCTGTAGGCGCCGACTTGCCGGCCAAAGGGCTGCGCAGCAGCCCCAGTGGCCTGTTTAGAAGAAGCCCAGCGGGTTGATGTCGTAGCTCACCAGCAGGTTCTTGGTCTGCTGGTAGTGGTCGAGCATCATCTTGTGGGTTTCCCGGCCGACACCGGATTTCTTGTAGCCACCGAACGCGGCATGCGCCGGGTACAGGTGGTAGCAGTTGGTCCATACGCGGCCGGCCTTGATGCCGCGGCCCATGCGGTAGGCGCGGTTGATGTCGCGGGTCCACACGCCGGCGCCGAGGCCGAACTCGGTGTCGTTGGCGATGGCCAGGGCCTCGGCTTCGTCCTTGAAGGTGGTGACGCTGACCACCGGGCCGAAGATTTCTTCCTGGAACACGCGCATCTTGTTGTTGCCCTTGAGCAGGGTCGGCTGGATGTAGTAGCCGCTGGCCAGCGCCCCTTCGAGCTGCTCCACCTTGCCGCCGGTGAGCAGCTCGGCGCCCTCTTCCTGGGCAATCTTGAGGTAGGACTGGATCTTCTCGAACTGCTGCTGCGAGGCCTGGGCGCCGACCATGGTGTCGGTGTCCAGCGGGTCGCCGCGCTTGATCTGCAGCACCTTCTTCATCACCACTTCCATGAACTGCGGGTAGATCGACTCCTGCACCAGGGCGCGGGAAGGGCAGGTGCACACTTCGCCCTGGTTGAAAAACGCCAGGACCATGCCCTCGGCGGCCTTGTCGATGAATGCAGGTTCGGCCTGCATGATGTCTTCGAAATACACGTTGGGCGACTTGCCGCCCAGTTCGACGGTGGACGGGATGATGTTCTCGGCGGCGCACTTCATGATGTGCGAGCCCACCGGGGTGGAGCCGGTGAAGGCGATCTTGGCGATGCGCTTGCTGGTGGCCAGCGCCTCGCCGGCTTCGCGGCCGAAGCCCTGCACCACGTTGAGCACGCCCTTGGGCAGCAGGTCGCCGATCAGCTCCAGCAGCACGGTGATGCCCAGCGGGGTCTGCTCGGCGGGCTTGAGCACCACGCAGTTGCCGGCGGCCAGGGCCGGGGCGAGCTTCCAGGCGGCCATCAGCAGCGGGAAGTTCCACGGGATGATCTGCCCGACCACGCCCAGCGGTTCGTGCAGGTGGTAGGCCACGGTGGTTTCGTTGATCTCGGCGGCGCCGCCTTCCTGGGCGCGGATGCAGCCGGCGAAGTAGCGGAAATGATCGACCGCCAGCGGAATGTCGGCGTTGAGGGTTTCGCGGATCGGCTTGCCGTTGTCCCAGGTTTCGGTGATGGCCAGCAGTTCGAGGTTCTGCTCGATGCGATCGGCGATGCGCAGCAGCACGTTGGAGCGGTCCTGCACCGACGTGCGGCCCCAGGCATCGGCGGCGGCATGGGCGGCGTCCAGGGCCTTGTCGATGTCTTCGGCAGTGGAACGGGGGAACTCGGCAATCAGCTTGCCGTTAACCGGAGAGGTGTTTTCGAAATATTGCCCTTTCACCGGAGCTACAAACTCACCACCGATGTAGTTGCCGTAGCGGCTCTTGAAGGAAACCTTCGCGCCGTCGGTGCCGGGATGTGCGTAACGCATGGGGTATCTCCTGGTCGTTGTGATTGTTGCGGAGTTTCCAAGCGTAGAGCAAAGGTCGGGCCAGTGCTTTAAGGCCCTTGTGAATCAATGACTTGAATCAAGCTGTCAGCGGGGCGTGCAGGGCCTTGTACCGCCGCTGGCACAGCTTGGGTGACACTTTGTACCGGTTATGGCACAGGCATGACTCAAGAGTCAGTGCGCCATTGCAAAGCATTCGCCGCTGGAGGATGCTGGCGGGACGCTCTACCTGCGGAGAACAACAAAAATGCAGAGCAACCCGTTCAGCCGCCATGCCCAGCAAGTGCTCACGGTGGCCCACGGCCAGCCCAGCGGGCCGGGCAGTGACCCATCCATCGCCCGCTCCTGGCTGCGCTGCCTGGAGGATTACCACCTCGATCCGGCACGGGCCCAGGCGCCGGTGGTGCTCGAGCACGGTCGCCTGCTGGAGAGCCGCGAGCGCCTGCACCAGGTGCTGCAGATCGCCGACACCGAGATGAACAGCCTGCACCAGCAGTTGTCGGGCGCCGGGCATGCGGTGTTGCTGACCGATGCCCGCGGGGTGATCCTCAACTGCGTCACCGCGCCCAGCGAGCGACGCATCTTCGAGCGTGCCGGGCTGTGGCTGGGCGCCGACTGGAGCGAGGCCCGGGAGGGCACCAACGGCATCGGCACCTGCCTGGTCGAGCGCCAGGCCCTGACCATTCACCAGGATGAGCATTTCCGTGGCCGGCACACCGGGCTGACCTGCTCGGCCAGCCCAGTGTTCGATCCACACGGCGAACTGCTCGCGGTGCTCGATGTATCCTCGGCGCGGCCCGATGTGTCGCGCCAGAGCCAGTTCCATACCATGGCGCTGGTCAACCTCTCGGCCAAGATGATCGAAAGCTGTTATTTCCTGCGCCATTTCGAACAACAGTGGCTGCTGCGCTTCCACCTGCAGGCCGAGTCGTTGGGCCTGTTCAGCGAGGGCCTGCTGGCCTTCGACGGCGACGGGCGGATCTGCGCCGCCAACCAGAGCGCCTTGAACCTGCTGGGCAGCATTCGCGGCGGCGTGCTGGGCAAGCCGCTGGAGCGGTTCTTTGCCTGCAGCCACGACGAACTGTTCAGCCGCGCCACGCCCCAGGGCAGCACCGCGTGGCCGCTGCATACCCGCGATGGCCGCCAGGTGTTCGCCAGCCTGCGGGGGCAGGCCCGCGCGCCCGCGTGGTCGGTGCCGGCGGCCCTGCCTCAGGCGCGGCCTGCGGTCGAGCTGGGGATCTGCCTGCTCGACCCGGCCTTGCAGGAGGATTTTCGCCGCGCGGTGCGCGTGTTCGAACGCGATGTACCGCTGTTGCTGCGCGGCGAGACCGGTTGCGGCAAGGAGGCCTTTGCCCTGGCGGTGCACCAGGCCGGTGCCCGTCGGCACAAGCCGTTCGTGGCGATCAACTGCGCCTCGATCCCCGAGAGCTTGATCGAGAGCGAGCTGTTCGGTTATCGCGGCGGCAGCTTCACCGGCTCTCGCAAGGAAGGCATGCGCGGCAAGCTGTTGCAGGCTGACGGCGGCACCTTGTTGCTGGACGAGATCGGCGACATGCCGCTGGCCTTGCAGACCCGCCTGTTGCGCGTGCTGGAAGAGCGCCAGGTGGTGCCGATCGGTGGCGAACCCCAGGCCGTGGATGTGCGCATCATCAGTGCCACCCACCGGGACTTGCTGGAACGGGTGGCGCAGGGCAGTTTCCGCGAGGACCTGTATTACCGCCTCAATGGCCTGGAAGTGGCGTTGCCGGCGGTGCGCGAGCGCAGCGACAAGGCGGCGTTGCTGGACTTCCTGTTACGCCAGGAGGCACAAGGGCAGCGTGTTCAGCTGGCGGCAGAGGCGCGCCAGGCGCTGTTGGACTTCGCTTGGCCTGGGAACGTACGGCAGATGCGCAATGTATTGCGGACCCTGGTGGCGCTGTGCGAAGACGCCCTTGTAGCGCTCTCGGATCTCCCCGCAATCATTCGAAGCGACGCGGGCCCAGTAGGAGCGGCCTTGTGTCGCGAAAGGGCCGCGCAGCGGCCCCAGGATCTCACCGGTGACGCTCAGCCCACCGGGGCTGCTGCGCAGCCCTTTCGCGACATAAGGCCGCTCCTGCACGCCGAGCATCAGGCGCTCATGGAAGTATTGGAGGCAAAACACTGGCACCTCACCCGTGTCGCCGAGCACCTGGGTATCAGCCGCAATACCTTGTATCGAAAACTGCGCAAGCACGGTATCGCCAGGGTTTATTGAACGAAACAGCGTGTGCGAATTTTCTCGGCCTACGCTACCCTGCCTCGACGTTTTGCGAGGTCGATCATGCACATTCATATTCTCGGTATTTGCGGCACTTTCATGGGTTCGCTGGCGGTGCTGGCCAAGGAGCTGGGCCACCGCGTCACCGGCTCGGACGCCAACGTCTATCCGCCGATGAGCACGCAGCTCGAAGCCCAGGGCATCGAACTGACCCAGGGCTACGACCCGGCCCAGCTGGAACCGGCACCGGACCTGGTGGTGATCGGCAACGCCATGTCGCGGGGCAACCCGGCGGTGGAGTACGTGCTGAACAAGGGCCTGCCCTATGTCTCCGGCCCGCAGTGGCTGGCCGACCATGTGCTGCAGGGCCGCTGGGTCCTGGCCGTGGCCGGTACCCATGGCAAGACCACCACCAGCAGCATGCTGGCCTGGGTGCTGGAACACGCTGGCATGAGCCCGGGCTTCCTGATCGGCGGCGTGCCGCAGAACTTCTCGGTATCGGCGCGTCTTGGCGGCACGCCGTTCTTCGTGGTCGAGGCCGACGAATACGACAGCGCCTTCTTCGACAAGCGCTCGAAGTTCGTGCACTACCATCCGCGCACCGCGATTCTCAACAACCTCGAGTTCGATCACGCGGACATCTTCCCCGACCTGGCGTCCATCGAGCGGCAGTTCCACCACCTGGTGCGAACTATCCCCAGCGAAGGCCTGGTGATTCACCCCACCACCGAACAGGCGTTGGAGCGGGTGATCGGCATGGGCTGCTGGACCCCGGTGCAGACCACCGGTGCGGGCGGCCAATGGCAGGCGCGCCTGCTCAGCGCCGACGGCTCGCGCTTCGAAGTGCTGTTCGACGGCCAGGCCCAGGGCGTGGTGGACTGGGCCCTGACCGGTCAGCACAACGTCGCCAACGCCCTGGCCACGCTGGCCGCGGCCCGCCATGTCGGCGTGGCGCCGGCCATGGCGGTCGAAGGCCTGAGTGCGTTCAAGAGCGTCAAGCGGCGCATGGAGAAGGTCGCCGAGGTTCAGGGGGTGACCATCTACGATGATTTCGCCCACCACCCGACCGCCATCGCCACCACCCTCGACGGCCTGCGCAAGCGCGTTGGCGAGGCGCCGGTGATCGCGGTGATCGAGCCGCGCTCCAACTCGATGAAACTTGGCGCCCACCGCGATGGCCTGCCGGAAAGCGTCAACGACGCCGACCAGGTGATCTGGTACGCACCGCCCAACCTTGGTTGGGACCTGGCCGGCACCGCGGCCCAGTGCAAGGTGCCGAGCGTGGTCGCCGACAGCCTCGAGGCGATCATCGAGCGCATCAAGGGCCAGGCCCGCCCCGGCACCCATGTGGTGATCATGAGCAACGGCGGCTTCGGCGGCCTGCACGGCAAGTTGGCCGAGGCCCTGAAGTGAGCGGGCCGGAACGCATCACCCTGGCCATGACCGGCGCCTCGGGGGTGCAGTATGGCCTGCGCCTGCTCGATTGCCTGGTGCGTGAGGACCGCGAGGTGCACTTTCTCATCTCCAAGGCCGCGCAGCTGGTGATGGCCACCGAGACCGACGTGGTGCTGCCGGCCAAGCCCCAGGCGATGCAGGCGTTTCTCACCGAATACACCGG
Organism: Pseudomonas sp. VA159-2; assembly: GCF_024126635.1. Lineage (NCBI taxonomy): Bacteria > Pseudomonadati > Pseudomonadota > Gammaproteobacteria > Pseudomonadales > Pseudomonadaceae > Pseudomonas > Pseudomonas sp. VA159-2. Next base: position 352,348 of record NZ_JAMYBV010000001.1, on the reverse strand, counting down.
CGCCGCCGATGGGCAGATCCGCGTGTACGGCAAGGAAGACTGGATGTCGCCGGTGGCCTCGGGCTCCGGCGCGCCGGCGGCGATGGTGGTGGTGCCGTGTTCCACCGGCACCCTGTCGGCGATCGCCACCGGCGCCTGCAACAACCTGATCGAGCGGGCGGCCGACGTGACGCTCAAGGAGCGTCGGCAACTGATCCTGGTGCCGCGCGAGGCGCCGTTCTCCACCATCCACCTGGAGAACATGCTCAGGCTGTCGCAGATGGGCGCGGTGATTTTGCCGGCGGCGCCGGGGTTCTATCACCAGCCGCAGAGCATCGACGACCTGGTCGACTTTGTCGTGGCGCGGATTCTCAACCTGTTGAATATCCCCCAGGACATGCTGCCGCGCTGGGGCGAGCATCATTACGGGGTCGATGATTGAAGCGGGTGCTGGCGGGGCTGGTCATACTGGCCCAACTCGGCGGCTGCGCCACGCTGCGCACGCTCGATGCCAACAAGCCAGGGGCGCCGGTGGTGTATGCCGGGACGCGCCTGGACCTGTACGTGATCAATGGCGGTTGTTGCCCCCAGGACCGCTTCGGCGCCGAGGCGCCGGCCTATCCGGGGCTGGACCTGCCGGGCAGCGCGTTGCTCGATACCGTGCTGCTGCCGTTGTCGTTGTTGACGGCGGCGGGGGTCGGCTTCAACGCCACAGGCGGCCTGTAGCAAAGCCATCGCGGGCTTGCTGCGCTACTTCTTGCCCAGCTTGCGCAACTCATCCGACTCGACCACGCGGATCCCGTCTTCCTCTTCCAGTGCCAGGCGCCACAGCGCCCGGGCCAGGGTACAGGCCTCGATGCCACGGTACTTGCCCGGTATCAGCCGTGAGAACGGCGCCGCCAGGCGCTCGCCCAGGCGCGGTTCGACCCGCTCTCCCAGCAACAGCGAAGGCCGTACGATGGTCAGCTGCGGCCAGTCCTGCTGCCTGAGCGCCTCTTCCATTTCGCCCTTGACCCGGTTGTAGAAGATCGACGACTTGGCATCGGCGCCCAGCGCGCTGATCACCAGCAGATGGCGCGCGCCCATCTCCCGGGCGCGTTTGCTGAAGGCCACGACCATGTCCAGGTCGACCGCGCGAAAGGCGGTTTCCGAGCCGGCCTGCTTGAGCGTGGTGCCCAGGCAGCAGAAGGCGATATCGACGCGGCCGGCCAGTTGCGGGAGAAACACGGCCGGGTCGCCCACCGGGTTTTCCAGGTGCGGGTGCTCGGCCAGCGGCCGACGGGTCGGCGCCAGCACGCGGCTGATGGTGGGTTCGTTGAGCAGGCGGTCGAGCAGGTGTTCACCCGTCAGACCCGTGGCACCGGCAAGCAGGACATGCTGAGGCGTCAGGTACATGATGTCTCTCCCTTGTTACTACTGAGCTTAGTGGGCGCCAGGTGTTTTCGCCTGTTCCCCCGAAGCTGGCTGGGCTTCATTGCGCAAGGCGTGCTCGGCCTGTTGCCGGCGCAGGCGCTGCCAGTGGCTGACTACCGCAGGCGGCGCCCAGAGCTGCGGCTGCGAGGCCTCGAAGCCTTCCCTTCGTTCTCGTTCGGCAACGCTTTGTCGCGCCAGTTCAAACGCTTGTTTCAGATCGTCGGTCTGGTTCAGCGCCTGGGCGAACAGGGCATCGCCGAAATAGGTGAAGTCGGCCTCCTCGGAGCAGCCGAACGACACCCGGTCCGGGCGCGCGGCGGTCATGATCAGGGTGCGCTGGTCCTTGAGCGGGGCGATGTAGCCCCCGGAGTAGCAGGCGGAAATGACCACGACCTTGTCGCGGTCTTTCAGCGGGGCCAGGGCGCTGGCCAGCTCGTCGGCGGACAGGTCGGCCAGTTGCAGGCGTGGCTGGTCGAGCACCAGCTGGTGATCATGGCTGCCATGGCTGGTCAGGTAGATGAAGATCAAGTCTTCCGGTCCGCTGCGCTCGGCCAGGGTGCGCGCGGCGCGGGTGAGGTTTTCGCGGGTGGCCATGGGCCGGTCGGCCAGGTGGTCGCGATGGTTGACCAGGGTGACCTGGCCATGGGCGCCGAAGCGCACCTTGAGCATGTTGCTGACATAGTCGGCTTCGCGCAGGAACACGCTCTGCTGGCCATCGCCGGCCACCACCAGGCTGTACAGCTGCACCGGCGGCAGCGTGCGTGGCACCTTGGCCAGAGCATCCTCCAGCAGCTTGCCCTGGTTGAGCAGGGCCAGGTCCAAAGGGTCGGGCAGCAGCGTGCCGTGCTCGTCGCGCACCCGCACGCCATTGACCCAGGTGCCGGCCTCGACGCGGCCGTCGGCATGGCTCAGACGGCCATGGCCCTGGTAGGCGTCGTCGGCGAAGCCGCCAGCGTACTGGCTGCCGTCGGCCAGTTGCAAGGTGCCCAGGCCGTTGAAGCGCCAGTCGCGAAAGCCGCCTTTGTAGCGGCTGCCATCGCTGCCCAGCAGCTCGCCCTCGCCAACCAGCGAGCCGTCCTTGAAGTCACCGATCCACACATCGCCGTCAGCGCTTTCGTAGCGGCCGCGGCCCTCGAGGCGGTTGTCCTTGAATTCGCCGATGTACTGCTCGCCGTCGGCGCTGTCGTAGGTGCCGGCGCCCTGCAGCTGGCCATCGATGAAGTGGCCGCTGAACTGATTGCCGCTGGCGTCGCTGCGCACCCCCGCGCCGTTGGGCTTGCCTCGGGCGAACAGGCCCTGGTAGCGGCTGCCGTCGGCCAGTTCGAGCTCGCCGGCGCCGTCGTACTGGTCGTCCTTGAATTGGCCGCGGTAGGTCTGGTCGTGTTGCTTGAGGGTGCCTTCGCCATCGCGGCGGCCGTGCTTGAACGTGCCGGCGTAGTGGCTGCCGGGGGTGGTCAGGTCGCCCAGGCCGTGGAACAGGCCCTCGCTGAACTGGCCACGGTAGACCTCGCCGTTGCTGCCGTGCCATTCGCCCTGGCCGTGCCATTGGCCGTCCTTGAAGCTGCCGGCGTAGCCACTGCCGTTGGGGTAGTCGATGCGCCCCTCGCCCTGCAGCAGGCCGTTCACCACCTGACCGCGGTAGCGGCCGCCGTCGGGCAGGCGCGCATCCGGCGGTGTCAGGGGTTCACCTTCGCCGCAGGCAGTGAGCAGCAGGATCAGGGTCAAGGGCAGCAGGGGGCGCATGGCGGCTTCCGCAAAAAACGATGCGCCGAGTATGCCGCAGAATGCCTGGAGGCGTGAATTGGGCCGCGAACGCCCGTGTAGGCGCCGGCCTTGCTGGCGAACACCGGCGTAGCCGGTGCCAGGTGCCGCTTCGCCAGCCAGTGGGCTCCCGCGCAGGATCAGACGAAGCAGAGCGACAGCGGTTCGGCGATATAGGCGGGCTTGTCTTCACCTTCGATCTCGAGGGTGGCAGTGGCCTTGAGCAGCCACTGGCCGGGCTTCTTCTCGGTGGCGTCGACCAGGTCCACCTTCAGTCGCACATTGCTGTCGACCTTCACCGGCTGGATGAAACGCACGCTGTCCAGCCCATAGTTGACCACCATCTTCAGCCCTTCGGGGAGCACCAGGATGTCTTCCATCAACTTGGGGATCAGCGACAAGGTAAGGAAACCATGGGCGATGGTGGTGCCGAACGGGGTCTTGGCCGCCTTCACCGGGTCGACATGGATGAACTGGAAATCGCCAGTGGCCTCGGCGAACAGGTTGATGCGTTGCTGGTCGATCTTCAGCCATTCGGAACGTCCCAGTTCCTTGCCAACGTACTGCGACAGCGCTGTAACGGGTACATAGGGCATCGCGACTTCTCCATGATGTCATTTGGTACGAGTGTGCAAGATCAGCACGGCCAATCGCTTCAGTCAAGTTGCCAGCATTTCGCCGAATATCGCCTTATAGACAGTTGCTTAGCGTGCTTATAATGGCCGCCATGCTCTGAGGAGGTGTTTATGCTGCTGCGTGGTTTGACCTGGCTGGTGCTGTTCCAGTTGCTGGGGACGGCAATCAACCACCTGTTCCTGCAGATCCTGCCCGGGCCGATCATCGGCCTGCTGTTGCTGCTGGCCTACCTGATGCTGCGCGGCGAGGTGGGCAAGCCGCTCAACGAGGCCGCCAGCAGCCTGCTGCGCTACCTGCCGTTGCTGCTGGTGCCGCCAGCGGTGGGGGTGATGGTCTATGCCAGGGACATCGCCGCCGACTTCTGGGCCATTGCCGGGGCGCTGCTGATTTCCTGCCTGCTCACCCTGGTGTTCGTCGGCGTGCTGATGGAAAAGCTCATCCAGCGCCAGGGCAAGCGCGAGGAGCAGCCATGACCCTCGACTGGCACGGCGCGCTCGACGCGGTCATCCACCATCCCCTGTTCGGCATCGGCATCACCCTGGCCGCCTACCAGCTGGTATTGGCCGCATTCGACAAAACCCGCTGGATCTTCCTGCAGCCGGTGCTGGTGTCGATGCTGGTGGTGATCGGCATCCTGCTGGCCTGCGGCATCGACTACGCCGAGTACCGCAAGAGCACCGAGATCATGAACATCCTCCTGGGCCCTGCCACCGTGGCCTTGGCCGTGCCGCTGTACCTCAACCTGCGGCGCATCCGCCAGCTGTTCTGGCCGACATTTACTACGCTGGTAGTCGGAGGCCTGTTCGCCACCGTGGCGTGCCTGGTGCTGGGCGGGTGGTTCGGCGCCGAGCACATGATCCTGATGACCATGGCGCCGAAGTCGGTGACCTCGCCGATCGCCATGCTGGTGGCCGAGCAGATCGGCGGCGTGGCGGCCCTGGCGGCGGTGTTCGTGCTGATCACCGGGGTGATCGGGGCGATCTTCGGCCCGGCGTTGCTCAGCCGCTGCGGCGTGCTCAGCGCCGAGGCCCGGGGCATGGCCCTGGGCGTGACCGCCCATGCGGTGGGCACTTCGGTGGCCTTGCAGGAAAGTGACGAATGCGGCGCCTTCGCCGCGCTGGCGATGAGCCTGATGGGGGTGGCCACGGCGGTGTTCCTGCCGTTGGCGGTCAGCCTGGTGGCTTGAGGAGCAAAGATGACGCTACCGCTGTTTCCCCTCAATACCGTGCTGTTTCCCGGTTGCCTGCTCGACTTGCAGATCTTCGAGGCGCGCTACCTGGACATGATCGGCCGCTGCATGAAGCAGGGCGAAGGCTTTGGCGTGGTGTGCATCCTCGAAGGCGAGCAGGTGGGCAAGGCGCCGCCGCTGGTGGCCGAGTTCGGCTGCGAGGCGCTGATTCGCGATTTCGTGCAGCAGGACAATGGCCTGCTGGGCATTCGTGTCGAGGGCGTGCGGCGGTTTCGCGTCGAGCGCACAGACGTGCAGAAGGACCAGTTGCTGGTCGCGCAGGTGCAGTGGCTGTCGGAGCTGGCGGACAGCCCGCTGGTCGAGCATGACGACGACCTGCTGGCGTTGCTGCTGGCCTTGGGCGAGCACCCGATGGTCGAGGCGTTGGACATGCCGCGCGATGTCGACGGGCGCCAGTCGCTGGCCAACCAGCTGGCGTACCTGCTGCCGTTCATGGAAGAAGACAAGCTCGAGCTGCTGGCGATCGATTCGCCGCAGCTCAAGCTGGAGGCGATCCAGGCGTTGCTCGAGCGCATCCAGGGCGAGTTGTTCGCCTGATCAGCGGCCCATGCGATCCCTGTAGGAGCGGCCTTGCGTCGCGAAAGGGGCGCGAAGCGGCCCCGGGATTTTGGCGATATTGGCGATCGCCGGGGCTGCTGCGCAGCCCTTTCGCGACGCAAGGCCGCTCCTACAGGGATTCGCGGTGCTGCAAAAGACCGTATCAGTACTGATAACGCAGCAACGCCTTGGGCAGCGCGTGCAGGGCGAAGAATGCCAGCAGCGCGACGCACGCCGGCAGCACCAGCCACCACACCCGTTGCGACAGGGCGCTGAGCGGCTGGCGATATTGCACCAGGGTCAGGCTCAAGGCGCATACGCAACAGGCCAGCAGCGCGCCGGCGAGGATATCGGTGGGCCAGTGCGCCCCCAGGTACACCCGCGACAGGGCAATGGCCAGGGCCGGAATGCACCCCAGCAGCACCCAGGTCAGGCGCATGCGCGGCGGTTGGCCGCGCCCGGCCAGCAGCGCCAGCACCAGGAAGAAGGCGAACGATGCCGAGCTGTGCCCGCTGGGCATGCTGTAGCTGGTCAGCGGATCGGCCAGCACCTCGGGCCGGGCGCGGGCGAACAGCCACTTGAGCGTGCCGTTGGCCAGGGCCGTGCCGATCAGCGCGCTGCCGGCGAACAGCGCATGGCGCCATTGCCGGGCCAGCAACAGCAGGCCGGTCAGCAGGCCGCCGAGGAAGAACTGGGTGCGAAAGTCCCCCAGACGGGTCACTACCACCACCGCGCCATCGATCACCTGGCTGCGGTGTTCCTGCACCAGGGTCATCACGCCCTGGTCGAGTGCGCTCAGGTAAGGCCAGCCAACGAACAGCGCCGCCACCGCCACGCCGCTCAGCGCGGCGATCAGGCGCGTGCCGTGGCGCTGGTCGCGAATGCTGCTGTTCAGGCTCAGGCCGATCAGCACCGCCAGGGTGCCGACCACGATCCCTGCGTCCAGCCAGAACCCTTCGGGCAGTGGCAGGCGCATCGCCGCGCCGGTGGCCCAGCCCGGCAGCAGGTAAGCCACCGACCAGCCGGCGCCGGCCACCAGGCTTACGGCGATGAAGCGCGGCAGCGGCATGTCGAACATGCCGGCGACCATCGGCAGCATCGGCCGCAGTGGGCCGATGAAGCGCCCGACCAGCAGGCTGGCGATGCCGTAGCGCTGGAAGTAGGCCTCGGCGCCGCCGATCCATTGCGGATGGCTGCGTAGCAGCGGCAGGCGCCGGATGTTCTGGTGGAAGTACTTGCCCACGCCATACGACAGCGCATCGCCGAGCAGCCCGCCGAGAAAGCCCAGCAGCAGGGTTTCGCCGAGGCTCAAGGCACCGCTGCCGGCCAGCACGGCAACGGCGAACAGCAGCACGGTGCCGGGCACGATGATGCCGGCAATCGCCAGGCACTCGACGCAGGCGATGATGAAGATCGCCAGGCCAAGCCATTGTGGGTGAGCGCCAAGCCAGGCGGTCAGGCTATCGAGCCATTGGCCCATGGTTCAGTTTCCTTGTTCGAGCATGAAAAAGTCCTTGCCTTCGACCTGGCCGCGGCGCAAGGGGTTGCGCGTGCACAAGCGCGCGTACTCGGCATCGACGAAGCGGTAGGGCAGGTGTTCGTCGCGGCCGTGGGGAATGCCCAGGCGAGTGGTCTGGATCACCCGTGGCACGGCGATGGCGCAATCCTCGACGTACAGCCGCTCGGGGTCGAAGCGCTGGGCGTCCCACTGCGGCACCTTCAGGCCCAGGGCCCGGCACAGCAGGGTCTGGCCGTTGCACAGGCGCTCGGGCGGGCGCAGGTTGCCGCTGGCGTCGGGGTTGTTCAGCTGCATCTGCGCCAGGCTGTTGTCGCCCGACAGTGCGTCGGTCCAGGGGTAGGCGGACTTGATCAGCACCGCGTTGCCGGGGCCGTGGGCGCTGAAATTGAGCGAATCGCCGCCGCGGGCGTAATACATGTAGATGTGCCCGCCGTCGAGGAACAGCGCCTTGCGTTTTTCGGTGAAGCCGAGGGAGGCATGGCTGCCTTTGTCGGTGAGGTAGTAGGCCTCGGTCTCGATGATGCGCGCGGCCAGCCACAGGTCGCCATGGCGATGGCGAATGATCTTGCCCAGCAGGTCGCGGGCGAGGGTCTGGGCGTCGCGGTCGAAGAAGCTGTCGGGCAGGGCACGGGCCGGGCAGGGGGCTGGTTCGGGCATGCGAGCAGGGTTCGTGGTGGTGAAGGCGGGGATGATAGCAACGAATGGCTTAAGCGAGGCTGAATCAGACTGATGCAGTCGTGGGCCAAGCCCGTTCCCATGGCTGCCCGGATTTAGGGGGCGGACGCGGCAACGGGGTGGAAGCTGCGAAGATTGGTTACATCTTTCCTGCGCATTGCTGCGCTCATTTTCGACCATCCGCCACCCGCCGCTGGGCGTACCGGGGCGCGCCAGTTATAATCAGCCGATTTCCCCTTTGCCAAGACACCGAACCCATGACCGAGTCCGTTCTTGACTACATGACCCGCCTGGGTCGCGCCGCCCGTGAGGCCTCGCGGGTGATCGGCCGTGCCAGCACCGCGCAGAAGAACCGCGCCCTGCAGGCCGCCGCCGACGCCCTCGACGCGGCCCGCGACGCGCTCACCGCAGCCAATGAACAGGACCTGGCCAATGGCCGCAAGAACGGCCTGGAGCCGGCCTTGCTCGACCGCCTGGCGCTCACCCCGGCACGCATCGACGGCATGATCACCGGCCTGCGCCAGGTGGCCAGCCTGGCGGACCCGGTCGGTGCCATCCGCGACATGAGCTACCGCCCGTCGGGCATCCAGGTCGGCAAGATGCGCGTGCCGCTGGGGGTGATCGGCATCATCTACGAGTCGCGCCCCAATGTGACCATCGACGCCGCCAGCCTGTGCCTGAAGTCGGGCAACGCCACCATCCTGCGTGGCGGCTCCGAGGCCATCCACTCCAACCGCGCCATCGCCACCTGCATCCAGCGTGGCCTGGCCGAGGCCGGCCTGCCGCCGGCGGTGGTGCAGGTGGTCGAGACCACCGACCGTGAGGCGGTCGGCGCGTTGATCAGCATGCCGGAGTTCGTCGATGTCATCGTCCCCCGTGGCGGCCGCGGCCTGATCGAGCGCATCAGCCGCGACGCCCGGGTGCCGGTGATCAAGCACCTGGACGGCATCTGCCACGTTTTCGTCGACGCCCACGCCGACCTGGACAAGGCCTGGCGCGTCGCCTTCAACGCCAAGACCTACCGCTATGGCATCTGCGGCGCCATGGAAACGCTGCTGGTCGACCAGCCCGTGGCCGAGCGCTTCCTGCCGGAGATGGCCCGCCGCTTCCAGGAAAAAGGCGTCGAGCTGCGCGGTTGCGAGCGCACCCGGGCGATCATTGCGGCGACGCCGGCCAGCGAAGCCGACTGGCACACCGAATACCTCGACGCGATCCTGTCGATTCGCGTCGTCGACGGCCTGGAGCAGGCCATCGAGCACATCAACCACTACGGCTCGCACCATACCGATTCGATCATCACCGAGCACCAAGGCCAGGCCCGGCGTTTCATGGCCGAGGTCGACTCGGCCTCGGTGATGCTCAACACCCCGACCTGCTTCGCCGATGGTTTCGAGTACGGCCTGGGCGCGGAGATCGGTATTTCCACCGACAAGCTGCACGCCCGTGGCCCGGTCGGCCTGGAAGGCCTGACCTGCGAGAAGTACGTGGTGATCGGCGACGGCCAGTTGCGCGGCCAGGAGTCGTGCTGAGTTGAGCGAGCCTGTGGCCGTCCGCCGCGTCGGCATTCTCGGCGGCACCTTCGACCCGGTGCATATCGGTCACCTGCGCAGCGCGCTGGAAGTGGCCGAGTTCATGCGCCTGGACGAACTGCGCCTGTTGCCCAACGCGCGGCCGCCGCACCGCGACACGCCGCAGGTGTCGGCCCAGGACCGCCTGGCCATGGTGCGCGGCGCGGTGGCCGGGGTCGGCTGCCTGAGTGTCGATGATCGTGAGCTGGCCCGCGACAAGCCGTCGTACACCATCGACACCCTCGAGTCGCTTCGTGCCGAACTGAACACCCATGACCAGTTGTTCCTGGTGCTGGGCTGGGACGCATTCTGCGGCCTGCCCAGCTGGCATCGCTGGGAAGAACTGCTGCAACACTGTCACATCCTGGTGCTGCAACGCCCGGATGCCGATGTCGAACCCCCCGACGCGCTGCGCAACTTGCTGGCGGCGCGTTCGCAGAGCGATCCCACCGCCATGTCCGGCCCGGCGGGGCACATTTCGTTCGTCTGGCAGACCCCGCTCGCGGTGTCCGCCACGCAGATCCGACAGCTGCTGGCCAGCGGCAAGTCGGTGCGGTTCCTGGTGCCGGACGCAGTACTGGCCTATATCGAGGCGCACGACCTGTATCGTGCGTCCAACTGACGGCGCCCACGGGTGCCTCACTTAATGAGTTGAACGAGTTTTATATGACCAAGCAGAAAATCAATGGCATCAGCGGCGAAGAATTGGTCGAGCTGACCAAGGCCGCGCTGGAAGACGTCAAGGCCCAGGACATCCAGGTCATCGACGTGCGTGAAAAGCACAGCCTGACCGACTACATGATCATCGCCACCGGTACGTCCAACCGCCAGATCAGCGCGATGCTGGAAAAGGTCCGCGAAGCGGTCAAGGCCAAGGGCGTGCAGCCGCTGGGCGAAGAAGGCAAGGGCGACAGCGACTGGGTGCTGCTGGACCTGAACGACGTCATCGTGCACATGATGACCGCCGCCGCGCGCCAGTTCTACGACCTGGAGCGCCTGTGGCTGGGCGCCGAGCAGAGCCGTTCGGCCGATGGCAAGCACCACAGCCCGGAGCATGCCCACGAGTATGCCGACAAGCTCAAAGGTCGCGAGTAAGGTCGCGCCATGCGTCTGCGCCTGATCGCGGTCGGCTCGCGCATGCCCAAGTGGGTCGAGGAAGGCTGGCATGAGTATGCCAAGCGCCTGCCCTCGGAGCTTGCGCTGGAGCTGGTGGAAATCCCGCTGAACACCCGTGGCAAGAACGCCGACGTCGCCCGCCTGATCCGTCAGGAGGGCGAGGCGATGCTGAGCAAGGTGCAGCCCGGGGAACGCATCGTCACCCTCGAGGTCCATGGCAAGCCCTGGAGCACCGAGCAACTGGCGGGCGAGCTGGACCGTTGGCGCCTGGACGCGCGCACGGTCAACCTGATGGTGGGCGGCCCGGAAGGGCTGGCGCCGGAAGTCTGCGCGCGCAGCGAACAGCGTTGGTCGCTGTCGCCGCTGACACTGCCGCACCCGTTGGTAAGGATACTCATCGGCGAGCAGATCTACCGCGCCTGGACCGTGTTGTCCGGGCATCCCTACCACAAATGAACCTGTAAGCCTGTCCGATGCCGCAGCAGATCCGCCTCAAGGACCACGAGAAAGACGCCCGCCTGGTGCGCAACCGCGTCGTCGTGGGCGCCGTGGCGGTGGTGCTGCTCGTCTGCGTGCTGATCGCCCGGCTGTACTACCTGCAGGTCATCCAGTACGACTACCACTCGACGCTGTCGGAGAACAACCGGGTGCACGTGCAGCCGATTCCACCGACCCGTGGCCTGATCTTCGACCGCAACGGCGTGGTGGTGGCGGACAACCGGCCAAGCTTCAGCCTGGTGATGACCCGCGAGCGCGCGGGCAACCCCGGCAAGTGGCAGGACGTGCTGGATGTGATCGTCGAGGTGCTGCAGCTCACCGCGGATGACCGCGCCCTGTTCGAGAAGCGCATGAAGCAGGGGCGCCGGCCGTTCGAGCCGGTGCCGATCCTGTTCGAGCTGACCGAGGAGCAGATCGCCCGCATCGCCGTGAACCAGTTCCGCCTGCCCGGCGTGGAAGTGGCCGCGCAGCTGGTGCGGCATTACCCCCAGGGCGCGCATTTCGCCCACTCGGTGGGGTATGTGGGGCGGATCAACGAGAAGGAGCTCAAGACCCTCGACACGGTGAACTACAGCGGTACCCACCATATCGGCAAGACCGGCATCGAGCGCTTCTACGAAGACGAGCTGCATGGCCAGGTGGGTTACGAGGAAGTCGAGACCAATGCCCGTGGCCGCGTGCTGCGGGTGCTCAAGCGCACCGACCCGAAACCGGGCAAGGACATTGTCCTGAGCCTGGACATCAAGCTGCAGGAAGCCGCCGAGCAGGCCCTGGGTGGGCGTCGTGGCGCCCTGGTCGCCCTCGATCCGCGTACCGGCGAGGTGCTGGCGATGGTCAGCCAGCCAAGCTTCGACCCCAACCTGTTCGTCACCGGCATCAGCTTCAAGGCCTATGCCGAACTGCGTGACTCGATCGACCGGCCGCTGTTCAACCGGGTATTGCGCGGCCTGTATCCACCGGGTTCGACCATCAAGCCGGCGGTGGCCATCGCCGGCCTGGACAGCGGCGTGGTCACCGCCTCGAGCCGGGTGTTCGACCCGGGCTACTACCAATTGCCCAACTACGACCACAAGTACCGCAACTGGAACCGCTACGGTGACGGCTGGGTAGACCTCGATGTGGCGATCATGCGGTCAAACGACACGTACTTCTACGATCTTGCGCACAAGATGGGTATCGATCGGTTGTCCACCTACATGAACAAGTTCGGTATCGGGCAAAAGGTCGCGCTGGACATGTTCGAGGAATCCCCCGGCCTGATGCCGTCGCGCGAATGGAAGCGCGCCACCCGTCGCCAGGCCTGGTTCCCCGGCGAAACCCTGATCCTCGGCATCGGCCAGGGCTATATGCAGGCCACGCCGCTGCAACTGGCCCAGGCCACCGCGCTGATTGCCAACAAAGGGGTGTGGAACCGCCCGCACCTGGCCAAGACCATCGAAGGCCAGCCCCCGGTGGACGACAACCCGATGGAGAACATCGTCCTGCGCGACAAGTCCGACTGGGCCAAGGTCACCCACGGCATGGAGCAGGTGATGCACGGCGCCCGCGGTACCGCGCGCAAGGCCGCCATCGGCTCGCCGTACCGAATCGCCGGCAAGAGCGGCACGGCCCAGGTGGTGGCGATCAAGCAGGGCGAGAAGTACGACCGCAACAAGCTTCAGGAGCGCCACCGCGACCACGCGCTGTTCGTTGCCTTCGCCCCGGCCGACGATCCGAAGATCGTGGTCTCGGTGATGGTCGAGAACGGCGAGTCCGGCTCCGGCGTCGCCGCCCCCGTGGTCCGCCAGGTCATGGATGCCTGGCTGCTCGATGAAAACGGCCGGCTCAAGCCCGAGTTCGCCCCCGCCACCTTTGCCCAGGAATCGGCCCCGTGAAGAACAATTTCGATCGCATGCTCTCCAGCGAGGACGTGATGCGCCGGCGCGCCAGCTTCCTGCAGCGCATCCACATCGACGGCCCCTTGCTGCTCATCCTCCTGACCCTGGCCGCTGGCAGCCTGTTCGTGCTGTATTCGGCCAGTGGCAAGAACTGGGACCTGCTGATGAAGCAGGCCACCTCGTTCGGCATCGGCCTGGTATCGATGTTCATCATTGCCCAGCTCGAACCGCGCTTCATGGCGCGCTGGGTGCCGCTGGCCTATGTGGTCGGGGTCGTGCTGCTGATCGTGGTGGACGTCATGGGCCATAACGCCATGGGCGCCACGCGCTGGATCAACATCCCCGGGGTGATCCGCTTCCAGCCCTCGGAATTCCTCAAGATCATCATGCCGGCGACCATCGCCTGGTACCTGTCCAAGCGCACCCTGCCGCCGCATCTCAAGCATGTGGCGATCAGCCTGGTGTTGATCGGCGTGCCGTTCATCCTCATCGTGCGCCAGCCCGACCTGGGCACCGCGCTGCTGATCCTCGCCTCCGGCGCCTTCGTGCTGTTCATGGGCGGCCTGCGCTGGCGCTGGATCGTCAGCGTGGTGGCGGCCGCGGTGCCGGTGGCGGTGGCGATGTGGTTCTTCGTCATGCACGACTACCAGAAGCAGCGCGTGCTGACCTTCCTCGACCCCGAGAGCGACCCGCTGGGCACCGGCTGGAACATCATCCAGTCCAAGGCGGCGATCGGCTCCGGCGGGGTGTTCGGCAAGGGCTGGCTGCTGGGCACCCAGTCGCACCTGGACTTCCTGCCCGAGAGCCACACCGACTTCATCATCGCCGTGCTCGGCGAGGAGTTCGGCCTGGTCGGCATCTGCCTGCTGCTGCTGATCTACGTCCTGCTGATCGGCCGCGGGCTGATGATCACCGCTCAGGCCCAGACCCTGTTCGGCAAGCTGCTCGCCGGCAGCCTGACCATGACCTTCTTCGTTTATGTGTTCGTCAATATCGGTATGGTCAGCGGCCTACTGCCCGTGGTAGGCGTGCCGCTGCCCTTCATCAGCTATGGCGGAACTTCGTTGGTGACGCTGCTGTCAGCGTTTGGCGTTCTGATGTCGATCCATACGCACCGCAAATGGATTGCACAGGTTTGAAAAAGGTGAAGAATTTCATGCAAGCAGTACGTGGCTGGGCGGCCCGTTGGGTACCGTGGATCGGCGCGATGAGCCTGTGCGGCGCGATCCAGCAGGCCAGTGCCGGTGACTACGACGGCTCGCCCCAGGTGGCCGAGTTCGTCGGCGAGATGACCCGCGACTACGGTTTTGCCAGTGAGCAACTGCTGGGCGTGTTCGCCGAGGTGCAGCGCAAGCAGTCGATCCTCGATGCGATCTCGCGGCCGGCCGAGCGGGTCAAGCCGTGGAAGGAGTACCGGCCAATGTTCATCACCGACGCGCGCATCGCCCGCGGGGTGGACTTCTGGCGCCAGCACGAGGCGGTGCTGGCCCGCGCCGAGCAGGCATACGGGGTGCCGGCGCAGTACATCGTGGCGATCATCGGCGTGGAGACGTTCTTCGGGCGCAATACCGGCAACTACCGGGTCATCGATGCCCTGTCGACCCTGGGCTTCGACTACCCGCCGCGCGCCGAATTCTTCCGCAAGGAGCTGCGCGAGTTCCTCCTGCTGGCGCGTGAGGAGCAGCTCGACCCGCTGACCCTCAAGGGTTCGTACGCCGGCGCCATGGGCCTGCCGCAATTCATGCCGAGCAGCTTTCGCAGCTATGCGGTGGACTTCGACGGCGACGGCCACATCAATATCTGGAACAACCCGGACGACGCCATCGGCAGCGTTGCCAGCTATTTCAAGCGCCATGGCTGGGTTGCCGGGGAGCCTGTGGTCAGCCGCGCCCAGGTGCGCGGCGAGCGGGCCGACGAAGGCCTGACCACAGGTATCGAGCCGGTCAGGACAGTGGCGCAGTTGCGGGCGCTGGGCTGGTCGGGCGATGATGCGCTGCGCGATGATCAAGCGGTCACCGCCTTCCGTCTGGAGGGCGAGAACGGCCCGGAATACTGGATGGGCCTGAAGAATTTCTACGCGATCACTCGCTACAACCGCAGCGTGATGTATGCCATGGCGGTGCATCAGCTATCCGAACAGCTGGTTCTGGCACGGGGCGTCAAGTAAATGCGCGAACTCTTTACAGCCAATGGCTTCAAACTGCTTGCCTGCGTCGCCGCCGGCCTGGTCCTGGCCAGCTGCTCGTCGAGCCGGCCCAGCAGCCCCCAGGGCGGCACTACCAATACCGTGCGCGCGCAACCGGGCCTGGACATCAACCGGGCGCACAAGGACGGCGCGCCCTGGTGGGACGTCGACGTCAACAAGATCCCCGACGCCACCCCGACGGTGCACACCGGCAACTACAAGGCCAACCCCTACACCGTGCTGGGCAAGACCTACTACCCGATGCAGGACTCGCGCAGCTATCGCGCCGAGGGCACCGCGTCGTGGTACGGCACCAAGTTCCACGGGCAGAACACCGCCAACGGCGAGCTCTACGACCTCTATGGCATGAGCGCGGCGCACAAGACCCTGCCACTGCCGGCCTATGTGCGGGTGACCAACCTGGCCAACGGCCGCAGCGTGATCCTGCGGGTCAACGACCGCGGCCCGTTCTATTCCGACCGCATCATCGACCTGTCCTACGCGGCGGCGAAGAAGCTCGGCTATGCCGAGATCGGTACCGCCCATGTACGCGTCGAAGGCATCGACCCGCAGCAATGGTGGGCCCAGCGCGGCCAGCAGCCACCGATGGTGCTCAAGGAGCCGCAGGTGGCCCAGGCGCAGCCGATCGCGGCCAGCAGCGGCCGGGTCGAGCAGTGGACCCCGCCACCCCAGCAGCACGCGGCGCCGGTGGTGCCGGTGCAGGTGGCGGGCAACAACGTGCCGGCCGGCAACGGCGGCAGCTTCCTGCAGGTCGGCGCCTTCGCCAACCCGGACGCCGCCGAGCTGTTGCGCTCGAAGTTGAGCAGCATGGTCAGTGCGCCGGTGTTCATCAGCTCCATCGTGCGCAACCAGCAGACCCTGCACCGCGTGCGCCTGGGGCCGATCAACAGCCAGGGCGAGATCCAGCAGGCCCAGGACAGCATTCGCCTGGCCAACCTCGGCCAGGCGAAAGTCGTCACCGACTAGCAGTTGCAAGCTGCAAGCTGCAAGCTTCAAGA
The DNA here is from genome assembly GCF_024126635.1 of Pseudomonas sp. VA159-2. NCBI lineage: Bacteria > Pseudomonadati > Pseudomonadota > Gammaproteobacteria > Pseudomonadales > Pseudomonadaceae > Pseudomonas > Pseudomonas sp. VA159-2. The sequence continues at coordinate 336,316 of NZ_JAMYBV010000001.1, read as the reverse complement.
AAAAGCCATGGTGTACGCCTGCTTTTTCTTGCAGCTAGCAGCTTGTAGCTAGCCGCTCTAACTGTCGGTTTGTTCATGAATTGCCGGGCAATGATATGTACAATGCCGCTTTTGCCCGCAGCGGCATTACGCCGCACTTTTCGGGCCAGGCCACGGGCCATAAAACTAGACTGACGGGGCGTTGGGCGCACGATGTGGCCCACGGAACATCAGACCATTAGCGATTTACGAGAGACGGATGAACATCACCAACCTTGCCAAACGACTTTGCCTGCCCGTTCTGCTGATGATCACGCCTGCTGCCTTCGCAGCGGAGCAGATGATGCCGGCACCACCGCAACTGGCCGCCAAGTCCTATGTACTCATGGACGCGTCCAGCGGCAACGTGCTGGTCGAGAACAACGGTGACGAGCGCCTGCCGCCAGCCAGCCTGACCAAGCTGATGACCGCCTACATCGCCACCCTGGACATCCGTCGTGGCCAGATCGGCGAGAACGACCCGGTCACCGTCAGCGAAAACGCCTGGCGCACCGGCGGTTCGCGGATGTTCATCAAGGTCGGCAGCCAGGTCACCGTCAGCGACCTGCTGCACGGCATCATCATCCAGTCGGGCAACGATGCCTCGGTCGCCCTGTCCGAGCACATCGCCGGCAGCGAAGACGCCTTCGCCGACATGATGAACAAGACTGCCGCCGACCTTGGCATGTCCAACAGCCACTTCATGAACCCGACCGGCCTGCCGAACCCGGAGCACTACTCCTCGGCCCACGACATGGCCACCCTGGCACGGGCGATCATCAACGAAGACCCGGCGCACTACGCCATCTACTCGCAGAAAGAGTTCTTCTGGAACAACATCAAGCAGCCCAACCGCAACCTGCTGCTGTGGCGTGACAAGACCGTCGACGGCCTGAAGACCGGCCACACCGACGAAGCCGGCTACTGCATGGTCGCCTCGGCCGTGCGTGACGGCCAGCGCCTGATCGCCGTGGTGTTCGGCACCAACAGCGAGCAGTCCCGCGCCGCCGAGACGCAAAAGCTGCTGACCTACGGTTTCCGTTTCTTCGAAACCCAGACCTTCTACCAGAAGGGCACCGAGCTGACTCAAGCCCAGGTATGGAAAGGCGCGACCAACCAGGTCAAGGCGGGTCTGGCCAACGACCTGACCATGACCATGCCTAAAGGCCAGCTTAAACGTCTGATGGCTTCGATGACCATGAACCCGCAACTGACCGCGCCGATCGCCAAAGGTGACGTGATCGGCAAAGTGGAAGTCAAACTGGACGAGAAAGTGGTTCACAGCGCTGACCTCATCGCCCTCGACGGCGTCGAGGAAGCGGGTTTCTTCGGCCGCATGTGGGACAGCATCCGTCTGTTCTTCTACGGTTTGTTCAACTGATACGTGACCGGCACGCCCCTGTGAACCAGGCGGGGGCGCTGTTGCTGCCACGGCTTACGAGGCCGTTACCGCCATGAGCGAAGAAGACGTCAAGTCGCACAAGATCGAATTCCCCTGCGAGGATTACCCGATCAAGGTGATCGGCGATACCGTTGTCGGCTTCAAGGACACCGTGATCGAGATCCTCAGCAAGTATGCCAAGGTCGACCTGTCGACCCTGGCCGAACGCCAGAGCAAGGAAGGCAAGTACACCACGGTGCAGCTGCATATCGTTGCCACCGGTGAGGACCAGTTGCACGACATCAACAGTGCCCTGCGCGCTACCGGCATCGTGAAAATGGTGCTGTGATGCCTGGCGTGCTCGGTTTCCGCGACCTTGGCCTGCAGCCCTATGAACCGGTGCTGGAGGCCATGCGCCGCTTTACCGAGCAGCGTGGCCCGGACAGCCTGGACGAAGTCTGGCTGGTCGAGCATCCCCCCGTGTTCACCCAGGGCCAGGCCGGCAAGGCCGAGCACTTGTTGGTGCCTGGCGAGATCCCGGTGGTGCAGACCGACCGCGGCGGCCAGGTCACCTACCATGGCCCCGGCCAGCTGGTGGCCTACCTGCTGCTGGATGTGCGGCGCCTGAGCATCGGCGTGCGCGAGCTGGTCAGCCGCATCGAGCTGACCCTCATCGACCTGCTCGCCAGCTACGGCGTGCAGGCGCTGGCAAAACCCGACGCCCCTGGCGTCTATGTCGATGGCGCGAAGATCGCGTCACTTGGCCTTCGAATTCGCAACGGCCGTTCGTTCCACGGCCTTGCCTTGAACGTGGACATGGACCTTGCGCCATTCCGCCGAATCAACCCCTGTGGGTATGCGGGGCTGGCCATGACCCAGCTGCGCGACCTGGCAGGCCCGATCGAACTCGACGAGGTCAGGACAAGGCTGCGCGGACAGCTGGTCAGGCACCTCGACTATGCTGAGCAGACGACCCTGACGGGCGGAATCGACTGATTATGACAACTGTGCAAGAAGCCGTGCCGAACCTGATCCCGACGCAAGACGTCACCCCGCGCCCCGCGCCGAAGAAAGTCGAGGCGGGCGTGAAGCTGCGTGGCGCCGAGAAGGTCGCGCGCATCCCGGTGAAGATCATCCCCACCGAAGAACTGCCGAAGAAACCCGACTGGATTCGCGTGCGCATCCCGGTTTCGCCGGAGGTCGACCGCATCAAGCAACTGCTGCGCAAGCACAAGCTGCACAGCGTCTGCGAAGAGGCTTCCTGCCCGAACTTGGGCGAGTGCTTCTCTGGCGGTACCGCCACCTTCATGATCATGGGCGATATCTGCACCCGTCGCTGCCCGTTCTGCGACGTCGGCCACGGCCGGCCGAAGCCGCTGGACCTCGACGAGCCGAAGAACCTGGCCGTGGCCATCGCCGACCTGCGCCTGAAGTACGTGGTGATCACCTCGGTGGACCGCGACGACCTGCGTGACGGCGGCGCCCAGCACTTCGCCGACTGTATCCGCGAGATTCGCGCGCTGTCGCCGGGCGTGCAGCTGGAAACCCTGGTGCCGGACTACCGTGGGCGCATGGACGTGGCGCTGGAGATCACCGCGCAGACCCCGCCAGATGTGTTCAACCACAACCTCGAGACCGTGCCGCGCCTGTACAAGGCCGCGCGCCCGGGTTCGGACTACGACTGGTCGCTGGACCTGCTGCAGAAGTTCAAGCAGATGGTCCCGCACGTGCCGACCAAGTCCGGCCTGATGCTCGGCCTGGGCGAGACCGACGAAGAGGTGATCGAGGTGATGCAGCGCATGCGCGAGCACGACATCGACATGCTGACCCTGGGCCAGTACCTGCAACCGTCGCGCAACCACCTGCCGGTGCAGCGCTTCGTGCACCCGGACACCTTCGCCTGGTTCGCCGAGGAAGGCTACAAGATGGGCTTCAAGAACGTCGCGTCCGGCCCGTTGGTGCGTTCGTCGTACCACGCCGACCAGCAGGCCCACGAAGCCAAGATCAAGCTCTGAAGCGAGCTTGAGCGAGACATGCCGATGCGCGCTGGAAGGCGGCATCGGCATTTTTTTTGAGCTAGAAGCTTGAAGCGACAAGCTGCAAGGAGTGGCGTGATGAATTGCCTGGAAACTGCCGAGTACCTGTTGCCCAAGGCCCTGCCTGACAACGCCCGCTTCGCCATCATCGCCCCGGCCGGGCCGGCGCGGCTGGATACTGACAAGGCGCGCCTGTGGTTCGAAAACCGTGGCCTGCGATGCCGTATCTACCCCGGCGTACTGCAAGCGGACGGGTACCTCGCCGGCAGCGACGAGCAGCGCCTGCGTGACCTGCACGATGCGTTCAGTGCCCCGGACATCGACGCCATCCTGTGCATGCGCGGCGGTTACGGCAGCATGCGCCTGCTGGACCGGGTCGACTTCGAACTGATCCGTCGCCATCCCAAGCCGCTGGTGGGCTACAGCGATATCACCGCCCTGCATTCGGCGCTCAACCGGCATGCCGGGCTGGTCACCTTCCATGGCGCCATGCTCAATGCCGACCTGCTGGGCGGCAAGCAGGAACCGACCGTTCGCTCACTGTTCGAGCAGCTTGGCGGGCAGTTGGCGGCGGGGGGCGAGATCGTTCATCCATCGGCTTATCCACTGACCTGCGTGGTGCCGGGCATGGCCAGTGGCAGGCTGGTCGGCGGCAATCTGTCGTTGCTTGGGGCGACGCTGGGGACGCTGGCGGAAATCGACACCCAGGACAGTATCCTGTTCATCGAGGACGTCAACGAGCCGCTGTACCGGGTCGACCGCCTGCTGACGCAGCTGCGCCTGGCCGGCAAGCTGGAGGGGGTGCGTGGCGTGCTGCTGGGGGATTTTGCCGGCATCACCGTGGCGGCGATGACGCCGCTGCTGCTGGATACCTTCGGCCCGCTTGGGGTGCCGGTGCTGGCCGGGTGGCGCAGCGGGCATTGTGATCCGAATGTGTGCCTGCCGCTGGGGGCTCGGGTAAGGTTGGAGAGTGTCGGGCAGGCACTGGTGCTGGAGCAGGATCTGTTCAGGGCTTGAGATGGCCGGGGCTGCTTTGCAGCCCGTCGCGACACAAGGCCGCTCCTACAGGGGATCGCGTTACCTCGAAATTCGCGATTGCTTGTAGGAGCGGCCTTGTGTCGCGAAAGGGCCGCGCAGCGGCCCCAAAATGCTCAGCGCTGACGCAGGCTGTCGAGCAGCTTGTGCGTCGGATAACCATCGGCCGGCCAGCCCTGGGCCTGCTGCGCATTGCGGATGGCCTTGCGGGTATTGGCGCCGATGATCCCATCGGGGTTGCCCGCCTCGTGGCCGCTGGCGTTGAGCAGGGTCTGCAGTTCGATCCGCTCGCTGCGGCTCAGCGGCAGGTCTTCCTTCGGCCAGCTGCCGGCGATGAAGCCCCAGCCCGAGAAGCGATCGCCCAGCAGGCTCACCGCCAGCGCATAGGACGACGAGTTGTTGTACTTGAGGATCGCGCGGAAGTTGTCCAGCACCAGGAACGCCGGGCCACGGGCACCGGCTGGCAGCAGCAGGGCGGCGGACAGCTGGTTGCTGCCGGCCGGCAGTTGCGTGCCTGCCGGCAGCTTCACGCCCAGTTGCAGCCATTCGCTGACGCTCTTGCGTTGGCTGCCGTCGGCCAGCCACCAGTCGAACCCGGCTGGCACCTGCACCTCGAAGCCCCACGGCTGGCCACGCTTCCAGCCGGACGCCTGCAGGTAGTGCGCGGTCGACGCCAGGGCGTCGGCGGTGCTGTTCCAGATATCGCGGCGCCCGTCGCCGTCGAAATCCACGGCGTGGGTGAGGTAGGTGGTGGGGATGAACTGGGTCTGGCCCATGGCACCGGCCCACGAGCCGCGCATGGCCTCGGGCTGGATGTCGCCGTTCTGCAGGATTTGCAGGGCGGCGATCAGCTGGTCCTGGGCGAACTGCGGGCGACGGCCCTCATAGGCCAGGGTGGCCAGCGAGCGGATCACCGACTTGCTGCCCTGGAACTGGCCAAAGTTGCTCTCCATGCCCCACACCGACACCAGCACCTGGCGATCGACCCCATAGCGCTGCTCGATGCGGCTGAGCAACTCGGCATTTTGCGCCAGCAGCTTCTTGCCGTTGCGCACGCGCAGAGGCGACAGGGCGCCGTCGAGGTATTCCCAGACCGGGCGAGTGAATTCGGGTTGGCTGCGGTCGGCCTTGATCACGTCCATGTCCGGGGTGACGCCGAGGAAGGCGCGATCGAACAGGCTGGGGCTGATGCCGGCTTGCAGGGCTTGCTGGCGGAAATTCGCCTGCCATTGGGCGAAGGTCTGCAAGGGCTGGATTTCGTTACTGGTATCGACGCTGGCGGACGGCAGCGTGACGACCGGGGCGGGCTGGGCGGGGGCCAGCGGCAAGGCGTCGGCGGCGGTGGGTTTCTCGGCGCAGGCGACGAGCAGGATGAAGCTGGTGGCCGCGATCAGCTGGCGAGGTTGCCAGCGTAGAGTGGGACGAGAGGGCATGCACAGATCCAGAATTGCAGGTCAGGTGCCGACCATACCATGCTTGCGCCTTTCATGCCTTTTCAGGCCGCCATAAAGCAGGAAGCCTCCCAATCTCTCGATTGGAAGGCTTCGCGGCGGTAGCTGCCCTTGCCTTTTTCGGCCCGTTCCTGGCGGCAGCGGAACAGGGGTTGGGCGATGATCGACTTGGCCTTGTTGGGGCCATGCTTTTTCGGCTTTTTGCTCATGGTGGGGTTCCCGGTTGGGTGGGTTTCGGGGCGGACTTTAGGCCGTGGGGCAATGTAGGGCCAATTGATTGTGTTTATGGCTGAGATCCTGGGGCCGCTTCGCGCCCCTTTCGCAACACAAGGCCGCTCCCACAGGGACGCACGCACTCCTGTGGGAGCGGCCTTGTGTCGCGAAAGGGGCGCGAAGCAGCCCCAGCTATTGCGAAGGAAGCACCAATCGCTGGCCAGCCATCAACAGCGACAGCCGCGCCAGGCTGGTCCAGGGCGAGCCTTCGGCCTGGCCCTTGATCTGGGCATCGATGCGCTGGGCATCCTGCAGCAGCATGGCCCAGCGCTGCGCCGAGAGGCGTTGCAGGGCCTTGCTGACCAGCGGCCGGCGTTTGTCCCACACCGGCGGCCGGGCCTGGCTGAACGCCTTGTCCAGCGGCACGCCCTGGCTGAACTGTTGCGCCAGCCCGGCCAGCAGGCGTAGTTCGCGGGCCAGCGCCCAGAGGATCACCGGCGGTTCGACCCCCTCGCCACGCAGCCCTTCGAGCATGCGCAAGGCATGCGCGGCCTCGCCGTTGAGGATGGCATCGACCAGGCCGAAGACATCGAAGCGGGCGCTATCGGCCACGGCTGCCTGCACCGTCTCGACGGTGATCTGGTTGCCTTCGGCGAGCAGCTTGAGCTTCTCGATCTCCTGGGCCGCCGCCAGTAGGTTGCCCTCGACCCGCGCGGCGATCAGGTCCACGGCGTCGCGCTGGGCCGACAGGCCAGCCTGGGACAGGCGCTGGTTGATCCATTGCGGCAACTGCTGGGCGTCCACTGGCCAGATCTGGATGAACTGGCACTGGCCACCCTCGATCAACGCCTTGCCCCACTTGGTCTTCTGCGCGCTGCCGTCGAGCTTGGGCAGGCTGATCAGCAGTAAGGTGTCTTCGGCGGGCTTGGCGCAGTATTCGATCAGCGCCGCTGCGCCCTTGTCACCGGGCTTGCCGGAGGGCAGGCGCAGTTCCAGCAGGCGGCGCTGGGCGAACAGCGAAAGGCTGGCGCCGGCCAGCAGCAGGTTGCCCCAGTCGAAGTTGGCGTCGGCGCTGAACACCTGGCGTTCATTGTAGCCTTGCAGGCGCGCCGCGGCGCGAATGGCGTCGGCGGCTTCCTGGCACAGCAGCGGGTCGTCGCCGCTGACGACATAGACAGGCGCAAGCGTGCCTTGCAGGTGCTTGTTGAGTTGGGCGGGGGCGAGCTTCATGGCGAAGGGCGGGGCACCTCAGGTGCCCCGTTCGGGCTCAGGGAGCCGGGATTTCCAGGGGCGATTGCTGCGGCGTCTCGTCCTGGATGCGCTGGGCCTCGCGCAGGGCGCGGGCTTCGGCTTCGGCACGCTCGTTGGCCTTGCGTTGCAAGTGCTCCAGGTGCTGCGGAGTCAGTTGTTGCAGGCGGGCCATCATGCTTTGCACCAGGTCGCGGCGGATCTCTTCGCGAACCTGGTTGGCTTCCTGGCCGGAGCCGTTGATGTTGTTGCCGTCGTAGACGTAGTACTTCTGCACTTGCAGCTTGTCTTCGAGCAGCAGGGTGTCGTTCTGGCCTTGCAGCGCGTAGTTCAGCACGGTGGTCAGCTCGTACTCCGCCGAGCGGCTACCACCGGTGTAGGTGGCGGCGCGCTGGGTTTCCTGCTCGTTGGTCAGCACCAGCTTGTAGGGGGCCGAGGCGTACACCTTGACGCCGCTGCTTTCCAGGGCGCGACGCAGTTGCATCACGGTGGCGCCGTACTGGTTGCGGGCGCTGAGGTCCAGCTCCTTGATGCTCAGTTCGTTGGTGCCGGTGCCGCGCAGCTGGAAACCGCAGGCGCTGAGCATGACGGCCAGGCCCATTACCAGCAGATTGCGTTTGATCATGTTGTTGCTCCCTCGTGGACCGATTACGCCCGCCTGCGCTTTGCGCCGACGGGCGTTGCCATCAGTTGGCGACGATATTGACCAGTTTGCCCGGTACGACGATGACCTTGCGGATGGTCAGGCCATCGATGAAGCGCAGGACATTCTCGTTGTTGCGGGCAGCGGCCTCGACTTCCTCACGGCTGGCGGCGGCGGGCATTTCCACCTGGCCGCGCAGCTTGCCGTTGACCTGGACCACCAGGGTGACGGTGTCCTGCACCAGCGCAGCGTCATCCACGGTCGGCCAGCCGGCGTCGATGACGGCCTGGTCGTGGCCCAGCTGCTTCCACAGCTCGTGGGAGATGTGCGGGGTGATCGGCGCCAGCAGCAGGGTCACGGCCTCGAGACCTTCCTGCAGCAGGGCGCGGTCCTGGGCGGTGGCCTGCGGGGCTTTTTCCAGCACGTTCATCACGGTCATCACCTGGGCGATGGCGGTGTTGAACTTGTGGAACTGGCCCACATCGGTGCTGGCCTGCTTGATCGCGGCGTGAATGGCGCGGCGGATGACTTTCTGCGCGTCGTCCAGCGCGGCGACGTCCAGCTGGCCTGGCAGGCCTTGGGCCACGTGGGCCTGGGCCAGGCGCCAGACACGGCGCAGGAAGCGGCTGGCGCCCTCGACGCCGGAGTCGGACCATTCCAGGCTCATGTCGGGCGGCGAGGCGAACATCATGAACAGGCGGCAGGTGTCGGCGCCGTACTGGTCGATCATCGATTGCGGGTCAACGCCGTTGTTCTTCGACTTCGACATTTTCTCGGTGCCGCCGATTTCCACCGGCAGGCCGTCGGTCTTCAGGCGCGCGCCGATGATCTTGGCCTTGGCGTCGCGCTCGACTTCGACATCGGCCGGGTTGAACCAGTCCTTGCCACCATTGCTGGCGACACGGTAGTAGGTTTCGGCGACGACCATGCCCTGGGTCAGCAGGTTCTTGAACGGCTCGTTGGAGGTCACCAGGCCTTCGTCGCGCATCAGCTTGTGGAAGAAGCGCGCGTACAGCAGGTGCAGGATCGCGTGTTCGATACCGCCGATGTACTGGTCCACCGGCAGCCAGTGGTTGGCCGCTTTCGGGTCGACCATGCCGCCTTCGTAGTTGGGCGAGGCGTAGCGGGCGAAGTACCAGGACGACTCGACGAAGGTGTCCATGGTGTCGGTTTCGCGCTTGGCCGCAGCGCCGCATTTCGGGCAGCTGCAGGCGTAGAACTCAGGCATGCGCGCCAGGGGCGAGCCGGCGCCGTCCGGCACCACGTTCTCTGGCAGCACGACCGGCAACTGGTCTTCGGGCACCGGCACGTCGCCGCAGGCTGGGCAGTGGATGATCGGGATCGGGCAGCCCCAGTAGCGCTGGCGGCTGATGCCCCAGTCGCGCAGGCGGAACTGGGTGCGCGACTTGCCGAGGTCCTTGCGGATCAGCGCAGCCTCGATGGCGTCGAAGGCGCCCTGGAAGTCCAGGCCGTCGAACTCGCCGGAGTTGATCAGCTGGCCGTGCTCGCCATAGGCGGCCTGCCATTCGCTGCCGACCTGGTCGCCGGCGCTGGTGCGCACCACGGCCTTGACCGGCAGGTTGTACTTGTGGGCGAACTCGAAGTCGCGCTCGTCGTGGGCCGGCACGGCCATTACGGCGCCATCGCCGTAGTGCATCAGCACGTAGTTGGCGACCCACACCGGGAGTTTCTCGCCGGTCAGCGGGTGCTCGACGTACAGGGAAGTGGGCATGCCCTTCTTCTCCTGGGTGGCCATGTCGGCCTCGGCGACGCTGCCGCCTTTGCATTCTTCGATGAACGCCTGCAGCGCCGGGTTGCCCTGGGCCGCCTGGGTGGCCAGCGGGTGCTCGGCGGCAACCGCGACGTAGGTGGCGCCCATCAGGGTGTCCGGACGGGTGGTGAAGACCTTGAGGGTGCCTTCATGGCCGATGCTGGCCTGGTCGAACGGGAACTGCACTTCCATGCCGCGCGACTTGCCGATCCAGTTGCGCTGCATGGTCTTGACCTGCTCAGGCCAGCCCGGCAACTCGTCGAGGCTTTCCAGCAGCTCGTCGGCGTAGTCGGTGATGCGGAAGTAGTACATCGGGATTTCGCGCTTCTCGATCAGCGCGCCCGAACGCCAGCCACGGCCGTCGATGACCTGTTCGTTGGCCAGGACCGTCTGGTCGGCCGGGTCCCAGTTGACGGTACCGTTCTTGCGGTAGATCACGCCTTTTTCGAACAGGCGGGTGAACAGCCACTGCTCCCAGCGGTAGTAGTCCGGCTTGCAGGTGGTGACTTCACGCGCCCAGTCGATGGCCAGGCCCAGGCTCTTGAGCTGGGTCTTCATGTAGTCGATGTTTTCGTACGTCCACTTGGCCGGTGCGACGTTGTTCTTCATCGCGGCGTTTTCCGCCGGCATGCCGAAGGCATCCCAGCCCATCGGCTGCAGCACGTTCTTGCCCAGCATGCGCTGGTAGCGGGCGATCACGTCACCGATGGTGTAGTTGCGCACGTGCCCCATGTGTAGCTTGCCGCTCGGGTACGGGAACATCGACAGGCAGTAGTAGGTGTCCTTGCCTGGCTGTTCGGTAACAGCGAACGATTGTTGCTCGTCCCAGTAGGTCTGGGCGGCGGCTTCGATATCACGGGGTGTGTATTGTTCGTGCATGGCTACTTTGCATTTAGGGATAAGAGACATGTTCCAGGCAGCGCAACCTCGCTGCGTCCGGCACTCCGGTGTCGTGTAAGAGTGAACGCCGTAGCATACATGAGCGTCGCGCGTCGTGGGAAACCCAGTTTGCATTGGCGCTCGCGCGGGCCGTTGGTCGCGGCGCCCGGTCGCTTTTGCGAGTGACGCTAAGCTCAGGTGTGGGGGGAGATATTCTTACCTTCAATGAGGTGAACGGATGGGAGAGTCGCAGCTAACCACGAGCAAACCGGAGCTTTACGAACGCCTGATCGACCGCCTGGGCCTGGCGCTGGAAGTGGCCAGGACCTCGGTCAGATTGCGCGACGAGATGCCCGCCGAACTGGAGTTGCGTGGCCTGAGCCATGCCGAGTTCGAAGTGATCAAGGCCTACCTGGAATCCCTCCCGGAGGGCCGTTTTGCCAGCGCCGGTGCTTATCCGCAGCCGCAACCGTCCTCGGCCAGAATCGTCTGGCTCAAGGACCGCAAGCGTTCCGCCGCCCCAGCAAGCGCGCGGACACTGCCGTCCCGATAGTCGATCAGGGTTGTAGCCGCTGGTACTTCACATTTGTCGCTATCGATCGGCGCCGGTTGCCCTTGAGGGCCGGTGCCGATCCTCTTAGGCTGCACGCCTTCCATGGAGGTGTGTGATGCCGTTTCGCTTTTTTCTCAAACAATGGCTGATGCCGCCCGGCGTCCTGTTGCTGTTGCTGCTGGCCGCCTGGTGGTGGCGCCGGCGTCGACCACGGCTGGCGGCGGCTTGCTTCGCCCTGGGCCTGGGCGGCTTGTGGCTGATGAGCTTGCCGTGGGTGGTGGAGCATGCCGCCCGCGCGCTCGAGACAGAACCGGCGTTGCGCGTCGATGACTGGGCGCAGCTGGCGTCCAGGGCCGATGCCATCGTGGTGCTCGGCGCCGGGCGTGATCGCGGTGACCCGGCCTGGGCCGATGCCGACCAGCCGAGCTACATGGCGCTGGAACGCCTGCGCTATGCGGCCCAACTGGCCAAGGCCTCGGGCTTGCCGGTGCTGACCAGCGGCGGCCTGCACTACGGCACGCCGCCTAGCGAAGCGCAGTTGATGGCCGAGCGCCTGCAGGCTGATTTCGGCGTGCAGGCTGCCTGGAAAGAGCAGGCCAGCCGGACCACCTGGGAAAATGCCGCGTTCAGCGCCAAGCTGCTGCAGCCCCTGGGCATCCGCCGCGTGGTGGTGGTGACCCAGGCCTGGCACATGCAGCGCTCGCGCTGGAGCTTCGAGCGGGCGGGGTTGGAAGTGGTGCCCGCGCCTGTCGGCTTCCTCGGCCGCGACCACGCCCGCCCATTCGCCGGCTTGCTTCCGGAAAGCCGGGCGATGTGGCAGAGCGGGCAGTTGCTCAACGAGGCGGTGGGGTTGCTGGGGTACCGGTTGTTCTATTGAGGTCCAGCGTACAGGGGCATCTTCGCTTAGACGGTCCTGGCGATTCGTCCGGCCAGCAGCGCCCAGCCCAGCAGCAGCGCGCAGACGATCGCCAGCGGCCACGAGCGCCATTGCAGGTAGGGCGTCAGCTGCTGCATCGGTACCACTTCGCCGTACAGCACCGCGCGCTGGAACTGCGGGACCTGCGTGGTGATCCTGCCGAACGGGTCGATCAATGCGGTCACGCCGTTGTTGGTGGCGCGGATCATCCAGCGTCCGGCCTCCAGGGCGCGCATCTGGGCCATCTGCAGGTGCTGCAGCGGGCCGATCGAGGTGCCGAACCAGGTGTCGTTGCTGATGGTCAGCAGCAGGTCGCTGCGTGCGGCAAGGCCGGCGGCGAACTCCGGGTAGACCACTTCGTAGCAAATGTACGGGGCAACCTGGTAACCCTTGGCCTGCAACAGTGGCTGGTCCTCGGGGCCGCGGGCGAAGTCCGACATCGGCAGGTTGAAGAACTCGATCAGCCCGCGCAGCATGTCCTGCAGCGGTACGTATTCGCCGAACGGCACCAGCTTCTGCTTGAGGTAGGTGCCGTCGCCTTCACCGCTGACGGTGACGCCGTTGTAGTAGCGGCGCTGCTGATGCACCACCTGGCGTACCGGCACCCCGGTGATCAGCGCCGAATGTCGTTCGGCGGCAAAGGCGCCCATCATGTCGATGTAGCCTTGGGCCTGGTCCTTGAGCACGGGCACGGCGGTTTCCGGCCATACCAGCAGGTCGACCGGTTTCGAGCTGAAGCTCATGTCGCGGTACAACGCCAGTTGCGCGTTGATGTGCGCCGGGTCCCATTTCAAATCCTGCTCGACGTTGCCTTGCAAGGCGGCGACCTTCAGCGGGTCACCGGCGGGGACGGTCCAGGCATGGTCCTTCAGGGCCAGGCCGACAGTCCAGGGCGTCAGCAACAGCAGCACGCCCACGGCCAGGAATGCGCGACGCTCGCGCAGGCGGTACAGGTTGCACAGCAGGGCGGCGCTCAGGGCCAGGGCGAACGACACCAGCCACACGCCGCCCAGCGGGGCAAGCCCGGCGAGCGGGCCATCGAGCTGGCTGTAGCCGGCGTAGAGCCACGGGAAACCGGTGAGGAACCAGCCGCGGAACGCCTCCTGCAGCAGCCACAGGGCGGCGAAACACAGGGCGTCGGCCAGCGGCGCTTCGTCGCGGCGCAGCCAGCGCGCCCAGAGCCAGGCGGGCAGGGCGAAGAACAGCGCCAGGCAGGCGAAGAACGCCAGCAGCAGCAGGATCGCCAACAGCGGCGAGGCGCCGCCGTAGGTGTTCATGCTGACGTAGATCCACCAGGTGCCGGCGCCATACAGGCCGAAACCGAAGCACCAGCCACGGCCCAGGGCCTGGCGTGGGGTCAGTGTGCGCAGGCCGGCGTAGAACAGGGCGATGGACAGCAGCGCCAGCGGCCAGATGTCGAACGGCGCCAGGGCCAGGAGGGTGGAGGCGCCGGCCGCCATGGCCAGCAGGTTACCGGGCCAGCCGGGGCGGGTGATCCAGCGCATGATGTTCCTTAACGGTTGATCGGGGTCAGACGCAGCAAGTGTATCCGCCGGCTGTCGGCGTTGAGAATACGGAAGCGATAGCCGCCGATCTCGGTGGTCTCGTTGCGCTTGGGCAGGTGGCCGAAGGCGCTCATCACCAGGCCGCCGACAGTGTCGAACTCGTCATCGGAGAACTCGCTGTCGAAGAACTCGTTGAAGTTCTCGATCGGGGTCAGCGCCTTGACCAGGAAGTCGCCACTGGGCAGCGGCTTGATGTAGCTGTCTTCCTCGACGTCGTGCTCGTCCTCGATGTCGCCGACGATCTGCTCGAGCACGTCTTCGATGGTCACCAGGCCCGCCACGCCGCCGTATTCGTCGATGACCACGGCCATGTGGTTGTGGTTGGCGCGAAACTCGCGCAGCAGCACGTTCAGGCGCTTGGACTCGGGCACGAAGGTGGCCGGGCGCAGCAGGTCCTTGATGTTGAAGCTGTCGCCGTTTTCCTTGAGGATCAGCGGCAGCAGGTCCTTGGCGAGCAGGATACCGAGCACATCGTCATGGCTCTCGCCGATCACCGGGTAGCGCGAGTGCGCGGCGTCGATCACCGCCGGCAGGAACTCGCGTGGCGACTGGCTGGCCTTGATGCTGATCATCTGCGAACGCGGCACCATGATGTCGCGCACCTGCAGGTCGGCGACCTGGATGGCGCCTTCGACGATGGTCAGCGCTTCGCTGTCGAGCAGCTTGTTCTGATGGGCTTCGCGCAGCAGCTCGAGGAGCTCCTGGCGGTTTTTCGGCTCATGGGCAAAAGCCTGGGTCAGTTTACCCAGCCAGGACTTTTGCCCGTTGCTCGATCGATCTTCGCTCATGGCGGTTACTCGTGATCCTTGCAATGTTCAGTGTGTGATTGAATCGGTTTCGTCGTCGGCGTACGGGTCCGGGTGACCCAGTTCCGCTAGCAATTGCCGTTCCAGCGCTTCCATTTCCTCGGCTTCCTCATCGTCGATGTGGTCGTAGCCGAGCAGGTGCAGGCAGCCATGGATGACCAGGTGCGCCCAGTGTGCCTCCAGGGTTTTTCCCTGTTCGGCGGCTTCGCGCTCGACTACCGGCACGCAGATGACCAGGTCGCCCAGCAGCGGGATGTCGAGCAGGTCGTCGGGTACATCGGCGGGGAAGGACAACACGTTGGTGGCGTAGTCCTTGTGCCGGTAGGTGTGGTTCAGCTCGCGGCCTTCGGCTTCGTCCACCAGGCGGATAGTCATTTCCGAGTCGGCGCTGCGCTGGCGCAGGGCCAGCTCGCACCAGCGGCGGAAGGCGGCGTCATCGGGGGCAGCGGCGTCGGTGGCCCGTTGCAGGTCGAGTTCAAGCATCTTTGCCGGGCGCCTCGGGCTTGGCCTGACGGGCGTCGAAGCGGTCGTAGGCTTCGACGATGCGCTGTACCAGCGGGTGGCGCACCACGTCCTTGGGCTGGAAATGGGTGAAGCTGATGCCCGGCACGTCCTTGAGCACCTCGATCACATGGGCCAGGCCCGACTTGGTGCCGCGTGGCAGGTCGACCTGGGTGATGTCGCCGGTGATCACTGCGGTCGAGCCGAAGCCGATGCGGGTGAGGAACATCTTCATCTGTTCCAGCGTGGTGTTCTGGCTTTCGTCGAGGATGATGAAACTGTTGTTCAGCGTGCGGCCACGCATGTAGGCCAGCGGGGCGATCTCGATCACCTGGCGCTCGATGAGCTTGGCCACGTGCTCGAAACCGAGCATTTCGTACAGTGCGTCATACAGCGGGCGCAGGTACGGGTCGATCTTCTGCGCCAGGTCGCCCGGCAAGAAGCCCAGTTTCTCGCCCGCCTCGACCGCCGGGCGCACCAGCAGGATGCGCCGCACCTGTTCGCGCTCCAGCGCGTCGACGGCGCAGGCCACGGCCAGGTAGGTCTTGCCGGTACCGGCCGGGCCGATGCCGAAGTTGATGTCGTTGGCCAGGATTTCCTTGACGTAGCGCTGCTGGTTGACGCCGCGCGGGCGGATATTGCCCTTGCGCGTGCGCAGCGAGACGCTGACTTCGTTGACGGCGGGGTTCTCGAGGGTCTCGACCGTCGATTCCTGGAGATACAGGTGCACGGTTTCCGGCGACAGGTCGGTGGCCTTGGTCTCGCGATAGAGGCGGCGCAGCAGCTGCTCGGCGGCGGAGGTGGTTTTCGGTTCGCCAATCAGTTCGAACTGATTGCCGCGGTTGCGGATTTCGATGGCCAGGCGTTGTTCGATCAGGCGCAGGTGCTCGTCGAACTGGCCGCACAAGTTGGCGAAACGGTGGGCCTCGAAGGGTTCGAGGATGAAACGATGGGGTTGTATGGGTGCGTTCAAGGTCGTTTTTAGCCGCTCGACGGCAATGAATGTGAACTCAAGAATAACCCTTGCGTGGCAGTGGCGAAAGCACTGAAACGATCAAGGGTTGCTGCGTGCCTGTCGCCGGCAAGCCGGCGACAGGGCCGCAACTGCCAGCATGCATGGTTTGCTTTACACGGATGTGTCGGTCGCTGAGGCAGGTCAGGGCAGGGGCGAGAACGGCGTGCGGCCTTCGGCGTTCTGCAGTTCCAGCAGGTATTTGCGGAAGATCTGGCCGAGCACCTGGGTGGCGTGCTCGAGCTCGTCGCGAGGCATCTGCTCGGTGACCTCGTCGGCCATGTCCAGGGCATCCTCGGCGCCGTTGACCGCGGCGATCTTCAGCAGGATATAGGCCTGCACATTGTTGGCCTTGACCCCTTCGCCATGGAAGAACATCGAGCCGAGTCGGTACTGGGCCTGGGCCTGGCCTTGCAGCGAGGCTTTTTCGAACCACTTGAGGGCGTTGTCCAGCTGCCGTGGCGTGGCGCTGTAGTAGAACTCGCCGAGTTCGTACTGGGCTTGGGCATCCCCGCTTTGCGCCGCTTGCTCACAGGCTTGCAGCGCGCTCTGCCGGTCCTCGGGCGCAGCGTCGAGGGTGCAGCGGCCCGCCGCCGGAATCAGCAACGAGTTACCGCCCTCCGCCAGGGCCAGCAGGGGCTGAAGAAGCAACAGGCAGCCCAGGGTCAGGGCGCGGCCGGTGCGGTTCATGGGGATCGACTTACCTCTGCAAAGCTGCGGCCAATGTCTCTGGTGGCACATTATGGGATAAGCAGCGCCAACCTTACAAAGTTTTACTCAGATTTCTACCTGGCTGGGGACATCAGCGGGTTGTGCATGGGTACTTATTGCCTGTACTGGCCCCTGTGGGCGCGGCCTTGCGCCGCGAAAGGGCGGCACAGCAGCCCCAGCAATCTCTGCGTTTTTGCTGAAATCCTGGGGCCGCTCTGCGGCCCTTTCGCGACGCAAGGCTGCTCCCACAAAGCGCGGTGCAGCGACTTACTTCAGGGCAGCAAAAGCCTTTTCGGCCGCCTCCAGGGTGATCTGCAGCTCCTTGTCGCCGTGGGCGATGGAGGTGAAACCGGCCTCGAACGCGCTTGGCGCCAGGTACACGCCACCGTCGAGCATCAGGTGGAAGAAGCGCTTGAAGCGCTCGGCATCGCTGGCCATCACGTCGTCGAAGGTGACGATGTCGTCGGCACCGCTGAAGTACAGGCCGAACATGGCGCCGGCTTGGGTGGTGACGAACGGCACGCCGGCGGCATCGGCACGCTGTTGCAGGCCGTCGAGCATGCGGCTGGTGAAGGCGCTCAGCTCGTCATGGAAGCCCGGGCGGCTGATCAGCTTCAGGGTGGTCAGGCCGGCGGCCATGGCCAGCGGGTTGCCCGACAGGGTTCCGGCCTGGTAGACCGGGCCGAGCGGGGCGATGCAGCCCATGATCTCGCGCTTGCCACCGAAGCAGCCGACGGGCATGCCGCCGCCGACGATCTTGCCGAAGGTCGACAGGTCCGGGGTGATGCCGTAGTGGCCCTGGGCGCCGCCCAGCGACACGCGGAAACCGGTCATCACCTCGTCGAAGATCAGCACCACGCCATGCTTGTCGCACAGGCTGCGCAGGCCTTCGAGGAAGCCCGGCGCCGGCGGCACGCAGTTCATGTTGCCGGCCACCGGCTCGACGATGATGCAGGCCACGGTCTGGCCAACCTCGGCCAAGGTCTTCTCGACCGCGGCGATGTCGTTGAACGGCAGGGTCAGGGTGTGCTTGGCGAAGTCCGCCGGCACCCCGGCCGAGCTCGGCACGCCCTGGGTCAGCAGGCCGGAGCCGGCCTTGACCAGCAGGCTGTCGGAGTGACCGTGATAGCAGCCTTCGAACTTGATGATCGCGTCACGGCCGGTGTAGCCACGGGCCAGGCGGATGGCGCTCATGGTGGCTTCGGTGCCGGAGCTGACCATGCGCACCATTTCCATCGACGGCACGATCGAGCAGACCAGGTTGGCCATCTCGGTTTCCATGGCGGTCGGCGCGCCGTAGGACAGGCCGTGCTCCAGCTGCTTGCGCACCGAATCCAGGACCTGTGGATGGGCATGGCCGAGGATCATCGGGCCCCAGGAGCCGACATAGTCGACATAGCGCTTGTCGTCTTCGTCGATGACATAGGCGCCTTCGGCGTGCTTGAAGAACAGCGGCGTGCCGCCGACGCTCTTGAAGGCGCGGACCGGCGAGTTGACGCCGCCGGGGATGTGTTTCTGGGCTTGGGCGAACAGGGCTTCGGAACGGGACATGGGATTTTCTCTCGAAATCAGCAAGCGAACAGGGCGTTGAAGGCGCGGGCGCGGCGGGTGACTTCCTGCGCGCTGTCGGCACCGAACAGGCCGTGGATCACCGCCAGCAGGTCAGCGCCATGGGCGACCAGCGGGGCGGCGTTGTCGAGGGTGATGCCGCCGATCACGGCGATCGGCAGCTTGACCTGGGCGCGGGCTTGCTCCAGCAAGTCGACGCTGGCAGCCGGGGCGCCCGGTTTGGTCACGGAATTGAAGAAGCGGCCGAAGGCAACGTAGCTGGCGCCTTCGCTGGCGGCCTGCTGCGCAAGCTCCAGGCTGGCATGGCAGGTGGCGCCGATGATCGCCTGGCGGCCGAGCAGGGTGCGGGCCGGCGTCAGCGGACCGTCGGTCTGGCCCAGGTGCACGCCGACGCCCAGGCGCGCGGCCAGCTCGGCGTCGTCGTTGATCAGCAGCTGGGTGCCGTAGCGCTCGCAGAGCTTGCGCAGCGCTTCGCCCTCACGCAGGCGGCGGGCCGCGTCGTCGCTCTTGTCGCGGTACTGCAGCAGGCAGACGCCGCCCTCCAGCGCCGCTTCGACATGGGAGAGGAAGCGGCCGGCAAGCAGCTGGCTGTCGGTGATCGCATACAGACCGCGGAGCGTCATGGGGTGGCCTCGTGTCAGGAGCAGAAATCCAGGGGCAGGCGGCGCGGCACGTACTGGCCCTTGCCCAACTGCTCGGCGTCACGCAGGGTGCGCCAGGTGTAGTCCAGGGCGCTGCGCACCGCGCTGCTCAGCGCTTCGCCCAGGGCCAGGCGGCCGGCCAGGGCGCTGGCCAGGGTGCAACCTGAGCCGTGGTAGCTGCCCGGCAGGCGCTGGCAGGTCCAGGTGTGCTGCTGGCCGTCGCGGCTGTACAGGCGGTTGTGGATTTCCACTTCGTCGCCGTGACCGCCGGTGATCAGCAGGTGTCTACAGAACGGCAGGAGCTTCTCGGCGCACTGGTCCGCGGTGCCTTCGGGCAAATCGGCGAGGATGCGCGCTTCCGGCAGGTTCGGCGTGGCAATGGTGGCCAGCGGCAACAGGCGTTCGCGCAGGGCGTAGCCAACCTCGTCCTTGCCCAGTCGACCACCGCCGCCGGCACGCAGCACAGGGTCGCAGACCAACGGCAGGTGCGGATGGGCGGCCAGCAGTTCGGCGACGGTGTCGACCATCTCGATCGAGCCGAGCATGCCCAGCTTGACCGCGGCCACCTTGGAGTCGGCCAGCACGGCGTTGGCCTGGGCCAGCACCCACTCGCGGTCGAGCACGCGGAAGTCGGAAACGTTGACGGTATCCTGCACGGTCAGGGCGGTCACGGCGGGAGCGGCGTGGCAACCTTGGGCGATCAGGGCTTCGATATCTGCCTGCAGCCCGGCGCCACCACTGGGGTCGTGGCCGGAGAGACAGAGGACAACGGGGCGGGAGCTGTAGGTATTCATGGTCGGCGAGCTTATCACCAAACCTTTTTGCGCGGATCAGCCGCGCGGGGTTAATTCCTGATCGAGTGGTCAAAAGGCGTTGGTTTTATGCTCTGTAATGCCTGTTCTAGAGCCTTTTAAGGCAAGAATGATGTGGCCTCTGGTCGGGCTGAAAAGCTATGCTAGAGTGCTCGGATAACTCGATGAACGGCACTGCCGGATCACGTCGTCTCAAATGGACAGGAGGCAACCGCGACGCGACCGTGACAGGCCATGCTGGGGCTGTATGCGCTATTTGCTGATTGTGCTGCTGGGCTGTGTGCCCCTGTTCGCTGGGGCGGTCGCTTTCGACGACAGCACCGGGCGTCTGCCGTTGGGCCGGTTCATGCAGGTCTATGAAGACCACGATGGTAGCGCCAGTATTGCCCAGGTCAGTTCGGCGGCGTTCGCCAACCGCTTTCAGGCCCATGAGCACGAGGTGCTCAATGCCGGCTATTCGACCTCGGTGTTCTGGCTGAAGGTCGACCTTGCCTACGCCGCGTCCCCCTCCGCCGCGCCGCGCCAATGGTTGCTGGAACTGGCCTACCCGCCGCTGGACCACCTCGAACTCTACCTGGCGGACGCCCAGGGTGTGTACCGCCTGGCCGGGCGCACCGGCGACGCGCTGCCCTATGCCAGCCGGCAGATCCAGCAGAACAACTACCTGTTCGAACTGCCCCTGCACCCAGGCCAGGCCACCACCGCCTACCTGCGCCTGCACAGCCAGGGCTCGATCCAGGCGCCGCTGACCCTGTGGTCGACCGAGGCCTACCTGCAAGACCAGCCCACCCGCCTGTACGTACTGGGCATGATCTACGGCGTGCTGCTGGTGATGCTGGTGTACAACCTGTTCATCTACCTCAGCGTGCGCGACACCAGCTACCTCTACTACATCCTCTATATCGGCGCGTTCGGGCTCTACCAGGTGTCGGTCAACGGCGCCGGCATCGCCTATTTCTGGCCCAACAGCCCCTGGTGGGCCAATGCCGCGACGCCGCTGTTCATCGGCGCCGCCGGCGTGTTCGGCTGCCAGTTCGCCCGCCATTTCCTGCAACTGGGGCGCCTGAGCCGCGGCTTCGATCGCCTGCTGATGCTGCTGATGGCGGCGGGCGCGCTGGTGATGCTGATGGCGCTGACCCTGCGCTACGGCGTGGCCTTGCGCATGGCCACGCTGCTGGCGCTGCTGTTCACCGTGAGCATCTTCAGCGCCGGGTTGTACGCCTGGTGGCGCGGGGTGCGGGTGGCGCGCTGGTTCATCATCGCCTGGACGGCGTTTTTGCTCGGCGGCCTGGTCAACACCTTGATGGTGTTGGGCTACCTGCCCAATGTGTTCATCACCATGTATGCCAGCCAACTGGGTTCGGCGCTGGAGGTGGCGCTGTTGTCGCTGGCCCTGGCCGACCGCATCAACAGCCTGCGCGAGCAACAGGCGCAGACCCTGCGCGACACTGGCCGCACCCTGGAGCAACTGAACCTGCAACTGGCCCGCAGCAATCGGCTCAAGGACGAGTTCCTCGCCACCGTGACCCACGAACTGCGCACGCCGATGAACGGCGTGATCGGTTCGCTGGAGCTGCTGCATACCCTGCCGATGAGCGCCGAGCAGGCGCAATACCATCGCACCGCCACCGGCTCAGCCCAGGACATGATGGCGATGGTCGACGATATTCTCGTGCTCACCGAACTGCAGGCCGGGCGGTTGCGTAGCCATGGGGGGCCGTTCAGCCTGCGCCGGTTGCTCCAGGAACTGCGCGCCGGCTATGCCGGGCAGGCCCTGGCCAAGGGCCTGTACCTGAGCCTGGACATCCCCGCTGACCTGCCCGACAGCCTGGTCGGCGATGCGCAGAAAGTCGCCCGCTGCCTGGGTTGCCTGGTGGACAATGGCCTGAAGTTCACTCACCACGGTGGGGTGATGATTCAGGTTCGTGGTCGCCGCCTTGGCCCTCACAGCCTGGCGTTGACGTTCACCATCAGTGACAGCGGCATTGGTTTCGATGACCTGGACCAGGCGATTCTCTATCAGCGTTTCTTCCAGGTGGATGGCTCGATGACCCGGCGTTATAGCGGGCTCGGTATTGGCTTGTCGATCTGTCGGCAATTGGCCGAACTACTCGACGCCAAGCTGTCCCATGAGTCGACGCGTGGGTTGGGGAGCCGCTTCGAGCTGGCCTTGAATGTGGCGGTTGCCCAGGTGCAGATGCCGCCTGGGCGAGCGGTTTCTGGCGCGACGCGACTCTGATTTGCACTCAGCTGCTGGCAAGTTCGCGGGCCGACTGAAGGATGGTTAGTGCAGTCCTTGTGAGGCGCTGCACTTTAGTTTCTGTGTGTTCTTCAAAACGCTAGTGCACCTATTATCAACCAGGCGAAGGATATCCAGCCCAGCCATGCAGATAAGGCCATGATTTGTCTGATGTTTTTCGGGAATTCGGCCACGTCTTTCTCATTGAGTAATCCTTTCCTTATAGATATTTTTGAGATCGCCATGGCCCCGCATAGCTGAAAGATAATTAATAGCTTGGTTGTTCTGCTGTGCTCACTCCATGTATGTCTGGCAGTGTCAAGGCACTGGCTTCTTTTTAGTGATGATGTTATTTCGTGAAAATTTTTCGATTTCGTTAGGTAGAGGTCTAATGCAAGCCCAGTTGCAATTAAAATTATGGGTGGGGTCAGTAGGGTCAGTGTAACGATTGGCCCTAATTTTTCATTCATTGTCGAATACCTCGTAAATCGCTTCCCCTATTATCTCCCCGAGCTTCGTGCCCCCAACGCTGCCAGCCAGCGCACCGATACCTGTTACAACCAATGAGCATACAGGAGTACCCGGTCCGGTTACCCAGCAGGCTGTAACAGCGATTGCGCCACCCGCTTTCGCTCCAGCTATCCCCCCGGCGAACCCGACCGAAAAATTTCCTATTTCAGTAAACTGCGTTTTTCTGCAAGTACCACTGCTGCCCGCTTGGCAGGCTTCGTAGATTTTAAGCGCTGAACCAGTGCCACCAACGGCAATTCCGACATTGCCGCCAGCCTTGAGGAATTTGGAGAGTCGTGCAAGCTTATTCAAATGTGTCGAGTAACCGGGTATCTGACCTGGTGCTCCCGCCTTACTCCAGTGGTGCATTAGGCTTTTCGAGGATATGCCTAAGTCACGCCGTAGCTTTTCATAATTGCCCAAGTTCATCCGCTTGTTGAGGAAAGTCGCTTTCAAATGTGTATCCAGTTGCTTGAACAATTTTTTTCGTTCAGCAAACAACTCAGGGCTGCGCAAATGCCTGTACTTGGCAAATTGCGTTTGATGCAAATCTTCGATCTTTCGCAGTATTGAGCTCAGCTCATCCAGTGATTTTGCCATCATCGCCTGGCTCACACCCATCGCCAGGCTCGCATCACTGAGCAACCCGGCGATCTCAGCTTGATGGCGCATCATGAAGTCGGCTTCTTCCTCCGTCAGATCTGCCAATGCTTCCCGAGCCTGTTGCGCCGCGCTCATTGCGATCAGCTCTTCACGGGTGCAGACCGGCCGGCTCAGGCCGTCGCCGATGACGAAGATCTCCCCCGCCTTGAACCCCTGCTGATAGGTCGGGTTCAGGCGCTCCAGGATAGATCTGGGGAGGTTGGCTTGCGGTGCACCAAGTTCAATCAGCACCTCCTGATACGTCATGCACCGCGGCACGATGTAGAAGCCAGGTTCCTGGCTTTGCTGTGTCACCGATGGCTGGACTGTCTGAGGCTGGTAGCCAGTCCTTTTCGGCGTGTCTGCGTAAGCCTGTACTGGCGCCTCTCTAGCCGCCGCTGCAGGTGCAAGGCGCGGGGCTGGGAGTCGATCCAGCGGTGCAACCACGCGATTGTCGCCCAAGGGGCAGCCACATTTGACCAGCGTGCCATCCACCGCTGTGGATACGCCGTTCTGCGTCCAGCACGGCTCTCCTTCGATGATGGTTCCGGCCTCACCACAGCGCGGGCAAGCAGTGGTCTTGTCCCCTTCAAATAGCCAGGCGATGCCGCTCGAAAAGCCCATGGACTGGTTGGCGATGCAGATGGCACCTGTGGTGGTTTCGTCTCCGTCCAGGCCCTGACCCCGGCCGAAGATGTTGATGCGCAAGCCCATGGCTCACCTCATGTTGAACATGGAAGCCTGGAACCTAGCAGTCTTGAGGCGCGCATTTTCAGGGCTAGAGCGGTTTGGGAAATGCCCTACAAGCAATAAAGATTTGAATGTCATTCACCTCAACGGCGTGGGTGTGGGCGATCGAATTGCCTGCTCAAGCATCGTTCATAAAACAGAACGATAGAACCAAATGCCACTATCTACCGCTCAAAAGGTGGTGGTTTTAATCTTCTTCCATCAACGCGAAACACCCAACTTACTGAAAATCAAAACCCTTAGGAGCTACCGCCATGATCAACTTCAAATACAACCGCCTGAACAAAGACGACGCCGCTGTCCTGCTGGTCGACCACCAGGCAGGCCTGCTGTCCCTGGTTCGCGACATCGAACCGGACGCGTTCAAGAACAACGTCCTGGCCCTGGCCGACCTGGCCAAGTTCCTCAACCTGCCGACCATCCTCACCACCAGCTTCGAGCAAGGCCCTAACGGCCCGCTGGTACTGAGCGGAAGGAACTGTTCCCGGGTGCGCCGTACATCGCCCGCCCAGGCCAGATCAACGCCTGGTACAACGAAGACTTCGTCAAGGCGGTGAAGGCCTCTGGCAAGAAGCAACTGATCATTGCCGGCGTGGTGACTGAAGTTTGCGTAGCCTTCCCGGCGCTGGCCGCCTTGGAAGAAGAGTTTGAAGTGTTCGTGGTGACCGATGCTTCCGGCACCTTCAACGAAATGACCCGTGATGCTGCTCATGACCGCATGAGCTGTGCCGGTGCCCAGCTGATGACCTCGTTCGGCGTGGCCTGTGAGCTGCACCGCGACTGGCGCAACGACATCGAAGGCCTGGCCGCGCTGTGCTCCAACCATATTCCGGATTATCGCAACCTGATGACCAGCAATAACGCGTTGACTGCAGGTAAGTAATAGCAGCAGATTTCTGGTTCAAGAGGCCGACCGCCGATGACGGGGTCGGCCTTTTTCGTTTGGCTGTGTGATGGCTGCGATGTGCCCGTCTTGAGGTCGTGTCAGGGCAGACAGGTGCATGCCTTGATGCTTGTGCTGTCTGCGAGACCTGTTGTGGTGAACCCTTGGCAGTCCTGAGCCACATGTTTAGTCATTATTGTCACTTTGACTGACCCGCTGGGAGTGCTTCACTGGGCCTTTCAGGCATGCCCGGATCCAGGAGCTCCCGATGAACCTGCACCAGTTCGCCGAAACCCACGAAGTCACCAACCAGCCGCCGCCCCTCGACGGCGCCAACCTGTATCGCCTCGACCTGCCGCTACAGGCGTGGTCGCGGCGTTTCGGCGCCGGTTGGGCCGAGGCGCGGATCGACGCCTATGGCGCGCTGGCTGGTGGCCCTTTGATGGCGGCGGGCTTCCTGGCCAATGCCCACAAGCCCGAGTTCAGCAGCCATGACCGCTATGGCCGGCGCATCGACCTGGTGGAGTTCCACCCCGCCTACCACCAGCTGATGCGCACCGCCGTCGAGCATGGCCTGCCGTCGCTGCCCTGGGCCGAGCCGCGGGCCGGCGCCCATGTCGCCCGGGCCGCGATGACCTACCTGCACAGCCAAGCCGAAGCCGGCACCGGCTGCCCGTTGACCATGACCTTCGCCGCCGTGCCGGCCCTGCGCCTGCAACCGGAGCTGGCGGGCTACTGGCTGCCGAAGATCCTGTCCCGCGAGTACGACCCGCGCAATGTCGGCGACCGGCACAAGGCCGGGGTGACGATCGGCATGGCGATGACCGAGAAGCAGGGCGGCACCGACGTGCGCGCCAACACCACCCGCGCCTACCCGGTGGGTACGCCGGGACCGGGCCAACCCTACGAGCTGGTGGGGCACAAGTGGTTCTGCTCGGCGCCGATGTGCGATGCCTTCCTCACCCTGGCGCAGACCGACAAGGGGCTGAGCTGCTTCCTGCTGCCGCGTCATCGGCCGGACGACCAGCGCAACCAGTTCTACATCCAGCGCCTGAAGAACAAGCTCGGCAACTGCTCCAATGCCTCCAGCGAGGTGGAGTTCCGGGGTGCCCTGGCCTGGATGGTGGGCGAGGAGGGCCGTGGCGTGCCGACCATCATCGAGATGGTCGCCATGACCCGTTTCGACTGCATGGTCGGCTCCAGCGCCCTGATGCGCCAGGCCCTGACCCAGGCCGCGCACCATTGCGCGCATCGCAAGGTCGGCGGGCGGGTGCTGGCCGAGCAGCCGCTGATGCAGAACGTGCTCGCCGACCTGGCGCTGGAAAGCGAGGCCGCCCTGGCCCTGAGCCTGCGCATGGGCCAGGCGCTGGACCAACTGGACGATCCGCAGCAGGCGCACTTCGCCCGGCTGGTGACGGCCGTGGGCAAGTACTGGATCTGCAAGCGCGCCCCGGGAATGATCAACGAGGCCGCCGAGTGCCTGGGCGGCGCCGGCTATGTCGAGGACAGCATCCTGCCCCGGCTGTACCGCGAGGCCCCGGTCAACTCGACCTGGGAAGGCTCGGGCAACGTGCAGTGCCTGGACGTGCTGCGGGCCCTGTCGAAGGAGCCCGGGGTGCTCGAGGCGTTGTTCGTCGAACTGGGCGATGGCCATGGCGACCCACGCCTGGCGGCGTTCATCGGCAACCTCAAGGGCGCGTTCGCCGATACCGACGACATCCAGTACCGCGCACGGCAACTGACCGAGGACATCGCCGTGGCGCTACAGGCCAAATTGTTGCTGGAGGCGGGCAACGCCACGGTGAGCGATGCGTTCATCGGCAGTCGCCTGGGCGCCGGCGGGCGCGTGTATGGCGCCTTGCCGCGCGGGGTGGATGCCGTGGCGCTGGTGGCCAGGGCCACGCCTGTCTGGGCGGGTTGAAAACCGCTCGGGCAAGCAATTGCATGGCACCGACACTGGGGGTGTATTTGCCTGGCAACGCAGGCAAGATGGCTGGCATGCATGTTCCCAAGACAGGAAGCCCAGCGTGAGCCAAGCGTTTGAAGTCGTAGCTACCCCCGAACAGGCCGTCGACCGACTGGCGGCCTTGCATGCACAGGCCACCGGGGCCCTGAGCCAGGCCCTCAAGCGTTACCTCAAGGACCGCACCGAGCCGGGCGACGACGCGCGGGCATTGTTCCGCTACCCGGCGCTGCGCCTGACCTACTTCAGCCAGGGCGAAGTCGCCGCTACCACCCGCGCCTATGCCAAGGTCCAGGTGGCCGGCACCTACAGCGTCACCGTGACCCAGCCCGCGGCGTTTCGCAGCTACCTGCTGGAGCAGCTGCGCCCGCTGATGCACGACTACACCGTGACCGTCGAAGTCGGTGTCAGCGAACAGAACATTCCCTACCCCTACGTGGTCGACCAGGGCGACGAACTGGCCGGCAGCGGCATCACCGCCGCGCAACTGGCGCGGGTGTTCCCCAGCACCGACCTGTCGGCGGCCACCGACAACATCGCCGACGGCCTGTACGACTGGGAAAGCGCCCAGACCCTGCCGCTGGCGTTGTTCGATGCCGCCCGCGTCGACTTCTCGCTGCGCCGCCTGGTGCACTACACCGGCAGCGACTGGCGGCATGTGCAGCCGTGGATCCTGCTGACCAACTACCACCGCTATGTCGACCAGTTCATCGCCCATGGCCTGGAGCAACTGCGCGACGACCCGCGCTTCGTGCGCATGGTGTTGCCGGGCAACGTGATCATCGACAAGGGCATGGACAATGGCGAGGCCCAGGCCCTGGTGGCCGGGGTGGTCTGGCACCGCTACCAGATGCCGGCCTACCACCTGATCGCCGCCGACGGCGATGGCGTGACCCTGGTCAATATCGGTGTCGGCCCGTCCAACGCCAAGAACATCACCGACCACCTGGCCGTGCTGCGCCCGCACTGCTGGTTGATGATCGGCCACTGTGGCGGCCTGCGCCAATCGCAGACCATCGGCGACTACGTGCTGGCCCACGCCTACATGCGCCGCGACGGTATTCTCGACCGCGTGGTGCCGCCGAACATCCCGATCCCGGCCCTGGCCGAAGTACAGCTGGCCTTGCAGGAGGCCGCGGCCCAGGTTACCGGCGAGCGTGGCGACCAGCTGAAGAAGCGCCTGCGCACCGGCACCGTGCTCACCTACGACGACCGCAACTGGGAACTGCGCTGGGCCCAGGAACGGCCGTTGATCAACCTGTCCCGCGCGGTGGCGGTAGACATGGAAAGCGGCACCATCGCGGCCCAGGGCTATCGCCTGCGGGTGCCGTACGGCACCTTGCTGTGTGTTTCGGACAAGCCGCTGCACAGCGAGATCAAGCTGCCTGGCTCGGCCAACGCCTTCTACAACCGCGCGGTCAGCCAGCACCTGAAGATCGGCATTGCCGCCCTCGACCTGCTGCGCACCGAGCTCAACTCGCTGCACTCGCGTAAACTGCGCAGCTTCGATGAGCCGCCGTTCCGCTGAGGATCCATGTCCCTGCCCCCCCGCAACACACCGCGCCGCCCGGCGGCGCGTCCTGCCGGCCCGCGTCGCCAGCCCAAGGCGCCGCCGGCCGAGCCGCGCCTGATCCTGTTCAACAAGCCGTTCGATGTGCTCACCCAGTTCAGCGACGGCGAGGGGCGCGCCACGCTCAAGGACTATATCGACGTCCCCGGCATCTACCCGGCCGGGCGCCTGGACCGTGACAGCGAAGGGCTGTTGCTGCTGACCAACGACGGCCGCCTGCAGGCGCGCATCGCCGACCCCAGGCACAAATTGGCCAAGACCTACTGGGTACAGGTGGAGGGCGAGCCGAGCGCCGAGCAGTTGCAGCGCCTGCGCGAGGGCGTCGAGCTCAACGACGGGCCGACCTTGCCGGCCGAGGCGCGCCTGCTCGACGAGCCGACGCTATGGCCGCGCAATCCGCCGGTGCGCTTTCGCAAGAGCGTGCCGACTGCCTGGCTGGAGCTGGTGATTCGCGAAGGGCGCAACCGCCAGGTGCGGCGCATGACCGCGGCGGTGGGCTTGCCGACCTTGCGCCTGGTGCGGGTGAGGATTGGCGACTGGACCCTCGAAGGGCTGGACCAGGGCTGCTGGCGCGAAGTGCCGGCCAAGCTCTGAATCGCACGCGCGCCCTGTGTAGGAGCGGCCTTGTGTCGCGAAAGGGCCGCGCAGCGGCCCCGGCGATCTTTGCATCAACGCTGAAACCCTGGGGCCGCTGCGCGCCCCTTTCGCGACACAAGGCCGCGCCTACAAGATGAGTGTTTGCCAGGGCGCGCGAGGCAGGTACCTAAACTCCCTCCAGAAACCCCACCACCACGCTCTTGATGATGAACGCCAGCACGCCAAGGCCCAGCACGAAGAACAGGATCAGCGTGCCGAAGCGTCCAGCCTTGGACTTCTTCGCCAGGTCCCAGACGATGAAGCCCATGAAGGCGATCAGCACGGTGACGAGGATGATCATCATCCATTCTTCGAATACTGCGGGATCCATCGGTTCACTCCAGGCAGATTGAGCCCACGATCATACGCCGGGCGCGCAGGGATTCAACGCAGGTGGGTCAAGGGCAGCTCGGTGCTGGCCAGCACCTGGTTGAGCACGAAGCTCGAACGCACGCTGGTCACCCCCTCGATACGGGTCAGGCTGCCGAGCAGCAGTTTCTGGTAGTGGTCCATGTCTGGCACCACCACTTTGAGCTGGTAGTCGGCGTCCATCCCGGTGACCAGGCTGCACTCGAGCACCTGGGGCAGGCTGCGGATCGCCGCCTCGAAGGTCTCGAAGCGCTCGGGGGTGTGGCGGTCCATGCCGATCAGCACGTAGGCGGTCAGGCTCAGGCCGAGCTTCTTGCGGTCCAGCAGCGCCACCTGGCGCGAGATGTAGCCATCGTCCTCGAGCTGCTTGACCCGGCGCGAGCAGGGCGACGGCGACAGGCCAATACGTTCGGCCAGCTCCTGGTTGGAGATGCGCGCATCGCGCTGCAATTCGGCGAGGATGCTCAGGTCGTAGCGGTCGAGCTTGCTCATGGAAAAGGCCTTTTCTGTTCGGATTGCGGCGAATTATCGATCCTGAGTGAAAAATTGCGCAAGCGCTATTTATCAGAGCAATCTTCGCAATCCTCTGCCCCGGCGCCTGGCCTATCTTTATCAACAGAATCACTGCCCGGACATCAGTCCACGGCGACGCGCCCTAGGCGGGCGGTCGCGGCCAGCCATCCAACAGGATCCGCCAGGCCCCCGGGCTACGCACCGTCCAGAAGACGGCGCGAGGTGAGCCGGTGTCACAAGCGCCGAGCACGGACGACAATTGCAGAAGGGAGACCATCAGGTCTCCCTTTTTTATTGCGCCAGATTCACCGCCAGTACAGGCCTGCGTGCCCATGCGGCGACCAGTAGCACCAGCAGCCCGCCGACCAGCGCAATGCAGAACGCACTGCGCGGCGAGGCGAGGTCCAGCCACTGCCCGGCGCTGGCCGCCCCGATCGCCACGCCGACGTTCAGCCCGGCCAGCAGCCAGGTCAGGCTTTCGGTCAATTGCCGGGCCGGCACGCTGCGCTCGACCAGGGCCATGGCCACGATCATGGTCGGGGCGAAGCACACCCCGGCCAGCAATACGCTAGCGCCAAGCCAGGCGAGATTGCTCGCCAGCAGCAACGGCAAGGTGCTCAGGGCAGTGGCCAGGGCGCCCAGCAACAGTTGCCGCGGCAAGGGCAATGGCCAGCGCCGGGCGCCGAACAACAACCCGGCGCTACACGAGCCCGCGGCATAGGCCGACAGCACCAGGCTGGCGGCAGCCGGCTGGCCCTGCTCGCTGGCGAAGGCCACGCTGACGATATCCACCGTACCGACGATCAGCCCCATCGCCGCCATCAGCAGGCTCAGCCGGCGCACGCTGGCCAGGCGCCAAGCTGCGGGTAGCGGGGTCGAGGGGGCGCTGGCCGCAGGCGTTGGTTCGCTGGCGGTCTGCAGCACCAGCGCGGTGGTGCCCACGGCGAGCAATGTGGCGGCGGCCAGCAGGCCGGCCTGGGGCCAGAGCATGACACTGAGCCCGACCGCCAGGGGCGGCCCGGTGATGAAGCTGACTTCGTCGAGCACGGTCTCCAGCGAATAGGCGCTCTGCAGCTGCGGCTGGCCGCGATACAGCTGGGTCCAGCGCGCCCGGACCATGGCCGACATGCTCGGCATGCAGCCGCTGAGCAGGGCCGCCACGAACAGCATCCAGCTGGCACTGCCCAACCCGGCGCAGGCGGCCATCAGCAGCAGGCCCAGCACGCTCAGCAAGGCGGCCGGCGGCAGCACCCGGCGCTGGCCCAGGCGATCCACCAGGCGCGAGACCTGGGGCGAGAGCAGGGCGTAGGCCAGCACGAAGGTCGCCGCCACCGACCCGGCCAGGGCATAGCTGCCACGCGCCTGGGCCAGCAGGGTGATGATGCCGATTCCGCTCATGGGCAGCGGCAGGCGCGCCAGCAATCCGGCGGCGGTGAAGGCACGGGTGCCGGCGGGGGCAAACAACGCGCGATAGGGGTTGGGCATGGTCAGGATTCCTTTACATTCATTTCGTATGATTAAATATTCATACGCCATGTATGTAAAAGCTGCAAGCCAGCCGTTGCTGTCGTCACTTTCATCTGGTGGTATGGGCGCTCGCGGTAGACTGTGGGCGTGCAAGGGCAAGTGTTTTCATCGAGAGGAAGATCATGAGGTTGCGCATCTGGCAGTGGGCCGGCGTTGGTTTGCTGGGCATGGGCATCAGCCTGGGCACCTTGGCCCAGGAGCCTGGGGCAGGGCAGGACGGCCAGGGGGCGCAACGCGGCTCGCCGCTTACCTCCCGCGACGAAGTGCGCCAGACCCAGCCGCCGCGCCAGGGTTACTACCAGGACATCCCCCGCCGCCATGGCGACAACCGTTACTGGCAGGCCGGCGGCCCAGGGCAGCGTCCGGGCGGTGACTGGTCGGGCCGGCCGGACGGCCACGGCAATGGCTGGGGGCCGGGGCCGCAATACCAGCCGGGGCACCGGGTCGAAGACTTCCCGGATCGCCATTGGAAGGTGCCCTATCGGGGGCAGGACTATTACTATTCCGGCGGCTACTGGTATCGCCCGCACAGCGGCGGCTATGTGGTGGTCACCCCGCCCTATGGGGTGAGGATCGGCTACTTGCCGCCTTATGCCCGCGAGGTGTGGCTGGGTGGGGCGCTGTTCTTCCTGGTGGCGGACACCTACTACCAGTACCAGGCCGACAGCCGCGACTATGTGGTGGTCAACCCCCCCTCGCTGGCGCCTGCGCAGCAGCCCCAGGGTTATGACGTGGTGGCCTACCCGATGTACGGGCAGGGGCCGGAGCAGCAGGAGCAGGACCGTTTCCAGTGCCACCGCTGGGCGGTCAGCCAGTCGGGGTTCGACCCGGCCACGGCCAGCTATGCGCCGGCGGCGAATGTGGCGGGCAACTACCGGCGGGCACTGGCGGCGTGCTTGAGCGGGCGGGGGTACAGCACTCACTGACGCCGTCGTTACACGGGGTCGGCATGCACCATCACATCGGCCCGTGGGTAGCGCGCCCGAATCGCCTGCGACGCTTGCACGCACAGGGCATGGGCCTCGTGCAGCGGCAACTGCGCCGGCAACTCCAGGTGCAACTGCACGAACCAGTGGCTGCCCGATACCCGCGTGCGCAGGTCGTGCGCGCCCTGCACCCCGGGGATCGCCAGCACCAGTTCGCGCATGCGCTCGCTGACATCCGTCGGCAGCTCCTGGTCCATGAGAATCGCCGTGCTTTCCCGGGCAATCTGCACCGCGCTCCAGAGGATGTACAAGGCGATCCCCAGCCCGAACAGCGCATCCAGCTGCGGCCAGCCAAACCGTGCCAGCAGCAGCGCCAGCAGGATGCTGCCATTGAGCAGCAGGTCGGAGCGGTAATGCAGGGAATCGGCCCGTACCGCGGTGGAGCCGGTCAGGCGCACGACCTTGCGCTGGAACGCCAGCAGCGCCAGGGTCAGCACCAGCGACAGCAGCATCACCGCGATGCCCGCGGCGGTATCGCCCAACGGCTCTGGCGCTTGCAGGCGCTGCACCGCCTGCACCCCGATCAGCACCGCGCTGACGCCGATGAACAGGGCCTGGGCGATGCCGGCCAGGGCCTCGGCCTTGCCATGGCCGAAGCGGTGGTCGTCGTCGGCCGGGCGCAGCGCGTAGTGCACCGCCAGCAGGTTGAGCAACGAGGCGACCGCATCGAGCGCCGAGTCGGTGAGCCCCGCCAGCAGGCTGACCGAGCCGCTGAGCCACCAGGCCACCGCCTTGCTCAGGACCAGGATGCTGGCCACCGTCAGCGAGGCGCGGGTGGCCAGACGCAGCAGGCGTTGGTGTTCGGCCGAGGTGGTCATGCCTTGGGTGTCTTCCTTGAGGGGATCAGGCCGCCGGCACCAGGCCGAGGCTGGCCAGTTGCTCGACGCTGCCGCGCTGCTGGATCAGGCGTGGGTCGTTCAGCGGCAGGCGCTGGCCCAGTTCGGTTTCCAGGATCGCCTGCAGCTTGAGCTTGTCGACCTGGCCGTTGGCGTCGACCGCAGGGGCAAGCTTGGCCGGGTCGACCTGGGCGCTCCTGCCGCCGGGGTAGTAGATGGCGCCGGTGGCGAAGTCGATGCCGAAGGCGATCAGGCCGGGGATGACGTAGAACAGGATGCCGATGGCGTCCATGGCCGCGACGACCGGGTCGATCTTGCCTGAAATCTGGCCGCGACGCTCAGGGTAGAACAGGGTGCCGCAGGCCGTCAGTTGGGTCAGCAGGGTGGCGATCAGGACGCCACCGATGACGCGGGAAGGGATGCGCATGTAAATCTCCGGGAAGGTAGCACTGCAAGGGCACGGCAAACGTCCGCGCCTGAGCTTAAGACCATGTTAGGCCAGCCTCGGTTCGCCGTTATACTCGGACGACTGTTCGAGGACCACCATGATTTCATTACCGATCGATGCCGTACTGTCCGACCTGCGCCTGGCCCTGGGCGCCCGTGACGAAGCGGTGCTCGAGGCGCCGCCCGGCGCCGGCAAGACCACCCGCGTGCCGCTGGCGCTGCTCGACGAGCCGTGGCTGGCCGGGCAGACCATCCTCATGCTCGAGCCCCGGCGCCTGGCCGCCCGCGCCGCCGCCGAGCGGCTGGCCAGCGAGCTGGGCGAAAAAGTCGGCCAGACCGTGGGCTATCGCATCCGCCTGGACAGCAAGGTCGGCCCGAACACGCGCATCGAGGTGGTCACCGAGGGCATCCTCACCCGTCGCCTGCAAGCCGATCCGGCGCTGGAAGGGGTGGGCTTGCTGATTTTCGATGAGTTCCACGAGCGCAGCCTGGATGCCGACCTGGCCCTGGCCCTGAGCCTCAATGGCCGGGCCCTGCTGCGTGACGAGCCGCCGCTGAAGATCCTGCTGATGTCGGCGACGCTGGAGGGCGAACGGCTGTCGCGCTTGCTCGACGACGCGCCGATCGTCAGCAGCCAGGGGCGCATGCACCCGGTGGATATCCGTTGGGGACGGCCGTTCCAGCCCGGTGAGTTCGTCGAGCCGCGGGTGGTCGATGGCGTGCTCCAGGCCCTGGCCGACGAAAGCGGCAGCCTGCTGGTGTTCCTGCCGGGCCAGGCCGAGATTCGCCGCGTGCACCAAGCCTTGCAGGAAGCGCTCGGCGAGCGTCCCGGCATCCTGCTGTGCCCGCTGCATGGCGAGCTTGACCTCAACGCCCAGCGTGCCGCCATCGAGCCGGCGCCCAAGGGCCAGCGCAAGGTGGTGCTGGCGACCAATATCGCCGAGACCAGCCTGACCATCGATGGCGTGCGAGTGGTCATCGACGCCGGGCTGGCGCGGGTGCCGCGCTTCGACCCCGGCAGCGGCATGACCCGCCTGGACACCCAGCGTATCTCCCGCGCCAGCGCCACCCAGCGTGCCGGCCGGGCCGGGCGCCTGGAGCCGGGGGTGTGCTACCGGCTGTGGTCCGAGGCCCAGCACGAGCAGTTGGCGGCCCACGGCAGCGCCGAGATTCTCCAGGCCGACCTGGCCGGGCTGGCCTTGCAACTGGCGCGCTGGGGCGTGCCGCCGGAGCAGTTGAGCTGGCTCGACCAGCCGCCGGCCGCCGCCTACGCCCAAGCCCAGGACCTGCTGGCCCGGCTTGGCGCGTTCAAGCCCGGCAGCCGCGACAACCTCAGCGCTCACGGCCAGGCCATGGCCGAACTGCCGGCACACCCGCGCATCGCCCACCTGCTGTTGCGCGGGCAAGACCTGGGCCTGGCCGACATGGTCTGCGACCTCGCCGCGCTGCTCGGTGAGCGCGACATCCTGCGCGGTGGCGGCGCCGACCTGCACAGCCGGCTGGCCCTGCTCAGCGGTGAAGCCCGCGCTTCGCGGGGCGGCCAGGGCGGCGTGCAGCGCGCCCGGCAACTGGCCCGGCAGTATCGCGGGCAACTGCGCGGTCAACCGCGCAGTCCGGTGGCCGACCCTGACCATCCACGCTGGCTGGGGGCCTTGCTGGCGCTGGCCTATCCCGACCGGGTGGCGCAACAGCGTCGCCCGGGCGGTGCCGAGTACCGCCTGGCCAATGGCCGTGCGGCACTGTTCGGTGAAGTCGACGCCTTGATGAAAAGCCCATGGCTGGTGATCGCCGACCTGGGCAGCCGGCAGGGCCAGCGCGAGGAGCGTATCTACCTGGCCGCCGAGTTCGACCCGGCGCTGCTCGACGATGTGCTGGCCGAGCAAGTCGAACAGCTCGACCTGCTCGACTGGGACGACCGTGAACAAGTGCTGCGCGCCGAGCGCCAGCGCAAGGTCGGCGAACTGGTGCTCAGCCGCGAACCCCTGCCAGGGCTGGATGACCAGGCGCGGGCCAAGGCATTGCTTGGCCTGGTGCGGCGCAAGGGCCTGAACCTGCTGACCTGGACCCCCGAACTGCGCCAGTGGCAGGCCCGGGTAGCGCTGTTGCGCCAGCTCGACCTGGAAAAGGGCAGCGACAGCCCCTGGCCAGACCTGAGCGACCAGGCCTTGCTGGCCAACCTGGAAGACTGGTTGCAGCCTTACCTGGGCAAGGTTTCGCGCCTGAGCCACTTCGCCGCCCTGGACCTGCCCGCGCTGCTGCGCAACCTGTTGCCCTGGCCGCTACCCCAGCGCCTGGACGAACTGGCCCCCGCGCACCTGAGCGTGCCGTCGGGCTCGAGCATTCGCCTGGACTACAGCGAGCAGCCGCCGATCCTGGCGGTGCGCCTGCAGGAGCTGTTCGGCCTGGCCGACACCCCGCGCATCGCCAATGGCCGCCAGCAGGTCAAGCTGCACCTGTTGTCACCGGCGCGCCGCCCGGTGCAGGTGACCCAGGACCTGGCCAACTTCTGGCGCACCACCTATGCCGAGGTGAAGAAAGACCTCAAGGGGCGCTATCCCAAGCACTACTGGCCGGATGACCCGCTGGTGGCCGAGGCCACTGCCCGGGCCAAGCCGCGGGGGACTTGACCCTGCATGGGGCTCAGGCGCCCGCTTCGCTCTCCAGCAACATGAACAGGCGATACAGCACCACGGTGCTGAACAACTGCAGGAAGCCATTGAGGCTGTCCAGCGCCAGTTGCACGCCCGGCTGCGGGTCGGGGAACAGGCCCAGCAGCAGGCCTTCGAGCAGCCACAGCGGCGCCAGCACCGACAGCATGCAGACCATGATGCGCAGGAAGTGCCCGGTGGTCATGCGTGCGCTGGTGCGCATCGCCTCGATCACCGGCAGGCCGCGCAGTATCAGCAGGTACTCGGCGAACACCAGGTTCACCATGATCCACACGCCGGGGAAGATGAACAGCGCCAGGCCCGCCATGATCAGCAGCGAACTGATCACCACCAGCAGCGCCAGCGCCGGCCACAACTGCAAGGCGCGGGCGAACAGGTCGCGCTTGGCGATGTCCTGGCCGTTGCTGCGGGTATCGAGGTAAAGGATCAGCGCGGCGCTGTACAGCGGGTAGAACAGCAGGCTGACCAGCATGCCGTAGGCCGGCGAGGCCTGTTCGCCCAGTTGCCGGTAGAGCAGTTGGCTGGCCAGGGCCTCGAGCACCACCAGCGGCAGGCACAGCTGGAGGATGCTCGCCAGGTGGCGGCGGAAGAAGTACAGGGAGTCGCGCAGAACGCTCAGCGGATTCATCGGTCAACATCGCATGGCAGAAAAAGCAGGGCGTAACTGTAGCCCAGTCGGCCCTCTTGCTGAAAAAAGTTTCATGGCCCAGGCAATTGCAACGCCGACTCCCGGCCCCCATCTTTGACGCTGTCCGATGTCCTGTTCAGCCCACGAGGTGCCCCGATGAACACTGAAGAACAAACCCTGATCGATGGCCTGTTCGGCCGTCTCAAGCACGCCGAGGATCCGGCCCAGCCGCGCGATGCCCAGGCCCAGGCGCGGATCGAGGAGCATCTGCGCGAGCAGCCGGCCGCGCCTTACTACATGGCCCAGGCGATCCTGGTGCAGGAAGCGGCGATCAAGCGCCTGGACGAACAGAACAAGCAGCTCGAGGCCGAGCTCAAGCAGGCCCGTGCCCAGCTCGAGGCGACCCGCGCCAGCAGCCCCAGTGGCGGTGGCGGTTTCCTTTCGAGCATCTTCGGTGCCGGCGCCCGCAGCCCGGCGCCAGAGCCGCAGCGCGCGGTGGCGCCGACCTCATCCGCCGGCGGTGGCTGGCGCGAGCCGGCGCCCCAGGCCTATGCCCCGCCACCTGCGCCACAAGGGTTCGGTGCGGCGCCCGCGCCAGCGCGCGGCGGCGCCAGCAGCTTCCTCGGCGGCGCCATGCAGACCGCCGCGGGGGTGGCCGGTGGTGTGCTGCTGGCCCAGGGCATCAGCAGCCTGTTCAACCATCACTCGCAGCCTGAAGAGGTGGTCGAGGTGATCAAGCAAGAGCCGGCACCGGCCAGCGAGCCAAGCGCCTGGAACGACCAGGACAGCCAGCGCCAGGTGGCCGACAACGGTGGCTGGGGCAGTGACCAGGGCGGCTTCGCCGACAGCGACTACAGTGGCGACGGCGGCGGCTTCTTCTCGGACGACGACTACGTCTGAGGGCTCTGGCATACTGCCGGTCCAGATCGCGGGGCAGTGGCTTGCCCGGCGATACTGCTCCACTGCCAGAGAGAGCCCCAGGTGAAGAAAATCGCGCTGTTCGCCGACGTGCAGAACCTCTACTACACGGTTCGCCAGGGCCATGGCTGCCACTTCAACTATGCCGCGCTGTGGGCCGAGGTCAGCCGCGAAGGGCAGATCGTCGAGGCGCTGGCCTATGCCATCGACCGCGGCGACAGCAAGCAGCAACAGTTCCAGCAGATCTTGCGCAACCTCGGCTTCGAGGTGCGCCTCAAGCCCTATATCCAGCGTGCCGACGGTTCGGCCAAGGGCGACTGGGACGTCGGCATCACCCTGGATGTGATCGAGGCAGCGGCGCGGGTCGACCAGGTGGTACTGGCTTCCGGCGACGGTGACTTCGACCTGTTGCTGGAGCGGGCGATGCAGCGCCACGGCGTGGAAACCGTGGTGTACGGCGTGCCGGGGCTGACCGCGCTGTCGGTGATTCGCGCGGCCAGCCGCTACGTGCCGATCGAGGGCAAGCTGCTGCTGCGCTGACCCCCTGCCTTGCTGACGAACCAGGCGCCGCGGAGGCTGGCACCGGCGATGCCGGTGTTCGCCGGCAAGCCGGCTCCTACAACGGTTACGGCCTGCAATACCTGTAGGAGCCAGCCTTGCTGGCGAACCAGGCGCCGCGGTATCACCCTCGACGGCACCGGCTATCGGCTCGATTTGTTGTCCAGATGCCCCAGCGGCACCCGCCGCTGCACCGCGCTCGAGAGGATGATCGAGGTCTTGCTGAAGCCCAGTTGCGACACCCGGTTGATCAAGGCTTCCAGCTCACCCATCGACGCCACCGCCGCCTGCATGATCACGCAGGGGTCGCCCGTTACCCGGTGGCACTCAGTCAGCTCGGGGATCTTCTCCAATGCCTCGTAGGCCTGCTGGTTGCCATGGCTGGCCAGGCGCAGTTCGATCACGCACTGGATCGGCAGGCCGATCTTCTCCAGGTCGACCTTGGCGGTGTAGCCGCTGATCACCCCGCTGGCCTCAAGCTTGGCCACCCGCTCGGCCACCGCCGGGGCCGACAGGTTGACCTGGCGCGCCAGCTGCGCGTAGGTGGCCCGGCCGTTTTCCAGCAAGGCGGCGAGGAGCATGCGGTCGTATTTGTCCATGACGATTCCTGGTGGCTTTGCAATCGATGGTAAAGCGCGTGCACAACCATTCATTAGAAAGTGTTTTGGTGTTTTAAAGCCGTTTTGTAACTTAAGTTTGCCGGTGACCCTTTCTAAACTAAGTCACCCGTAAACGGATTTCGAGCCCTTCGTCATGCCTGCCTCTCGTCGCTTCCCGCTGTTGCTTGTCGGTGCCTTCCTTGCCCTGTACCTGGTCTGGGGCTCGACCTACCTGTTCATTCGCATCGGCGTGGAGTCCTGGCCGCCGATGCTGATGGCCGGGGTGCGCTTCGTCATCGCCGGCAGCCTGCTCTATGGCTTCTTGCGCTGGCGCGGGGCGCCGGCGCCGACCTGGCCGCAATGGCGCGCGGCCGGGGCCATTGGCTTCTTGCTGCTCAGTTGCGGCAACGGCGGTGTGACCCTGGCCGAGCACGCAGGGGTGGCCTCGGGCGTGGCCGCCCTGGCGGTGGCTACCGTGCCGCTGTTCACCCTGGTGTTCGGGTTGTTGTTCGGCCATCGCAACTCACGCCTGGAGTGGGCTGGGATCGTCCTCGGCCTGCTTGGCATCGGCCTGCTCAACCTGGGCTCCAACCTGCAGGCCAGCCCCATGGGCGCGGCGCTGATCCTGTTCGCCGCGGCGGCCTGGGCCTTTGGTTCGGTGTGGAGCAAGAGCCTGCCGCTGCCCCAGGGCGCCATGGCCAGCGCCGCAGAAATGCTGGTGGGCGGCGCCGCGTTACTGATCGGCAGCGCGGTGAGCGGCGAGCGCCTGACCCAGATGCCCACCGCCGCCGGTTGGGGCGCGCTGGCCTACCTGGTGTTCTTCGGCTCGATCCTGGCGTTCAGCTCGTACATGTACCTGCTCAAGCACGTGCGCCCGGCGGCGGCCACCAGCTATGCCTACGTCAACCCGGCGGTGGCGGTGCTGCTGGGGATTCTGTTCGCCGGCGAGCAGATCGGCGCCGAAGAGTGCGTGGCCATGGCGGTGATCATCGGCGCGGTGGTGCTGATCGGCCTGCCGCAATGGCGCAAGGCGCCACAGCCGCCAGCAGCGTTGAAAGGCGAAATGTGCAAGTAGGCAGGGACGTTGCGGTAAACTTGCCGCCTTCGCTGAACCCCCTGACGGTATTGCCATGAACTTCGCCCAACTCGGCCTGATCGAACCGCTGCTGCGTACCCTGCAGACGCTGGACTACACCACTCCCACCCCGGTCCAGGCCAAGGCCATTCCCGCCGTGCTCGCCGGCCGCGACCTGATGGCCGCGGCCCAGACCGGTACCGGCAAGACCGCCGGCTTCGCCCTGCCGGTGTTGCAGCGCCTGGCCCTGGAAGGGGAGAAGGTGGCCAGCAATTCGATCCGCGCGCTGGTGCTGGTGCCGACCCGCGAGCTGGCCGAGCAGGTGCACGCCAATGTGCGCGAGTATGCCGAGAACCTGCCGCTGTCCACCTATGCGGTATACGGCGGGGTCAGCATCAACCCGCAGATGATGCGCCTGCGTCGTGGCGTCGACCTGCTGGTGGCCACCCCAGGGCGGTTGCTGGACCTGTTCCGTCAGAACGCCATCAAGTTCGGCCAGGTGCAGACCCTGGTGCTCGACGAAGCCGACCGCATGCTCGACCTGGGCTTCGCCGAAGAGTTGCAGGCGGTGTACGCCGCGCTGCCGCGCAAGCGCCAGACGCTGCTGTTCTCCGCCACCTTCTCCGAGCAGATCCGCATGCTCGCCGGCCTTGCGCTGAACGATCCGCTGAGCATCGAAGTGAGCCCCCGCAACGCCGCCGCGACCACGGTCAAGCAATGGCTGGTGCCTGTGGATAAAAAGCGCAAGGCCGACCTGTTTATCCACCTGATGCGCAAGCAGCGCTGGAAGCAGGTGCTGGTGTTCGCCAAGACCCGCAATGGCGTGGACCAACTGGTCGAGCGCCTGCTGGCCGAGGGCGTGAATGCCGACGGCATCCACGGCGACCGCCCGCAAGCGACCCGCCAGCGGGCGCTGGACAGCTTCAAGGCCCGTGAGATCCAGGTGCTGGTGGCCACCGATGTCGCTGCCCGCGGCCTGGACATCGACGACCTGCCGCTGGTGGTCAACCTCGACCTGCCGATTGTCGCCGAGGACTATGTGCACCGTATCGGCCGCACTGGCCGTGCCGGCAACAAGGGCGAGGCGATTTCGCTGGTGTGCGCCGATGAGGTGAACCTGCTGGCCTCGATCGAGACGCTGATTCGCCAGCAGTTGCCGCGCCATGAAGAACCGGACTTCATCCCCGACCACCGGGTGCCGCAGATCGACGCCAGCGGCCAGGTGGTGAAAAAACCGAAGAAGCCGAAAAAGCCCAAGGAGAACAGCGCCAAGCGCGGCCTGGGGCGCTGGATGGACAGCGCCGAGGGCGGCGCTGCGCAGCCGCCGGTGAAAGCGGTGCGCAAGGTCCCGAGCTTCGGTGCCAAGCCGGGCAAGCGCAAGCCCTGAAGCGCTTCGCCGGCAAGGCCGGCTCCTGCAGGTGACTGCGTAGGAGCCGACCTTGCTGGCAACAGGGCCTTACGCCGGGCGCATCAGCCAATCCGCCGCAGCATTTCCCGCGCGCAAACCACTGGCGAAACACGCCGTCAGCAGGTACCCGCCGGTCGGCGCCTCCCAGTCCAGCATCTCGCCGGCGCAGAACACCCCGGGCAAGCCCGTCAGCATCAAGCCTGGGTCCAATCCTTCGAAACGCACGCCACCTGCGCTGCTGATCGCTTCGTCCAGCGGCCGCGCGCGCACCAGGGTGATCGGCAATGCCTTGATCGCCACCGCCAGCCGCTGGGGCTCGGCGAAGGTCGCCGGGTCGGTAAGCTCGCGCAACAGCGCAGCCTTCACCCCGTCGATACCCAGCTGGCCTTGCAGGTGCTTGGCCATCGACCGCGAACCCCGGGGCTTGGCCAGGGCCTGGGCAATCTTGTCCACAGGCCGGTCCGGCAGCAGGTCGAGCAGCAAGCTCGCCTGGCCGTCGCGGTTGATCGCCTCGCGCAACCGCGCCGACCAGGCATACACCAGGCTGCCTTCCACGCCCTGGGCGGTGAGGATGAACTCACCCTTGCGCGGCGCGCTGCCCGGCACGGCCAGGGCAATGTTCTTCAGCGGCGCGCCGGCGAACTTGCGCTGGAGCAGGTCGCTCCAGCCCGCCACCTCGAAGCCGCAGTTGCTCGCCTGCAACGGCGAGATATCCACACCGCGCTCGGCCAGCAGCGCCGTCCAGGCGCCGTCCGACCCCAGGCGCGCCCAGCTGCCACCGCCCATGGCCAACACCACGGCGTCGGCGCGCAGCTGCAATTCACCCTGTGGATAAGCGATCTGCAAGGTGCCGTCGGCGTTCCAGCCGAGCCAGCGGTGACGGGTGTGGATAACTACCCCGGCCTCGCGCAGCCGCTTGAGCCAGGCGCGCAGCAGCGGCGCGGCCTTCATGTCGCGGGGGAACACCCGGCC
Source organism: Pseudomonas sp. VA159-2 (assembly GCF_024126635.1). Taxonomy (NCBI): domain Bacteria; kingdom Pseudomonadati; phylum Pseudomonadota; class Gammaproteobacteria; order Pseudomonadales; family Pseudomonadaceae; genus Pseudomonas; species Pseudomonas sp. VA159-2. Next base: position 293,857 of record NZ_JAMYBV010000001.1, on the reverse strand, counting down.
CGAGGTGCCGACGAAGGTTTCGATGCCCAGGCCGTGAATCCACTGGCGCAGGGCCTGGGCGTCGAAGCCGCGCAGCAGCGCGTCGATGTCGCCCTGGCGTTCGGCGTAGCGGCCGACGAAGGCGGGGTAGGGCTCGGAATGGGTGATGTTCATGCCGCCGACCCCGGCCAGCAGGAACTTGCGACCCACCGAGGGCATGGCGTCGAACACCTCGACCGCCACCCCGCGTCGGGCCAGGGCCTCGGCGGCCATCAGGCCGGCAGGGCCGCCACCGATCACGGCGACAAGGGGACGGGAACTGGGGCGGGGATCGTTCATGGTGGGCGACAGGCTGTGGAAAAGAACGCGCATTCTACCCCAGCGCGCCCTGCCCAGGTACTGCTCAAAAAATGATCAACTCTTTGCAGCTCAGGCAGTTAAAGGGCTGGCGCGGCTTTCCCGCAGGTTATCCACAGGCGGTTCCACAGTCATTGTGAACAACCCATGACCCGCGCGGCGCTGTGATGGAGGATGCCGTGGCGCCGGGCCAGGGCCAGGCGGTCCTTGCTGTAGCCACCGCCGATCACCCCCACCACCGGGATGTCACGGCCCAGGCACTGGCGCAGCACGTGCTCGTCGCGGGCGGCCAGGCCCGCGTCGGTCAACTGCAGGTAACCCAGGGCATCGTCCTGGTGCACGTCGACCCCGGCGTCGTACAGCACCAGGTCGGGCTGGTACAGCGGCAGCAGGTAGTTCAGCGCGTCTTCCACCACCTTGAGGTAGGCCTGGTCGTTCATGCCGCGCGGCAGGGGGATGTCCCAGTCGCTGTGGGCCTTGCGCGCCGGGAAGTTCTGCTCGCAGTGCAGCGACACGGTCACCGCCTCGGGGGTGTCATGGAGGATGCGCGCGGTGCCGTCGCCCTGGTGCACGTCGCAATCGAAGATCAGCACCCGCTGCACCCGCCCGGCCTGCAGCAGGTACTGGCTGATCACCGCCAGGTCGTTGAAGATGCAAAAACCTGCGGGGTGATCGTAATGGGCATGGTGGGTGCCGCCGGCCAGGTGGCAGGCGATGCCATGCTGCAGCGCCTGCTCGGCGGCCAGCAGCGAGCCGCCGACCGCGCGCACGGTGCGCCGGGCCAGGGCTTCGCTCCAGGGCAGGCCCAGGCGGCGCTGGTCCTCGCGGGACAGCTCGCCATTCATGTAGCGCTCGATGTAGCCGCGGTCGTGGGCCAGGGCGAGGATGTCATTGGGGCAGACCTGCGGGCGCAGCAAGGCCTCATCGGTGGTCAGGCCACTGTCCACCAGGTGATCGCGCAGCAGGCGGAACTTGTCCATCGGGAAGCGATGGTCGGGGGGAAATTCAGGGCTGTAGTCGTCGTGGTAGATCAGCGGCAGGAGCATGGTGTCGGCGCGGTGAGGGCGAGTGCCGATCTTGCCAGCATTGCTGGCGCCGATGCCAATGCAATCGAGCGGGGCAGGCGCCGGCTTGCCGCCTGGTTCGCCAGCAAGGCTGGCTACGGGGAGCTCAGCGGCCGCTGGAGGCCAGCACCCGCTGCCAGTCCGGCTCGTTCAGGCGCCCGAGAATACGCGCCTTGCCGCTGCCATCCAGCGAGACGAACAGCGCGCTGGCATAGCCGCTTGCACGCTCGCCACCGGGGACATGCTGCTGGCGGGCGAAATGGTCGATGCAGCCGTTGTGGGTCACCAGCACCAAATTGTGCCCCGGCCGCTTGTGGGCCATGGCTTCGGCGGGGAACTGCGGGTCGCAGGTGCCCAGCCAGTCTGCGCTGGCCACCGCCTGGCCGAGAATGAAATGCGCGGTCTGGCGGGTGCGCAGCTTGGGGCTGCTGAGCAGGTCGGCGCCGTTGAGCCCCAGTTCGTGCAGCCCCTGGCCGACCCGCTGCGCCGCCTGGCTGCCGGCCACGGTGATCCCGGCATGCGCCTCCAGGCACGGCCCGGGGGCCGCGTCGCAACGCTCGGCGTGGCGGATCATCACGATCACCGCGCCGTCCTTCCAGGCTTGCAGCAGGCCGCTGTCGTTCAATTGTTGCTCGTTGCCAAGGTTCACGATGGGTGTCCTCGTCGCTAGCCACGCCCCGCCGCCGACCAGGGCCAGAACCAGGCCGAAGGCGGCGCCGAGGGTCATGGGCGAACGGCGGCGCCGAGGGTGGGCCAGGATGGCCGGGTTGGGCAAGGTGTTGCTGGGAAGCATGCGTCACTCCGATGGCAGTGCGGCGTCGACGGTGGCCGCGGTGTCTGCCGGCATTCTGCGCAGCCGGCTGTCGGAGGGCGGTGAAGCCGATGTGAAAAAAGCATCGCTCTGGGTACGAGCGCGCGGATCGGCCTACGCTGTACACTGGCGCACTGCGATTCTGGAGCCCTGCGATGCCCCCCATCCTCGAACTGGAAAGCCCGCGCCTGGTGTTGCGCCAATGGCAGGACGACGACCTGCGCGAATTCGCCGCGCTGTGCGCCGACCCACAGGTGATGCGTTACTTCCCGGCACCGATGACGCGGGTCGAGGCCGCCGCGCTGATCGGCCGGATCCGCGGCCACTTCAACGAGTACGGCTTCGGCCTGTGGGCCCTGGAGCGCAAGGACAGCGGTGCCTTCATCGGCATGACCGGGCTGCTCAACGTCAACTTCGACGCCGCCTTTGCCCCGGCCGTGGAGATCGGCTGGCGCCTGGCCCGTCGCCATTGGGGCCTGGGCTTTGCCAGCGAGGCGGCGTGGGCCTGCCTGCGCTGCGCCTTCGCCCAGTTGCAGCTTGACGAGGTGGTGTCGTTCACCACCGCCAGCAACGTGCCCTCGCAGAAAGTCATGCAAGCCATCGGCATGCGCCAGGACCCGGCCGGCAGCTTCGAACACCCACGCCTGCCGGCGGGGGACCCGTTGCGCCCGCATGTGCTGTACCGCATTGACCGCGCCTGCTGGCAAGAGAACCAGCGCGGTTGAGTGCAGGGCCATCCAATCGACGGGTTGTATGACAAACCTTGTATCATTTGCCGACATAACAGCACCGTGACGCCTTGCCAGGAGATGCCCATGAGCCATGTACTCGACGATCTGGTCGATTTGCTGAGCCTCGAGTCCATCGAGGAGAACCTGTTCCGCGGACGCAGCCAGGACCTTGGCTTTCGCCAGCTGTACGGTGGCCAGGTGCTCGGCCAGTCGTTGTCGGCGGCCAGCCAGACGGTCGAGGACGCGCGCCATGTACATTCGCTGCATGGTTATTTCCTGCGCCCAGGCGATGCCAGCATGCCAGTGGTCTACTCGGTGGACCGCGTGCGCGATGGCGGCAGCTTCAGCACCCGGCGGGTGACGGCGATCCAGAAGGGCCAGCCGATCTTCACCTGCAGCGCGTCGTTCCAGTACGACGAAGCGGGTTTCGAGCACCAGGCGCAGATGCCTGATGTGGTCGGCCCGGAGAACCTGCCCAGCGAGGTCGAGCTGGCCCGCAAGCTGGCCGACAAGCTGCCCGAACGCATCCGCGAGAAGGTGTTGTGCGCCAAGCCCATCGAGATCCGCCCGGTGACCGAGCGCGACCCGTTCGACCCCAAGCCGGGCGACCCGGTCAAGTACGCCTGGTTCCGTGCCGACGGCACGCTCCCGGACATCCCCGCGCTGCACAAATACCTGCTGGCCTACGCCTCGGACTTCGGCCTGCTGACCACCTCGCTGCTGCCCCATGGCCGCTCGGTGTGGCAGAAGGACATGCAGATCGCCAGCCTCGACCACTCGCTGTGGTTCCACCGCGACCTGCGCGCCGACGAATGGCTGCTGTACGCCACCGACAGCCCCTGGGCCGGCAATGCCCGTGGTTTCTGCCGCGGCAGCATCTTCAACCGCGCCGGGCAGCTGGTGGCCTCGTCGACCCAGGAAGGGCTGATCCGCCATCGCCAGGACTGGGCATGAGCCTGGGCGATATCCGTCACTGGGTGTTCGACATGGACGGCACCCTGACCGTGGCCGTGCATGATTTCGCGGCCATTCGCCAAGCCCTGGGCATCCCGGCCGCGCACGACATCCTCAGCCACCTGGCCGCGTTGCCGGCGGACGAGGCGGCGGCCAAGCACGCCTGGCTGCTGGAGCACGAGCGCGACCTGGCGTTGGCCTCGCAGGCCGCGGTCGGGGCGGTGGAGCTGGTGCGTGAGTTGGCCGCGCGCGATTGCCGGCTGGCGATCCTCACCCGTAACGCCCGCGAGCTGGCCCACGTGACCCTGCAAGCCATCGGCCTGGCCGAGTGCTTCCCGGTCGAGCAGATTCTTGGCCGTGACGAGGCCGCGCCCAAGCCCAGCCCGGATGGGCTGCTGCAGATTGCCCGGGCCTGGGGCGTGGCGCCTGGCGAGATGGTGATGGTTGGCGACTACCGCTTCGACCTCGATTGCGGCCGCGCCGCTGGCACCCGCACCGTGCTGGTGAACCTGCCGGACAATCCCTGGCCGCATTTGACCGATTGGCATGCGGCGGACTGCCGGGCGCTGAAGGGGTTGCTGCTGGACGCTCAGTGACACTGGATTTTTCCTGGCGTCGGTGTTCGCCTACAACGCTTTCGGCCTGCAATACCCGTAGGAGCCAGCCTTGCTGGCGAACCAGGCGACGCGGTGGATGGCACCGGCTATGCCGGTGTTCGCAACGATTACGGCCTGCAACACCCGTAGGAGCCAGCCTTGCTGGCGAACCAGACAACGCGCAGGAGGGCACCGGCTACGCCGGTGTTCGCGGCTAAAGCCGCTCCTATACAGGGACCGTGTCGGTTCGCCATTGGCGATGCCCGCACACCAGGCTGAAGACCTGTCTAAGCTGCACTGCACCTTTCCCCCCGATGGAGACGCCTCTCATGAGCAGCAAAGCCATCTACATCCAGCCCGGCGGCGGCTACGACAAGGTCCAGGTCGGCACCAGTGAGGCCGCCGCGCCCAAGGCCGGTGAGATCACCGTGCGCCTGCACGCCAGCTCCCTCAACTACCACGACTTCGCCGTGGTCAGCGGCATGTGGGGCCCCAGCGAGCGACGCATCCCCATGGCCGACGGTGCCGGCGAGGTCATCGCGGTGGGCGCGGGTGTCAGCGAGTTCCAGGTCGGCGACGCGGTGGTCAGCACCTTCTTCCCCGACTGGCTCGACGGCCAGGCCCAGGTCGAAGGCTTCGCCAGCGTGCCGGGCGATGGCATCGACGGCTACGCCCGCGAGCAGGTGACCGCCCGCGCCACCTCCTTCACCCATGCCCCCCAAGGCTACAGCCATGCCGAGTCGGCGACCCTGACCACTGCCGGGCTGACCGCCTGGCGCGCGCTGATGAGCGATGACCACCTCAAGCCGGGTGACAGCGTGCTGGTGCAGGGCACCGGTGGCGTGTCGATCTTCGCCTTGCAGTTCGCCAAGCTGGCCGGTGCCACGGTGATCGCCACCTCGTCCAGCGATGCCAAGCTCGAGCGCCTCAAGGCGCTGGGCGCGGACCACCTGATCAATTACCAATCCACCCCGGCCTGGGGCGACAAAGTGCGTGAGCTCACCGCCGGCCGTGGCGTGGACCATGTGATCGAAGTCGGCGGCCCGGCCACTCTGGAGCAATCGATGATCGCCGCGCGCATCGGTGGGCATGTGTCGTTGATCGGCATCCTCACCGGGGTCGCCGGGCAGTTGCCGCTGGTCCAGGCGCTGGTGCGGCAGATCCGCCTGCAAGGGGTACTGGTGGGCAGCCGGGCGCAGCAGCAGGCGATGGTCCGCGCCATCGACGCCAATGGCCTGCGGCCGGTGGTGGACAAGCATTTCGAGCTGGAGCAGATCGTCGAGGCGTTCCGCTACCAGGAGAGCAACCGGCATTTCGGCAAGATCTGCCTGACCTGGTGATGCCGCAGATGGCTTGCGGGTCGTGGGCGTTGCTGGCGTAACCCCCGGAGGAGCGGGCCGCGAACACCGGCGCGGCGGGTGGCAGACACCGCGGCGCCTGGTTCGCCAGCAAGGCTGGCTCCTACAAAAAGGAGCGCTTCAGGTATGTGAGAGCAGTGGGAACATCAGCGGCTGCGCGTCCAGGGCGGTGGCGGTCGCACCCCAGACGAACAACGCATCGTCGTTATCCACAACCCGGGTGGCGAACCCGTCGACCTGCAACGGGGTGAAGCCCAGCACCACCTCGCGGGTCGTGTCGCGCACCAGTTCCCCGATCAGCGCCAGCAACACCACCGGTCGCGTGCCGTACACCTCGGCCAGCAGCATCCGCCCCTGCTCGTGCTCCACCACCACATAGGCGTCATGCGCCGTCGAATAGAGCAACGCTTCGCGGTAGGGGCCTAGGCAATAGAACATGGTCTGCGACACATGGGGCTGCAGGCTCAAGCGTGCCTGTGGACAACTGCTGGCGACCGTGGCCATGAAATGGCGGCGTTGATCGCTGTCATCGAGGTCGACCGGTTTGAAGCTGCTGGCACGCGGGGAGGCCGACCACGGCAGGTAGTGCTCATGCTCGAGTACCCGGCGAAAACCGAACTTGGGGTACAGCTCCAGCACCGTGCCATTGGCAAACAGGTACAAAAGGTCGCAGCGCTCGGCCCAGCGCGATACCAGGCGCTCCATCAGGTAGCGGCTGTAGCCATTGCCTTGGGCCTCGGGCGCGGTCATCACCGTGCCGATCTGCACCGTGCGCAGGTGCTGGCCGTCGAGGCTGAAGTCGAGCCGGTTGCTCGAGGCGTTGGCCAGCATCTGGCACTGGCGCACCAGCGAGCAAGGCTGGTGGTCGTCCGGCCAGAAGCCGGCCTGATACCAGGCTTCGAAATCGAAGCCGTAGGTCTGCCGGGTGAGGGCGTTGAGTGCGCCGCGCAGGTGCGGGTCGTCGCGGTAGTGCTCGACCAGTCGCAGGCTGGGGTCATCGAGAATGACGGTCATGGCATCCCTTGCTGTCGGTGAAGTGGGATGAACGTTACCTGCCGCGCGTTTGTAAAACTGTAAGGCTTTGTGCGGCGGGCTTGCCCCGAGACAGTGCCGGCAGCGTGCTCATCGCCAGCCATTCTTGACGAGGGAACCCCTGGCGCGACCCGGATTGACGCAAACGGACAAGCCGAACGCGACATCTGCCGCGATCAAGCATGGGGTGTCGTGATCGCGCACCTATGGGACGTTCTCGAACAATTTTCCTACCGCCCGGGGGGCTTAAATGAACCCGAAATCGCCGGTGCGTTGCTCTGTGAAAGCGTGAACAAGGTCAACAACAGAGCGTGAGCGACGTGTCATTCTTATTGTTTTTCAAGGAGATACTGTTTCGCCTACGCCTGCCCATCCCGTCCTTGTGTCCGCAAAAAGAGAACAATATCAATGAACACCGTGGGAACTGATGGCAACCTTGCACAAGGTTTCAAGCCACGTCATGTAACGATGCTGTCGATCGCCGGCATCATCGGTGCCGGACTTTTCGTAGGCTCCGGCCACGCTATCGCGGCCGCCGGGCCCGCCACCATTCTTTCCTATTTCGTGGCCGGCACCCTGGTGGTGCTGGTGATGCGCATGCTCGGCGAAATGGCCGTGGCTCACCCCGACACCGGTTCGTTTTCCACCTATGCCGACCAGGCCATCGGCCGCTGGGCCGGCTACACCATCGGCTGGTTGTACTGGTGGTTCTGGGTGCTGGTGATCCCCATCGAGGCGCTGGCCGCCGGGCATGTGCTCAATGCCTGGTTCCCCCAGGTGGACAGCTGGATCTTCGCCCTGGGCTCGGTGCTGCTGTTGGCCTGCACCAACTTGTTCAGCGTGGCCAAGTACGGCGAGTTCGAGTTCTGGTTCGCCATTCTCAAGGTCACCGCGATCCTCGGCTTCATCGGCTTGGGCTTCGCCGCGCTGATGGGCTGGCTGCCCGCGCGCGAGGTCAGCGGCCTGAGCAGCTTGATGGACGAGCACGGCGGCTTCGCGCCCAAGGGCTGGTCGGCGGTGGTGGGGGCATTCATCACCGTGATGTTCAGCTTCATCGGCACCGAGGCGGTGACCATCGCGGCGTCCGAGTCCAGCGACCCGGCGCGCAACATCGCCAAGGCCACCCGCTCGGTGATCTGGCGCATCAGCACCTTCTACATCCTGTCGATCTTCGTGATCATTTCGGTGGTGCCGTGGAACGATCCGCAGTTGGCCGTGGTGGGTTCGTACCAGCGGGCACTGGAAATCATGAACATCCCCAACGCTGCGTTGATGGTCGACTTCGTGGTGCTGATCGCGGTGACCAGTTGCATGAACTCATCGATCTACATCGCCTCGCGAATGATGTATTCGCTGGCCAAGCGTGGTGACGCCCCGGCCATGCTCAAGCACACCTCCAAGGTTGGCGTGCCGCGCGCGGCGGTGTTCGGCAGCACGCTGATCGGCGCGGCCATCGCCATCCTCAACTACTTCGCGCCCAAGGGCGTGTTCGAGTTCCTGCTGGCCAGTTCCGGCGCCATCGCCTTGCTGGTGTACCTGGTGATCGCCGTTTCGCAGCTGCGCATGCGTGGGCGCCTGGAGCGCGAGAACGCCAACCTGAAGTTTCGCATGTGGCTGTTCCCCTACCTGACCTGGGCGGTGATCCTGTTCATCAGCGGCGCCTTGGCGGTGATGATGTTCACCGAGGAGCACCGCGCCGAGGTGACCGCGACCTTGAGCCTGGCGATCGTGATTTCCTTCCTCGGCATCGTCACCAGCCGTGGCCACGGCCGTAGCGTGGCAGCCCAAGCATGACCCTGTAGGCGCCGGTGCCATCCACCGTGTTGCCTGGTTCGCCAGCAAAGCTGGCTCCTACAGGGCACGGGCAGTTGCTCTGCGTACCGCGTTGCCTGGTTCGCCAGCAAGGCTGGCTCCTACAGGGCAAGGGCAGTTGCTCTGCGTAGGAGCCGGCTTTGCCGGCGAACACCGGCGCAGCCGGTGCCAGGCACCGCGTCGCCTGCTTCGCCAGCAGCTGGCTCCTACGGACCGAGGCCGCAGGTGGGGCCTTCTATCTGGCCCCTAATGCTCGCCGGGAAACAGCCAGCGAGCTACCTGCGGGCTGGCCAGCAGGTGCGTGGCATTGTGCCCGACCCCGGGCACCACGAACTGCCGATGAGCGATGTCGACAGCCCAGGCGCGCGAAAGAAACCCCTCGTAACGCAGGTAGCCGAGCTGGCGCTCGACGCGGTTGCGCCCCTGTGCCTGCGCCCCACAGCTGTGGTCCATGATGCGGCTGGCAGCATGGGTATCGCGTTCGCCCACCAGGTAGGTCACGTTGCGCGCCGCATAGCGGCGAAACAACTGCTTGGCATCCAGGCCTTGGCTGACCAGGTAGGCGGGAGGCTGCTCCAGGCCATAGCGATACTGGTTGTAGCCCGGGCACTGCTTGCCCGGTAGCGCTGCGAAGCCCGTGGGCGTTGGCCGATTGGCGTCCAGGTACAGGTACGAGGACGGGCTGGAGATCACATAGCGCACCGGCAGGCCCGCGACCGCCTTGCCCAGCACGGCGTAGCGCTGCATGAGCTGGGCACCGGCCGAGTGGCCGATCAGCACGACCTCCTTGAGACGCGGGAAGCGCCTGCTGTCGGCCAGGTAGGCCAGCAGGTCGTCGAGCACGCTGAAGGTGGCGATGCCGCGGCGACCGGCGCTCGATTCGCTGCCTTGCATCCACTGGTCCTTGGGCCATAGCGGCATGGCCTCGGTGGCAGGCGAATCGTCGACGCTGAGGAAGTTGGGCGCGATCAGCAACACGGCCGAGCCGCCGAGCCCGGCGTTGGCCAGCAGCTGCTGCGCGCCAGCGTAGTAGTCCTGGGCATTGCGGCGCACGCCGTGGACGATCACCACGGCACGTTCGGCCAGCTCGGGGCGGAGCGGGTCGGCATTGCTGTAGGCAAGCAAATCGTAGGGCTGGGCCCGGCCAAGCTGCAGCACTTGCGCCGCCGCCAAGGTGGCGCTGCTGAACAGGCTCAGCAGCAGGGCCATGCCCCAGGTCTTCATGGTGCAGCTGACGCGCATCCTGGTGGGCTCCTTCGCAAGGGCGGGTCAGGCGGTGGCCAAGCATCGAGGCCAGGCGTATTTAATAGTGGCGAACTGATGCTTTTGCCGCAGGCGTGATGTCATCTGAATGTTACATGAGCGCTTTAGCTAATCAATGGTGTGTTTCGCAAGCGCAATGTTATTCATTTGAGTGGTTGCACCTGTGCACTGAACGTGAACTTTTCATTTAATCGATGAAATGCGACTTTGCACGTATTGACAGCTGCCGCAGGCTCCTCAAAAATCGGTGGCCTGAGCGTCGCTTCGGTTGGAACCGAAGAAAATATAACAAGGGATAATGATAATGCTTGGATGTCTTTGGCAGCACCTGAAAATAAAAACAACTGCTTCCAGTATGGATTTCCTTGCACGGATAGCCGCTCACCACGCCTCCTTTTCGCCACACCCTGCCTTTTAGTTAATCCTGCCCATTTATCGCGTGACCACTGACTTTTCACAAAAAGACGTGGGGCCGCCTCGTGCCTGAAACTTAGTCTGCCGTGCCCGCTGGGGCAGGGTTGGTAAGTGCTGGGTGCTCGAAAAAAGTAGATCGATACTTTGACGGCTATTGTTTGCCCGCAATAAAAGCAGCGCCGTTAATGGAATGAATTGTAATCCAATGGAGTGGCTTGACCATGTTCAAGAGTCGCAAACCCGTTGCGCTTGATGATCCCTCGCTCGAGCGCGTAAAACTTACGCCGCAAATGCTCGATTACGACCGTTTCGCCAATCGCGGCCGTTCGCAATACCTGCCCTATGTCATGAGCTTCAATGCCGCGGGCTATCAATCGGCGTCGATCAACACCGACCGCCTGGGCTTTCGCTTCGCCCACGACAAGCAAGGCCGGGCGATCAGTGCCGGCCAGCTCCAATACTGTGCCGATGGCCCGGTAAACATTCTTGTCGGCGCGTCGCCGGCCTTGGGCTACGGGGCTTCCAGCGATGCCACCTCGGTGGTGAGCCGGCTGGCGGCGCATGACCCGCAAGGCACCCCCTGGCTGAATTTTGCCGGCCACTGCTTCAACGCCACCCAAGAGCTGACGCTGTTCATGCTGCATATGCACCGGCTGCCGAAGATCCGCCGGATCGTGGTCATGGGGGGCTTCAACACCCTGGTGATGGCGCGCCTGCCAGAGTTCGTCCGCGGTGAACTGCCAGCGTTTTATTTCTGCGGCGACTATTACGAGAAGTTCGACGAGATCGCCGAGGAGCACGGGGCGAAACTGCCACCGGCAAAACTTCCCAAGTGGCCCAATGAAACCACCGCGGTGCCACCTGTGGCGCAGACCCTGGCGCGGGCCACGGCCGATACGCTGAACTGCCTGAAAACCTGGAAGTGCCTGGCGCAGTCGCTGGGTGCGGAACTTTCCTTCGTCATGCAACCCTTGGCGACCTGGGTGCGTTCACCCTGCGCCGAAGAACAGAAGTTGTTTGACGAACTGGACCGTATTTCCCGGCTGGGGACATGGCAACACTTGTACGGTGATATTTCCGACCCGGCGGTGGCTGCCCAGTATGCGGACAAACTCGCCAGCGGCTGCCATGCCCTGGGCATCCCGTTCAGCAACTTGGTCGACGCGCTGCAAGCGCGCCCGGCGGATGAATGGTTCTTTGTCGACCGCGCGCACTTTACCGACCTTGGAAACGATGTAGTGGCGCAGGCCATTCATCACCATCTGCAATGACATGTGAGGAAAAAACCATGTTCAAACGTATTCGCCAGGCCCTCGGATCGCTCTTCAAGCGCAAGAAGAAGTCCAAGAAAAAGAACAATTCCTCTATTTATCCAATGCACTGATGAACAGCCATCGGCAGTTATTTTCCAGCCTGCTCGGCGCCGAGTCGGGTGACCAGGCCCGGCGCATGTGTTCATCCGCCAGCCTGCGCGCCTGCCTCGCCGCCGCGCCCGGCGCCGCGCAGGTCGAGGCCGATTTTGCCTGCCCGCAGCAGCTGGCCGGCCTGGCCACGGACGCCGCCCAGCGCTTGCAGGCCGTCGGCCAGGGCTGGCGGCGGCTGCAGCAGCGTCTTGGCGAGCACGAGGGCCAGCTGCTGCGCGCCAAGGCCGTGCGTGAGGCCGCGCCGCTGTTGCTTGGCAGCCAGCACCTGATCCACGCCGTCTGCGCCAGTTGGAACAACGAAGCGCGCTATGCCATGGCCATGTTGCAGCTCCATGCGCTGGATGTTGGCGGTGGCCGGCCCGGCGCCAGTCGTATCCAGCGTTATCGCGAGCTGATGCGTGAGCTGGCGCCGGCGGATGCCGGCGAGGATCCCCAGGCCATCGGTGACGATTCCAGTGTGTGCGACGGCGCGTTCAACCTGGCGGCGATGCTGGTGCTGCTCGGGCATTTTCCCGAGTCGCTGTTGCCGCAGATCCTCGGGGCCAACCTCTACCTGCGCCACTGTGGCGTGTTGCCGATGTTCGCCTTCATCGCCGACGGGCAGCCTGAGCGCGAGCGCCTGCTCGACCTGCGCCGCGACCCGTCCGGTTCGGCGCAGGACCTGGCGGCGCTGGCCGAGGTCGCGGTACGCGAGTACCTCGCCCAGGCCGGGCCCGGGGCCCAGCAAGGCATGCGCCAGGGGTATTGCTGGGCGCGCTGGCAGGTCGAGTCGGCGAACACCGCGCTGCTCGCCGTGCTGGAGCGCTGGCTCGACCCCCGCGAGGCCGCCCGCGACCTGATCAGCCGGCGACGCCCGGATGCCTGCCAGTACCACGAGAAAACCCGCTTGAACAAAGTGCCGATGCGCTCGCTGCTGGAGGAGGATGACTCGCTGCGGTTTCTCGAGCATCTGGCCGCCAGTGCCTTTGTCCGCGCCGGCAACCCGCAAGGCAGCCCGTTGCTGACCACCCTGGTATCGCCGCGAGGCAAGATGTTCCGCATATTCAGCCGCGACGATCTGGCCATCCTCGAGCGCTGGATCGCCGGGCTGCCTTACGCCGAACAGCCTCAGCCACAGCCGGCACGCGCGCTGTGGAAGGATGATGGCCTGCTGGCCGGGCTGCTGGGCGAGGAGGTCGAGGCGCCGATCCTGGCGACTCGCCTGGCACCGCGCCAAGCCTACCCGCGCTTGCTGCACGTCGAGCTGACCCCGGCCGAGCAGAACCATGCCCGGCACTACGTCAACCGCTGGCTGGTCAAGGCCGCCCGCGGGGTGGCCAAGGGCCGCTGCCCGTTACCCGAACACTGGGCCCCGGGCGTGCTGCGCGAGTGGCTGCAACAGCAGCACGCGTTGTCCAACCAGGCGCTGGAGCAGCCCCAGGACTTGCCCAGCCGCGAAGAGGTGATTGCCGACATCGTCGCCCTGGCGCCGCTGACCATGATCGACGGCGCCTGGCTGGCCGGTTTCGCCCATCCGTCTTTGGCGGCCTCGGCTTTTGGCAGCCGCCTGTTCGAGACCCTGTACGACGAGCTGGGCAACGGCCTCGAGGCACAGAACCACCCAGTGATCTACCGCCAGTTGCTGCGGGCGGTGCATGGCGAGCTACCGGCCACCGCCGCGCCAGGCTACGCCGCTGCCGAGTGTTTCGCCGACGAGGACTTCGAGCTGCCGGTGTTCTGGCTGGCCATCGGCCGCTATCCCCAGAGCTACTGCCCGGAAATCCTCGGGCTCAACCTGGCGATGGAGTTGTCCGGCGTGGGCGGTGGCTACCGGCGCACCCACAAGGCGTTGGTCGCCTATGGCTACCCGACCCTGTTCGTCGACCTGCACAACGCCATCGACAACATTTCCACCGGCCACAGCGCCTGGGCTGCCGCCAGCCTGGACGCTTACCTCAGCGCATTTTCCACACGCGACCGCGACGAACTATGGGCGCGTATCCGTACCGGATACGTCGCGCTCAATCCACCCAGGGAGGACACCATGCTGGACAAGTTCAAGGAAACCATGAGGTCGCTGCTATGACCTGCACACTCGGCATCTCCGCCTTCTACCACGACAGCGCGGCCACGCTGGTGATCGATGGCCGCATCGTCGCCGCAGCCCAGGAAGAACGCTTCAGCCGCATCCGCCACGACCCAGGGTTCCCGCGCCAGGCCATTGCCTACGTGCTGGCCGAGGCCGGCTTGCGCCTGGACCAGGTCGACCACGTGGCCTACTACGAGGACCCGGCCCTGAAGTTTCGCCGGGTGCTGTCCACCGCGGCGGTCGCAGGCCTGTCGGCGGTGCGCACCTACGCCCCGGTACTGGCCGACTGGCTCACCACCAAGCGGCGCATGGACCGTGAAGTGCTGCGCCACCTCAAGGAGATGGGCGACCGCGCCGACCGACGCATCGAGGTGCATGGCCACCATGCCTCCCACGCCGCCTCGGCCTTCTTCCCCAGCCCCTTCGAACGGGCGGCGATCCTGTGCATCGACAGCGTCGGCGAATGGGCCACCACCACGCTCTGGCACGGCAAGCCCGAGGGCCTGGAGAAAGTCGCGGAGCTTTCGTTCCCGCATTCGCTTGGCCTGCTCTATTCGGCGTTCACCTACTTCTGCGGCTTCAAGGTCGACTCCGGCGAGTACAAGCTCATGGGCCTGGCGCCCTATGGCAAGCCGGTGTACGCCGAGCGCATCCTCGCCGAGCTGATCGATGTGAAGCCCGACGGCAGCTTCCGCCTGGACTGGACCAAGTTCGAGTTCATCCGCGGTGAAGTGATGACCGGCGAAGCCTTCGTGCGCTTGTTCGGCGGCCCGCGGCGTCTGCCCGAGGCGCCGCTGACCGAGCGTGAGTTCGACCTCGCGGCCTCGGTGCAGAAAGTCACCGAGCTGATCGTTTCGCGCCTGGCCAAGACCGCCCGCGCGCTTACCGGCGAGCGCAACCTGTGCATGGCCGGTGGCGTGGCCCTGAACTGCGTGGCCAACGGCGTGGTGTCCCGCGAGCGGACCTTCGAGCGCCTGTGGATTCAACCGGCTGCCGGTGATGCCGGCGGCTCGCTGGGGGCGGCGTTGCTCACCGATCGCCGGCAGCGCCAGGTCAGCCAGCGCGAACTGTCCGAGGCGGTCGATGGCATGAGCGGCTCGCTGCTCGGGCCACAGTACAGCGCCGAGCAGATCCGCGCCGAACTGGATGAATGCGGCGCCGTGTACCAGCAGCTGAGCCAGGAGGAATTCGACCACCGGGTGATCCTGAGCATGGAGGAAGGCGGCGTGGTGGGCTGGTTCCAGGGGCGCATGGAGTTTGGTCCGCGCTCGCTGGGCAACCGCTCGATCCTCGGTGACCCCCGACGCTCCGACACCCAGTCGACGATGAATCTGCGCATCAAGTTCCGCGAGTCGTTCCGCCCGTTCGCCCCGGTGGTGCTGGCCGAGCGCGCGGCCGACTGCTTCGACATCGTCGAGGAGAGCCCCTACATGCTGGTGGTGTCGCCGGTGGCCCAGGCGATTCGCAAGAGCGTGCCCGGGCACCAGGCGCAGTTGACCGGCATCGACCTGCTCAAGGTGGTGCGCAGCGACCTGCCGGCGATCACCCATGTCGACTTCTCGGCGCGGGTGCAGACCGTCGACCGCGAGCGCAACCCTCGTTTTCGCGCCTTGCTCGAACGCTTCCACCAGCGCACCGGGTGCCCGGCGCTGGTCAACACCTCGTTCAACGTGCGTGGCGAGCCCATCGTCAACACACCGTTCGAGGCCTACCGCTGCTTCATGCGCACCAACATGGACGTATTGGCCATCGGCGATTTCTACCTCGAGAAAGCCCAGCAGCCACAGTTCGAGGAAGCGGTCGACTGGCGCGAGACCGTGCCGCTGGACTGAACATTTCATCTACTAGGGAAGGTGCAACATGGAATACGTTCTGCTCTACCTGATCTTGCCTCTCGGTGTGTTGTTCCGGCGCAGCGCGCGGTTTGCCCATCGTCCGGATCCCAAGGTCACGTCCTACCTGAAGCGCCAATCATGAGCCTCATGGCGCTGGATGTGCACCAGGCCTCGGTGGTCCAGGTGCTGACCGTGAGCGATGCCGACCTGTCCGGGCTGGCCGCCTGTCGCGAACGCCTGGCCAGCATGCCGCACCGCGCCGATAACGTCGGCGCGGTGGGCGCCGACTGGCTGCGCTCGCTGCTTGGCCCGACCCTGGTCGAGAGCATCCGCGGGTTTGCCGGGTGCAGCCACAAGGCCCTGCTGTTGCGCGGCATTGGGCTGTCTACCGCGGTGCCGTCGCCGAGCAACGGGTTCTTGCCCGATGCCCAGTGCGTGCTGGATTTCGACCTGCTGCATTTCGGCATGCTCAACCTGCTGGGGGTGCGCTCCCACGCCGTGGAGTACGAGAACCACGGCAAGCTGGTGCGCAATGTGGTGCCGGTGGCGCAAGCGGCGGGCACCACCAGCTCCTGGGGCGCGGATGTGGATTTCTCGTGGCATACCGACAACCCCAACTGGCCATTCGACGACCAGGCCAGCGATGTCGCCCGCAGCGTGCCCAACTACCTGGCGTTCATCGCCGTGCGTAACCACGAGCAGGCTTCCACCGACATCGTCTGTGTCGACCATGTGCTGTCATGCCTGCCGGCCTGGGCCATCGAGGAACTCAGCCAGCCGGCCTTCGCCTTCGGCGCGCCGGCCTCCAACGAAGGCCATGACGGCGAGCAACGGGTGATGCCGATTCTCGAGCGTGGCGCCAACGGCTATCGGCTGCGCTTCGACGACGGCATCGTCAGCGCCAGCGCCGCGCCCGCCCAGGCCGCGCTCAGCCTGCTGCGCCAGGTGCTCAAGGACATCCAGGGCATAGAGCTGGTGCTGCAGCCCGGTGACTTCTTCATTTTCAAGAACGCCCGCGTGCTGCATCGGCGCAAGGCGTTCAAACCCCTGCCCGATGGCCAGGCGCGCTGGTTGCGCCGGGTCTACGGCAGCTGATGCTTTGCTGACAAATCTCACGACGAACAAGGAGTTTGCATGAACAAGCGTATTGCAGTTATCGGTGGCCGTCCGGCGCCTATCCACGGTGCCAAGGAAATGGGCATCGATGTCGTGCTGGTGCACCAGGAAGGTGACTACGAGCAGGAGATCGTCAGCCATTGCGAGCGCGTGGTGCATGCCCGCATCGACGATGCCGAGGCGATCATCAAGGTGCTCGAGCCGCTGCACCGCGAGCGCCCGTTCGAGCGCATCATCACCACCACCGAGGTGGCGGGCGAGTCCACCGGCAAGGTGGTCGACCACTTCAAGCTGACCGGTGTTTCCTACAAGACCGCGCACCTGCTCAAGGACAAGGTGGCCATGCGCGAGCTGCTGGCCAAGCACGACCTGAGCCCGGTGGCCTTCCGTCACGTCACCTGCGCCGAGGACGCCATCGCGTTCGTCGCCGAGCATGGCCGCTCGGTGCTCAAGCCGGCCGAAGGCGTCGCCAGCCTGCACATCCACCCCTGCGAGGATGCCGCCAGCGCCACCCGTGCCTGGCAGGCGCTCAAGGACGCCGAGGTGCGCCACATCATCATCGAAGAGTACCTGGACGGCCCGGTGGTCAGCGTCGACTCGTTCTCCTTCAAGCGCCGCCACCTGCCGATCGGCTACTCGCAGTACCGCATGAACGACAAGTACGTCGAGTGGGAAGTCAGCACCCCCAGCACCGACGCCAAGCAGTGGCTCACCGAGCTCAAGGACATGACCTGCCGCCTGCTCGACGCGGTGGAGCTGGAAGAGGGCCCGTCGCACAGCGAGTTCGTCCTCACCGCCAAGGGCCCGCGCGTGCTCGAGTCCCATGCCCGCCTGGCCGGCTCCGGCGCCCCGGAACTGGTGCGCCGCGCCTTCGGCCTGGACCTGAACCGCATGTTCCTCACCGTGCCGCTGGGCATCGACGAACTGCCGCTGGAGTCGCCAGAGCCCAAGGCCGGCGCCGCGATCCAGTTCTTCGTGCCGACCCCGGGCAAGGTGCGCAAGGTCGAGCTCGACCTCAAGCCTGACGTCGACGTGCGCCACACCCGCCCAGGCGAGACGCCGCTGGTGTTCCTGCCGTTCCTGTTCGAGCTGGGCGAGGCCGAGCGCGCGGTGGTCATCCAGAAGCACGAAGGCGATGTGATCCCGCCGCTGGACACCGTGGCCGACTGCGTTTCCGGTTATGTGCTGGCCACCGGCACCTCGCGCGAGGACGCGGTGCGCATCGGCGATGAACTGGTCGCCGCCGTGCACTTCATCCAGGAGCCCCAGGCATGAGCTACGTGCTCTGCCTGCATCGCTGGGTAGGGCGCCAGGCACTCTACGACGAGTATGAGCTGCCCGTTGGCAGGGTGATTCGGGCGATCTGCACGCCCGAGTCACTCGGCTCGCTGCCGGCCGCGCGGCTGGCGTCGAGCTCGACGCTGGCCTCGCTGGACGATGCCGACGCGGTCATGGCCGAGGCTGGGCGAGTGATCGCCCAGTACGGCGTGCCCGAGCGCGTGGTGGCGTTGAACGAAGGCGACCTGCTCAATGCCGCCGCGATCCGCGAGCGCTGGGCCATCCAGGGTGACGCGCCGGCCTGGGTCGAGCGCTTTCGCGACAAGCTCAGCATGCTCGCGGTGGCCAACCGGCAGACGGCCATCGCCGTGCTGCCGGCGGTGGCCGCCGACGACGCGCAGGGGGTGCGCCAGTTGCTGCAACGCCACGGCTACCCCCTGGTGCTCAAGCCCCGCTTCGGCACCGCCAGCCGCGGCGTCAGGATCCTGCGCCAGGCGCAGGACCTGGCGCTGCTGCAGGACGCGCAGCCAGAGCCGATGATGGTCCAGGTGTTCTGCGCCGCGCCGATTCTGCATGTGGATGGCTGGTGGGATGGCGAGCAGGTGGTGGTGCTGACCGCATCGCGCTACGTGAACAGCTGCGCCGACTTCGGCCCGGACAGCCCGCTGGGCAGCATCGAGCTTGCCGAAGGCGATGACGAGCGCCGCATCGCCAGCCGCGTCGCCGAGCTGCTGGCGGCGTTCGCGCCAGGGCGCGAGATTGTCTTTCACCTGGAGCTGTTCGCTGACGGCGACACCTTGCGCTTTCTCGAGATCGGCGCCCGCGTCGGCGGCGCGGAAATCCCCTTCCTTTGGCGCGAGGTGCGCGACATCGACCTGGTGGGCATTGCCTGGGAGTTGCAGACCGAGGCCTCCAGCCGCTACCGCGAGCAGGCGCGCAGCCGCAGCCGCGACGGCCGCCCGCTGCATGGCGAGCGCGGCGCCTGGGTGATTGGCCGGCGTGCCAGCACGCCCGACGCAGGCCTGGGCACGCTGTATTGGTCGCAGCCCCAGGAGCTGCAGCGCAGTGCCAGCGGTGTTTATGAAGGGGCGAAGACCCGGCTGCGCCTGCGCAGCTTCGACCGCCAGGCGCTGGAGCGCGATGTCGAGTCGATCTTCGCGCAGTTGTCCCACGCCTGGAGCCTGCAAGCATGAGGGCCGCGCCGCGCGCCCCGGCTACATTGAACGATGCCGGCCGCGGCGCTGCCTTGCAGCGCCGTTGGGCCACCCAGCCATGCGAAGGAGCATGTTGAGATGCCGTTGGAGAATTTGATAGGTGTGGCGATCATCGCCCTGGGCATGGTCTTGACCCCCGGCCCGAACATGGTCTACCTGACATCCCGGGCGATTTCCCAGGGCCGCCTGGCCGGGATGATCTCCCTGGCCGGCGTGGCGCTGGGGTTCATCTGCTACCTGGTGGCCTCGGGGCTTGGCCTGTCGGCGCTGTTCAAGGCCGTGCCGGTGGCGTATGACGTGGTGCGCATTGCCGGCGCCTTCTACCTGGGTTACCTGGCCTGGAACATGGTCCGCGGCGCCTCGCCTTTCGAGGCACGGGAACTGCCGCCGCATTCGCCGCGCAAATTGTTCACCATGGGGCTGGTGACCAACCTGCTGAACCCGAAGATCGCGTTGATGTATTCGGCGTTGATTCCGCAGTTCATCGACCCGACGGTGGGGTCGACCTTGCAGCAGTACATGCAGCTGGGGTTGGTGCAGATTGTCATTGCGGTGACGGTGAACGGGTTGATTGTGTTGGCGGCGGCGCGGGTGAGCCGCTTCCTGACTGCCCGGCCTGCGGCGATGCGGACACAGCGGTGGGTGTCTGGGGCGGTGTTGGGGGTGTTTGCGGTGGATATTTTGTTGAGGAAGCCGCTGGATTGAGGGGGTGGGGGGAGTTAGGAAGACGCCATTTGGCGTCTTTTTTATTGGGCCGGGGTAATCTGAATTTTATCGGTAGGTTATTGATATATAGAGAAAATTTATATGGATTTCAGCTTGGAATACCAATATGAATGCTGTTCGCTGTTCGGCCATCCGTTTGCAATCGATCCGAACGCCTTTGCCGCGCAGGTGGCCACCAGCTCTCGGCGAGAGCCCTCTGACCGATACAAAAAGCTAACGAAAATCCTCCGTCAGCAACGTTTTACGGCAAGCCCTTGAAATGAGGTCAGGTTGCCATCATATAATTGAGGAAAAGTCACCAAGCTGCCAGTTGAGAAGGCTTGGGTGATGAACCCCCTGTTCGAGTTTCAGAAGGATTGGAATGCAATGTCGAGTCGGCCAGTAGTGCTCAACCCCGCTTGTATCAAGACCTTGTCTGCGGTGGAGGCTCGCCCTGAGCGTTCAAACCAGCATGAGTTTAATGGTGTGTCCGCGCTCAAAAACGTGTTTGGGCCTGATCGGGCGGAATTCAGTGCCCAGTTCTCGGTCCGAGGTGAAAGCATTTCCGATCGGGCTAAAATGACTTGGTACGATGCCCGCGAGGAACATCCTACTCGCTCCGAGTATCGGCTCTACTTCCAAAACAACCAAGTTATGGAGCATGCCCAAGAGGGTGATAATGTCATCATCGGCTACGATGGGCAGGGCCTGCTTCATTGCATCCTAATTCGCACTGGCAGTGCGGAGCACCGCCCTGGCATTTCTCAGTGGGAGCGGTGCTGAGATTGGGTTGATGCAGAGAGCGAGGGTTCTCCCCCCCCCCCCCGCATCTGTTGTCGAACAGCGTAAGCCAGAAGGGGCGCAGCTTGAGCTTACTTAGGAAACTAATGCTGGCCCCCAAAGGTATTCGATCGTGTACGACGCCATCAGACTTATGGAATATCCAAGTATTACGATAGTGATGTCTTTAGTGGACGCGCCGCCATGCTGACTTGATTTTGATTCTGACACCGCTCTCTTGGTCAAGAGCTTCGAGTGCCGTTGCCGAGCGTACGATCCGAATTCTGTAATGACTGGAATTTTCAGGCTTAGATATTTCCAATGATTCGCCTTCGCGGGCTCCTGTCTCGTTAAAGTACTTCGTCATGTGAGTGATTCGGTACTCATTTCTAGTGCCGGATTTATGGATTTTGTTGTTGTAATATACAAAGCGAAACTTCCTTATGGTTCCATCTTCATCTTCACATTCAATCCATGCATCTGGGTTTTTTATCGCTGGGTCAAGCGAAGGGAGTATTGAAAGAAGATCCGACTCTGATTTTGGTATGAGGATGCCGGCTTGATGAGCGCCTGTGGCGCCAACGTCATTAGCGCTCAAAATTTTTCGGAATATGGGTGTTTTCATGTCTTCACCGGAGTAATTTCAAGGGCGCGTCTGATGTCGGTTGCATCTCTGGAGGAAACTGGGATGCTTTCATTTGCCAGCTCGCTCTTCCAAAGAGAACGTTCTAACATAACTTCTTCCACTGTGTTTTTGTAAAAAAGACGGTAAATGGTGACTGGCTGAGTTTGGCCTCGTCGGTGGGCCCGAGCACTCGCCTGTGCTTCTAGTGCCGGGTTCCATACTGGAGTGAAATGTATCACCACGGTTGCTGCGGTAATATTTAAACCGGCACCGGCCGCTTTAGGGTTGAGTATCAAGCATCCGGGGCCGTCGTGATTTGTAAAGTCATCGATAATTGATTGGCGATCTGGTTGGGCGGTAGAACCATTAATAGAGCCCCAGTACGTATTGCGCGAACTCGAGAACGCCTCCCTTACTAATTCGCCGATTCGGTTGAATAGTGCGAAAATTATGACTTTTCGTTTGTTTGCGAATGACTCTTTTAAGAGGGAGATTGTTCTCTCCATTTTTGAGGTCATCAGGGGGAGTTTGGTTGTGCGAGTGATTGTCGACTCCTCACCATCAACGTCCCCTTCGGAAACTTGGCGTAGCCAAGGGTGAGCACATACGAGTTGCAGTTGAAGCGTAGCCACTAGCGCCCCTGCTGTAGGGTACTTGGCTAGTGTTTCAGATCGTACATTTAAATAATGCTCAGTCAGAAGATCGTCCAGCTCGAGCGGCAAATCGATATTTATTCGCTGGGGTAAATCGCCAGCTACATCTGCTACCCGGCGTTTGAGTATCATAGGATCAGTGAGTTGCCCCACTGCCTGAGCCGATTCAATACAGTCCGGATATTGAGCTTCGAAGTCAAGCTGAGAGCCAAGTAGGCCGGGTATGGCGAAGTCGGCAAGAGACCATAGATCAACCAGACTGTTTTCAACGGGCGTACCAGTCATGGGAACAGTACGTCGGCGTGGGATCGAAGCGATAGCCCTTCTGCGATTTGATTGCGGGTTCTTGATTGCTTGTGCTTCGTCGCAAATTAGCCAAGACCATTCGACGGATGAAAAAATTGAGATGTCGTTGACCATGGTGTCATATGTTGTGATTACAACACTGGTCCGTTGCAGTTCTCGATATATTCCTGCCCGACTTTGACCACGATGTATCATCACGGTCAATCCAGCTGCAAACCGTTCAAACTCTCGCGCCCAATTGGCAATAAGGCTAGTCGGACAGATTATCAATGCAGGCGAGTCGGACTTTGGTGGGGCCATTAGCAGCAATGCGATAATCTGAAGGGTTTTGCCCAGCCCCATTTCATCGGCGAGAATCAGTCCGCCCGTATGTTTAACGGTTTCCCACATCCAGAGAACACCGCGCGACTGATAAGGAAATAGCGTTGCGTTCAGCCCCTGGATTGTAAACTCCCCCTCAAGTTTATGCGCAGCAACTCTTCCCGATTGTAGAAATATCTCATCAGCAAGCACCTCTAAACTTGCGTTAGGTGTTCGAATTAGCTCAATAGCCTTACTGTAAGAAAGATTCTCGGGCGATGAGTCATTCAGTGCTTCGTTAAAAAGAGTGACTGCGTCGCTCGGAAGTGGTCGGATTGTGTTTCCATCCAGTATCCAAGAATGTCGATTGCTTGGAGCGTAGTAAACAGACCGCTTGCCTCGAAGCGATCGAATCCCTCCTAGGCGCGCGACTATACGATCCTCCGTCTTACAGATGATCATGACAGGATCAACAAGCCGCTCTGAGAGTGTCAGGTTTTCAGGGAGACTGCTTAAGAGGGCTGCGAAGGTCTCAGGAAGTTTGATAATATCAGTCACGGCAATTTTCCCTCAGCGCTTTTAACTCTTCGAGGGTGAACGGTATGGGTCGCCTCGTATGTAGAGCTCTGTGGCAGTTAGGGCAGAGTGGTACTAGATCCGTGCGCGGGTCATACGGGCGAGGCTCTGAAAGAAGTCCTACAGGCTCTAGGTGATGAACTTCAATTATTGATCCTGCCTTGCCATAGGATACCTTTGGCTCCAAGCCGCAAACCAGGCAACGTTCTCCATGAATGCGAATGCACAAAAGTCTATTGCGAGGATTTCTTTCCCGTCGTTTAATAACCGAGTGCGAGATAGCGCCTTCGAAAACCGGATGCACCTCACCTAAATCGTCCTCGATTGCATCGTAGCCAATAAGCTCCGCCATCGCAGCCATCATTGGGACGATCACTTCACGACATGTCGCAATGATATTGGCATCGCTATGTGGATCATCTTGGTCACGAATTTTTGCGGAAATTTGAAAATCCCCAGATGTTATTTTCCAGTCCGTGAGCGTTTGGCCCGATATCTCCAAGTCGATGTCAGTTCGGATTGATGCCACTAGAGCGCGTGCTAATTGGACGTCTTCAACGGACGCCTTTTTGATCTGGCCGATGACTTCTCCGGAGAAGCGTCCAAAGAAGAGACTTACACTATGTCCCTTGAGTCCAAATGGGCGAAGCTCTGCAACCGGCCCGTGTTTTTCATCTAAGTCACCAAACCAAATACGAAGTCCTGACCTAAGTCCACTAAGATCGACTGCGGCCGATATGAGAGCTCCAGTCCCTTCCTCAAGCTCTCTGAGGATCAGATCTTTCTTTCCGCCGATCATCTCAGCCTTCTTCTTCAGCCATCAGGTCGCCCGGCTCAGGGTCGGGAACATTTCGTAGAAGTTTACGAAGGTTGTTGGATATTTCGTTACGAATATCCTCAAATATCGGCTCAAGCTCGTCGTTGGTATTGTTTTGCTCAGCTACAGCAAAAGCCCACAATAGAAGATCCATACCTTCGACGGCGAAACCGTTAGCGGCCGCGCGTTTATAGATTTTCTGATAGAAGTCATGATGCTTGTTGAGCAAAACTGCAGGGACGTGGTCACTATTTCCAGCACTGCGGAGAGCTGGTTGCCAGAGCTCTCCAGTATTGATGTTCTCTACAGCGTCTACATAAACTGTTTCGGGACTTACATGATTCTGAACTGGTACCTTAAGCTTGATCTTGTTGCCTTGATTATTTGAAATGATCGCAGACTGGGTTGCGGGATCGACAGAGTTCACCTGTGGTTTGCTAGCACTGCCGGTTTCCGCAATGTTCTTGTTTGCGCTGGTGTGGTCGATATTTTTGAGATTGGTTTGCTCTCGGTTTTGTCTACGAGCCCGCTGTCCTGCTTCACGATAGACTGGCTGAAGCAACTCCCGCAGCCCGTCCTCTAGATCTGGGTGGAAAAGGATTCTGGACTTTTTGACATCGATCCGAAATGCGTCGTCAAGCTTATGTCCGAAGTCAAACTCCACACGCAGCAAGGAGGTATGAGGCTCTGGTGCACCAAAGACTTCTAGCCAGCTTCCATCTTGGATCAAGCGACCTTCACGATAGACGTAAAAACCCTGCGCACGGTTTGAGATGCGTGCATGGGTCTTTTCCTCATCTTTTGTCATGTCGCTGCGGTGCGGCAGAATCCACGCTCGTATAGTCGCCGTCTCCTCGGCGCCGTCAGCCAGTTCTACTACTAACTTTTGCTTTTTTTCTGAAAGAACCTGCTCGGAGCGTGCAGGGTAAAACGGATTCCACGGCTCTACCGGCATTTGATTGATGAAAATATCGATATTGCGTTCGCGCTCGTCAGTGTGGTCAAGGAATCGGTGATAAACGAGGGATAGGTGTTTAATCAGGCTTTCCGCGAGGCGCTTAATTGCGCTCTGTTCTTTGCTCGAGCCTGCTTCGTATTCTCTGGTCAGAATCCTATCGCATTTTTCCCATATTAAGAGCGTGCCCCGTTCCCCACATAGCTCCTCGAACATCTCCTGTTCGTCTGGGGTGACGGGCTCGCGGAGCATCTCCCACTTTTCGCTCTGAGCGACGTGGTCGAGATCCCAAGCGAGCTTTGCGAATTCATCGGTGGGACTTTTGCGAGAAATCAGCGTGTATTTGAGGCAAACAGAGCTGGATGCAGTCTTAAGCCCAAGCCCGAACTTCCCGAGACTCTCAGGGTTGTCGCGTTCCGGTGCCCCATAACGCATCGCCTTGTAGACACCATCAGCATCCATCCCTTCGCCATTGTCTCCGAAGTAGACCAGCTTACGGCCGTCGCTACGTAGGGTGATCTCGACGTTGATTTGGTCTGCTTTGGCGGCGATGGAGTTGTCTATGATGTCTGCGGCAGCAGTCCTGACGTTGTAGCCTGTATCTCTAAGCCCGAAGATCAGGCGGGGTGCATCTGGCTCGTTTATCAAATCACTCACATTGGGGTCCTTTGCATTTATGGGGCTCTAGGCTTCCCTAGCCCCAGTGCCATGAGCTCTGCGAGACTCTCGGAAGTGGTCAGTATAATTGCACTCCGCCACCACAAGGCAACCTTGTCGGTACCGCCTGGTGCAAACTGCGGCAGGAAGATGACCTCTGTGGAGTGGTCGCGTCCTTAGATAGCATGGGCAATCATTTGGAGCCGGTGTTCCAGCCTAGACAACGTCTCGGGATCTTTTTTCAACTGGCATTCCCAGACGATCAAGACGGTCCAATCGCGAGCCTCCAATGCTTGCGTGTTGGCAGCATCCCTAGCTATGTTTTTCTGGAATTTGTCACCCCAGAACTCAGGTCGGGTTTTGGGAGTGGTCGCATATCGGCAACCGGGGTGACGATGCCAGAAGCAGCCATGGACAAAAATGCATACCTTGAGGCGTGGAATCACAATGTCCGGATTCCCGGGAAGGTCCTTTCGATGCAAGCGATATCGGTACCCTCGATTGTGCAGGAATCGTCTGACCAGCATTTCGGGAGCGGTATCCTTCCCTCGGATGCCAGACATCATCCTGGAGCGAGTTGCTGAATCGACCGTGTCCATATCGTTACCATTGGCAGAGCGGAGCTTGTTTATTTTACGTTCGGTTCCATCTATGACACCAGGTTCACCTCCTTTTCAGGCCTCCCTGAAAGGGGGATTGGCGATTTGGCTGCTTCTGCGGCGCCGCCTACGATGTAGCGTCCTTAGGATATCTCGGTAAAAAACGCTTCACATTGCTGGTCTAAGGGATAGAATAGTGACGTGTCGTCACAGATTTGACCCAGAGAGCGCTTATGAGTTTTTTTGAAGATGTGCAAGGCGCAAACCCGCGCGCTGCTGCTACCGATCAATCCGGTGACTATGCAGGAAGCGATCGAGCGTTACTGCAGGAGCTGCTCGAGATCTATGATCAGGGTTTTCTAGCTGCTGTGCTTAACGAAGCAAGCCCGGGACATTGGTGTCGCGAGACGATTAATCGTTGGCATAAGGGCAAGGCGTCTCCCAAGCTGTCATACATTGACTACAAACGCCTGAGTGAGCTGCTGCCACGGAAGGTGGAAGGGGAGAGAACTTTCACTTTTATCGACTTGTTTGCCGGTATCGGTGGAATTCGCAAGGGGTTCGAGGCAGTAGGGGGCGAATGTCTCTTTACTTCTGAATGGAACAAATATGCGGTCAGGACCTATAAGGCTAACCACTATTGCGATCCTGCTCGTCATCGTTTTAATTTAGACATTCGATCAGTAACGCTCTCGGATAAACCGGAGGTTAGTGAGGAAGAGGCTTACCGAAATATCGATCGGGAAATCCCAGATCATGATGTGCTGCTTGCTGGTTTCCCTTGCCAGCCGTTTTCTCTTGCAGGTGTGTCGAAAAAGAATTCTTTAGGGCGCAAGCATGGGTTCGAGTGTGAAACTCAGGGCACTTTATTTTTTGATGTTGCCCGAATCATTGCGGCAAAGCGTCCTGCTGCTTTCCTGCTCGAGAACGTTAAGAACCTCAAAAGTCATGACAAAGGAAATACTTTTCGGATTATTTGTGAAACGCTAGATGAGCTGGGCTATGAAGTAGCAGATGTTAATGCTCCCAAAGGCGCTGATCCGAAGGTCATCGATGCAGTCAAGTTCTTGCCTCAGCATCGAGAACGGATCGTCTTGGTAGGCTTCAGGCGAGACCTGAATGTCCATCAGGGCTTCACACTGAAGGATATTTCGAAGTTTGAGCCGGTTCAGCGACCTTCCTTCGGTGATCTGCTTGATAAAAATGTTGATAGCAAGTACGTACTGACTCCTAAACTTTGGGAGTATTTGTACAAATATGCTCAAAAGCACAAGGCAAAGGGTAATGGCTTTGGCTTCGGCCTTACTCGTCCTAATGATGTGGCTCGTACGCTTTCCGCACGGTATCATAAGGATGGTTCGGAAATTTTGGTCGATCGCGGATTCTCAGATAACTTAGACTTTTATAGCGAAGTTAACAGTCTGAGCCGCCCCCGTCGGCTGACACCTCAAGAATGTGCCAGGCTTATGGGCTTTGACAAACCAGGCGAAAGCACCTTCGTTATACCTGTTTCGGACACTCAGGCATACCGTCAGTTTGGTAATTCAGTGGCGGTGCCTGTTTTCGAGGCTGTGGCAAAAATGATGAAGTCAAGAATTTTGAAAGCAAAGGAAAAAATTGGAAGGTGAGGCGGCAAGCGTTTGAGGTCGTCTGAAGTCTATGTATCCCATCGCAGCGTTTCGCATCTAATAAGGTGCGCTCGCTGAGATGGACGGGCGAGAAAGAGAGTGGCGGGGCTATCATTTCTTGGTGTTCAGCCAATCGATGAACATCTGATCATTCTTACCTAGCCGTTTATAGATAATCAAGGTTGTTAGTCTGTAGTAATAGCGTGTGCTGTAGGAGCGATTTCTTAGATTTTGTGCGAAAAACCATCGCAAGTGTTTAAGCTGCCAAACCCAAGGATTGTCTCGCTGCCATCGAAGCTGAATGGCTGCTTGCATGATCTTAGCTTGCCGTAGGTGGCGCTGCTGGGTGAGCTATGGCTCAGGAATTCACTAGGCTTAGCCATGAGGTCACCCATCACCTCTGAGGTGGCCGGATGCAAGTCGCCCTTGGGAGAACCACCGCATCAAGCGGCTCAACCTTTTTCCTTCTCGGTTACAGGAATTTTCCTTCCACACCAGCTGTTGCGAATCGATCCTGCCCAAGGCTACATTACCTAGGTCGTAGCAAAATCTGCGACCAGGTGTAGGAACCTGCTGGTAAACTTGGCGCACGCACTAAGCGCCCCATCACCACGGCTGGCGCTTTTTTTGTGCCTGCTGTGATGTCATGGCGGCTGTGTGTGGGCAGGCTTCGGCCTGGCCGGGTTCCAAGTTTCCCGGTATTCCTACCCCATGCACAGCTGCCACCCAATCCCGTAGGAAGGATCGTGGTAGCTCCAATCGCAAACTTGGAGTCTCATGCATGCTTATTCGCATTCTGAGCAGGATCCGCGCATCCGCTCCCCGCCGCCGAACTTCTGCGGCCACACGATCCCTGATCTTTTTCCCAATCGAAAGCCAGTCTCGCGCAAACCGAGAGGTGGCACATGACTGACCGTGAACGCTTGTCTTCCATCCAGAGCTACGTCTGGACCCTCGAACTGCTCGGCGAGGCGCTGGTTCAGCATGATGAGGTATTGGAGTGCGAGCACAATCCGCAACTGAGCTTCCGCAACACGGCAGGTATTCATCAGGCAATCCGGATCATCAGCCGGCTGGCCAGCGAGCAGTTCGGCAAGCTGGAGGCGGCGAAGGAGGGGGAGGGATGAAGGCGGCACCGTTGAGCTGGTTGATGGCCCTAGTGCTCTTCGCTTGTCGATACGATTGGCGAGACAAAAATGCGCGGCCTGCAAGCCTGCGGCCTTAAATGACAGGCACAAAAAAAGACGCCCAAGGGCGTCTTCTTTTTAGGATTTGGTGGAGCCGGGGGGATTTGAACCCCCGTCCGCCAGTACTCCGCTGTCGGTACTACATGCTTAGCCGTGTCTACTGAGTTAATCCGCAGCCGCCCGACGGGCAGGGTGCTTTGGACGAGTTGGGTAAGTTTTAGTCGCTTCGCCCCCAACGTGCTGCACGACGATCCTGTTCTGTATGACAATCATTTCGGGTTTACAGGCATCCCCTGATGATTGCTGGAGCCGAAGCTACCAGGAGAGCGGGCTCAGCTGCTTACGCAGCGAGAGCGTAGCCCTCGTAGTTTTCGTCATTGGCAACTATAGAAAGTTGCAACAGTGGATTTACGAGTTCTGTTACCAACTCGGCATGCACCTAGAGTTTCGCTACCGGCGTCGAATCCTAATCGGCCCCACACTCAGCTCTAGCTGGCGTCCCTTTTACAGGATGCGAGGTGGAGTATACGCCTTTGCGCGGGCGGCGTCGACAGGCGGGCCGCCCGGCGCTGCATCAGCTGCCGCTGCCACCGGCCGAGCCGCTGCCTTTCTCGGTTTTTTCCAGGCGTTCGAGCACCTTGCTGGTGATGGCGATGCACTCCTTGTTGTCACCGGCGGCCTGGGCGGCCTTGGCTTTGTCGACGTGTTCGGTGATGGCCTTGTCCAGGCCTTCGGAGGTGGCGCCGACGGTGGCCATGCTGTCGTCGATCTTCTGCAGGTTGATGGCGCACAGGTTATCGGCGGCGAACACAGGCGAGGCCAGCAGGGTCGCGGCCGCGAACAGGGCGGATAGCGCAGTGCCTTTCATGGGAGTCTCCTTGTGCAGGCCTCTGGAGGGTGGGCCTGAACGGTGGACGGTCGACAGTGGGTGAGGGTTCAATCGGCGTGAGGGGGCGCCGGTGTGGGGCGATGCGAGGGCTGTATCGCGCGGGGCAAGCCCGCTCCGTTTGTGCCTTGGACGTTGTTACTCATCATCTTCGCCAAAATAGCGCGATCGTTTGAAAAGCAGCCGTTGACCTACGAGCAAGCATAGGCTTGCCCACTGCCCGCCATGCAGATACAGCACTTGCTGTTGGCCAAGCTGTGTACAGGCGGTGATACCTGTGGCCATGAGCGCGAAGCAGAGTACGCATCTGATGGTGCTCGATTTGAAGGCCCAGTCGAGAAAGACGCCCACGATCATCAAGCAAGCGAGGAAATAGAGGTCGTTCATGGTGGCGTCAGAGTATGAGGAGTACGGAGGATGTTTGTGGGCCTATGCCACCGTTCACCCGGGCAAAGAGGAAAACCAGTACATCACCTGCATGAAACGTGGGTAGCCGGCTTCTGGCCAATTGGTTTGCCGCAGTTTTTGTCACGCCGCCGGCAATCAACCCGGCGGTGAGCCCCATAGGTCCGCCCACGAGTGTGCTCACCGCTTGTCCCATTGCTGTGCTGAACAGGTCCGAGATGTCGTGGCGCTGCTCATTCAACCGATCCCCCTGCAAACGGCTGAGTGGCCGCGACACGGCGACCTGCATATGGCACGGCAGTTTGCCGGGCAGCATCCTGTCGTACAGCTGCGCCACCTTCTCGACGACCTGATAATGCCCCTTGTGCACGAACGGCAAGCTAAGGGTACGCAGGTGACAGCATTGCTCGGGCGCAATCACCAACGCGTTCACGTCGAAGACAACGCCGTGCGGGGTAATGACTTGATAGGCCTTGTCGACTTGCATGCGTGCTTCCCTTGCCGGGCCCCATGGAGCCAGGAGCCGAGGCATCGAACGATGCCACTGGGGGGAACGCGCGGCTATTCAGCTGGGGCTGAATGACCGGTACGAAACGTCTGCAGGCGGTTCGCCGGCAAGCCGGCTCCTACAGTCTGCCGTGAGCAGGTAGGAGCCAGATTCGCTGGCGAAGCGGTTGGCGCAAGGTCAGGCCTTGCGCGCTCGGGTCACCCGGTCCACCAGGTACACCAGCCCGTGGTAGTCGATGCCGCTGTGGCTCGACAGCCCGATCTCGCAGGTGCGGCTGGTGGAGATCCCTTCCTCGCAATACTGCACCGCGTCCTTGAGCGTGCGCAGCGAGTGGGCGTTGAGCTCGGGCGTGGTGAAGCCCTTGTCGCCGGCAAAACCGCAGCAGTGGATGCCTTCGGGGATCACCACCTGCTTGCTGCAGCGCCGCGCCAGGTCGATCAGCGCCTGGCTTTCGCCCAGGTGCTGGGTGCTGCAGGTCACGTGCACGGCCACCGGGGCGTCCTGGGGGGTGAACTCCAGCTTGTCCAGCAGATGGGTGCGGATGAAACGCACCGGGTCGTATAGGTCCAGCCGGGTTTCGCCCAGGTCCTGCACCAGGCGCAGGGTGCAGGGGCTGGTGTCGCAGTAGATCGGGTCGAGGCCGCCGCGGCTGGCTTGCAGCAGCGCGGTGATCAGCTCCTGGCGCTTGTGCTCGGCTTGCTCGGGGTAGCCCTTGGAGGCGAACGGCTGGCCGCAGCACAGGCTGTCGGCGTTGTCGGGGAACACCACCTGGTAGCCGGCCTTTTCCAGCAGGGCGCGGGTCTTGTCGAGCAGCGAGCTTTGCTCGCGGTCGGCGTAGGCGGGGCCCATCACGCGGGAAACACAGGCGGCGAGGTAGACCACGCGGGGCCGGGCGTCGTTGCTCGCCGGGCCTAAGTCCAGCGTGCGCAACGGCTGGGGCATGGCCGGGGTCCACTGGGGCAGGCGGCCTTTGCTGGCCTTGCTCAGTGTGGTACTGAGGCGCCCGAGGCGTGGCGCGCCGAGCAGCTTGCGGGCGGTGTTGGCGGCGCTGAGGGTGAAGCGCGCGCCGCGCAGGGTGGTGTGGAAATGCTCGGCCAGCCAGTCGGCGGCCTTGGCGTGGTCGGCGGCCTGGGCGCGCAGCTTCTTCACCAACTCGCCGGTGTTGATGCCCACCGGGCAGCGCTGGGCGCACAGGCCGGTGGCGGCGCAGGTGTCGATGCCTTGGTACTGGTAGGTTTGCAGCAGTTCGCGGGTGTCCAGGCCGGCGCGTTGCTTGGCCTGGATGTCGCGCCACATGACGATGCGCTGGCGTGGGCTGAGGGTCAGGCCCTTGGATGGGCACACCGGTTCGCAGAAACCGCACTCGATGCACTTGTCGACGATCTCGTCGGCGGCGGGCAGCGGCTTGAGGTTTTTCAGGTGGATGTCGGGATCTTCGCTCAGCACCACGTCGGGGTTGAGGATGCCGTTGGGGTCGAGCAGGCGCTTGAGCTGCCACATCAGCTGGTAGGCATCGTGGCCCCACTCCAGCTCCACGAACGGCGCCATGTTGCGCCCGGTGCCGTGCTCGGCCTTGAGCGAGCCGCCGAACTCCACCGCCACCAGTTGCGCGACGTCGTCCATGAAGGCCTGGTAGCGGGCCACTTCCTCGGCACTGTTGAAGCCCTGGGTGAAGACGAAGTGCAGGTTGCCTTCCAGCGCGTGGCCGAAAATGATCGCCTCGTCGTAGCGGTGCTTGTCGAACAGCTGGATCAGGCGGTTGACGCCTTCGGCCAGTTGCTCGATGGGGAAGGTGACGTCCTCGATGATCACCGTGGTGCCGGTCTGGCGCACGGCGCCGACGGCGGGGAAGGTGTCCTTGCGGATTTTCCACAGCTGGTTGTACACCGCCGGGTCTTCGCTGAACGCGACCTGCTGCTCCAGCGGGTAGTCGCCGATCGCGGCCATCACCTGCGCGAGCTGTTCGTGCAGCAGGCTCTGGCTGGCCGCGCGGCACTCGATCAGCAGGGCGCAGGCGTTGGCCGACAGGTCCTTGACCCAGCCGGGCATGCCCGGCATGGCCTGCACCGAGCGCAGGCTGCGGCGGTCGAGCAGTTCCACCGCCGACACCGGCTGGCGCTTGAGCACGGTCACGGCGCGGCAGCAGCTCTCGACGCTGGGGAACACCAGCAGCGCGCTGGCCTTGTGCGGGTGGTCGGGCACGGTGTCGTAGGTGACCGCGCTGATGAAGCCCAGGGTGCCTTCGGAGCCGACCAGCAGGTGCTGGAGGATATCCAGCGGCTGGTCGTAGTCCACCAGGGCGTTGAGCGACAGGCCGGTGGTGTTCTTCAGTCGGTACTTGTGCCGGATGCGCTCGGCAAGGTCGCTGTTGGCGCGGGTTTCCCGGCCCAGGCGGGCGAGGGACTCGAGCAGCTCGGCGTGGGAGGTTTCGAAGGCGGCGACGCTGGCCGGGTCTTCGCTGTCCAGGCGGGTGCCGTCGGCCAGCACCAGGCGCAGGCCGGCCAGGGTGTGGTAGGTGTTCTGCGCGGTGCCGCAGCACATGCCGCTGGCGTTGTTGGCGACGATGCCGCCGATCTTGCAGGCGTTGATCGAGGCCGGGTCGGGGCCGATCTTGCGCCCGTACGGGGCCAGCCAGGCGTTGGCCTGGGCGCCGATCACGCCGGGCTGCAGGCGGATCTGCTGGCCCTGGCGGCGGATTTCCTTGCCGCCCCAGTTATCGCCGAGCACGATCAGCACCGAGTCGCTGATGGCCTGGCCGGACAGGCTGGTGCCGGCGGCGCGGAAGGTCACCGGCACGCGATCGCGCTGGGCCAGCTTGAGCAGTTCGACCACTTCGTCCTCGGACTCGACACGCACCACCAGCTTGGGAATCAGCCGGTAGAAGCTGGCGTCGGTGCCGAAGGCCAGGGTCGAGGTGGGGTCGTCGAAGCGGCGTTCGGCGGGGATCAGGCGCTCGGCATCACGCAGGAACGCGGCGGGCAGGCTCATGCAGTCTCCTCGTGGGGCCGCGGCGTCTGGCGCGCGGCGTGCCCCGGGCAATCAGGCGGTATCGGGGGCGGGCGCTCAGGCGCCCAGTTCGCGGACCAGCGAGTCGCGGCTGATCTCGCTGATCGACTTGGCGCCGGTCAGCACCATGGCCACGCGCATTTCTTTCTCGAACAGCTCCAGCAGGTTCTTCACCCCGGCCTCGCCATGGGTGGCCAGGGCATAGAGGAAGGCGCGGCCGATCAGCACCGTGTCGGCGCCCAGGGCGACCATGCGCACCACGTCGAGGCCGTTGCGGATGCCGGAGTCGGCGAGGATCTTGATATCACCCTTGACCGCATCGGCAATCGCCGGCAGCGCGCGGGCGCTGGACAGCACGCCGTCGAGCTGGCGGCCGCCGTGGTTGGAGACGACGATGCCGTCGGCGCCGAACTTGACCGCGTCGCGGGCGTCCTCGGGGTCGAGGATGCCCTTGATGATCATCGGTCCGTCCCAGAATTCGCGAATCCACTCCAGGTCCTTCCAGGAGATGGACGGGTCGAAGTTGTTGCCCAGCCAGCCGATGTAGTCGGCCAGGCCGGTGGGGTTGCCGCGGTACTTGGAGATGTTGCCCAGGTCATGGGGGCGGCCGAGCAGGCCGACGTCCAGGGCCCATTGCGGGTGGGTCATGGCTTGCCACACGCGGCGCAGCGGCGCGTTCGGGCCGCTCATGCCCGAGTGGGCGTCGCGGTAGCGCGCGCCGGGCACCGGCATGTCGACGGTGAACACCAGGGTCTTCACCCCGGCGGCCTTGGCCCGCTCCAGGGCGTTGCGCATGAAGCCGCGGTCCTTGAGCACGTACAGCTGGAACCACATCGGCCGGTCGATGGCCGGGGCCACTTCTTCGATCGGGCAGACCGACACGGTGGACATGGTGAAGGGGATGCCGTGGGTGGCGGCGGCGCGGGCGGCCTGCACCTCGCCGCGGCGGGCGTACATGCCGGTGAGGCCGACCGGGGCCAGGGCCACGGGCATGCTCAGGGTCTCGTCGAACAGCTGGGTCTGGAGGCTGAGCTCGGACATGTTCTTCAGCACCCGCTGGCGCAGGGCGATGCTGGCCAGGTCCGAGACGTTGTGGCGCAGGGTGTGCTCGGCGTAGGCGCCGCCGTCGGCGTAGTGGAACAGGAACGGAGGCAGCTTGCGTTGGGCCGCGGCGCGATAGTCGGTGGAGGCGGAAATGATCATGGATTCTCGCAGCGTGGGTTGAAGGACGATCCCGGGCGCTGCTCGCGCCCGGGCCCTTTCACTTTAGTGATGAACCAGCATGCCGGTCAGCCAGTAGGCCTGAACCAGGGTGATCAGGCCAACGATGGTGGCGAAGAACAGGCTGTGCTTGACGGTGAAACGGAACAGGTCGGATTCCTTGCCCACCAGGCCGGTGGCGGCGCAGGCCACGGCGATCGACTGCGGCGAGATCATCTTGCCGGTCACGCCGCCGCTGGTGTTGGCCGCCACCAGCAGGGTGTCGTTGACCCCGATCTGGTGCGCGGTGGTGGCCTGCAGCGAGCTGAACAGGGCGTTGGAAGAGGTGTCCGAGCCGGTCAGGAACACGCCCAGCCAGCCCAGGAACGGCGAGAAGAACGGGAACGCCGCACCGGTGCCGGCCAGCACCAGGGCCATGGTCGAGGACATGCCCGAGTAGTTGGTGACGAAGGCGAAGGCCAGCACCATGCCGATCGACAGGATCGGCCAGCGCAGTTCCCAGAAGGTCTCTTTCAAAGTGGTCAGACCAGTTTTGAAATTGATCTTGAGCACTGCCATGGAGACCAGCGCCGAGAGGAAGATCGCGGTGCCGGTGGCGGAGATCGGGTCGAGCTTGAACACCGCCGGCATGGCGGTTGGCGCGGTGACGATCGGCGCGGTCTTGATCACCAGTTGGTCGAGGTGCGGGATGGCGAAGTTGAACACCAAGTTGTACATCGCCCCGCCTGGGGCGAAGGCCGCCTTGAATGGCTTGAGGGTCCAGATGGTCACCAGCACGGTGAGGATCAGGAACGGCGACCAGGCCTTGAAGATCTCGCCGAAGCTGTACGGGCTCGGTTGGCTGCCGCTCGATTGCACGACGGCGGCGCCGACGCTGCCCTGGGCCTGGCTGAACGCGCGCTTGGGCTGCCAGACTTTCAGGAACAGGGTCAGGGCGATCAGGCTGGCCAGGGCCGAGGTGATGTCCGGCAGTTCCGGCCCGATGAAGTTGGAGGTGAAGTACTGGGTGACGGCGAAGCTCAGGCCGGCCACCAGGGCGGCGGGCCAGGTTTCTTTCACGCCGCGCAGGCCATCCATCATGAACACCAGCCAGAACGGCACGAACAGCGACAGCAGCGGCAGCTGGCGGCCGGTCATGGCGCCGATGTGGAAGGCGTCGATGCCGGTGACTTGCCCGGCGACGATGATCGGGATGCCCAGGGCGCCGAAGGCCACCGGCGCGGTGTTGGCGATCAGGCACAGGCCGGCGGCGTACAGCGGGTTGAAGCCCAGGCCCACCAGCAGCGCGGCGGTGATGGCCACTGGGGCGCCGAAGCCGGCCGCGCCTTCGAGGAAGGCACCGAAGCAGAAGCCGATCAGCAGCACTTGCAGGCGCTGGTCGTCGGTGATCGACAGCACCGAGCTGCGGATCACTTCGAACTGGCCGCTCTTGACCGTGAGTTTGTAGAGGAACACCGCGGCGACGATGATCCAGGCGATCGGCCACAGGCCGTAGAGGAAGCCGTAGCCGGCGGCGGCCAGGGCCATGTCGACCGGCATCTGGAAGGCGAAGATGGCCACCAGGATCGACAGCGCCAGGGTGATGCTGCCGGCGACGTGGCCTTTGAGGCGGAACACGGCGAGGGCGAGGAAGAAGAACACGATGGGGATGACCGCCGCCAGTGCGGACAGGCCAAGACTACCAAGCGGGCTATAGAATTGTTGCCAGGTTTGCATATGGGGTGGCCCCTAATTGTTGTTGGTCAGGCACTGGCATTGGATAATTGGTAAGACCAATTTACAATGGCTGGTCGCTAGGTTAAGAGCGTCATTGCGGGTGTGTCAATTTGTCCTGGGGAAAACTTTGCGCGGATACCGATGAGCGGGCCTCTGCGCGGTGCTGAAAATCGCCATCTGATGGGTGTCGGCCTGGGCGCGATAGGCGCAGAATAGGCGGCCCCCGGATCTGCACCCCGGGTTCGTGGAGAGCATGTGATGGTTTTTGATCAGGTCCGCCAGCGGCGCCTGTCCGACGACATCGTCGATCGGTTGGAAGGGATGATTCTCGAGGGCACCCTCACCTCAGGCCAGCGCCTGCCGGCCGAGCGTGCCCTGGCCGAGCAGTTCGGCGTGTCCCGCCCGTCGCTGCGCGAGGCGATCCAGAAGCTGGTGGCCAAGGGGTTGCTGGTCAGCCGCCAGGGCGGTGGCAACTATGTGGCCGAGTCGCTGGGCTCGACCTTCAGCGACCCGCTGCTCAAGCTGCTCGAAGGCAGCCCCGAGGCGCAGCGCGACCTGCTGGAGTTTCGTCATACCCTGGAGGCGTCCTGCGCCTATTACGCCGCGCAGCGCGCCACCGAGCCCGATCGCCAGCGTTTGAAGGCCGCGTTCGACGCGCTGCAGGATTGCTACAACCGGGTCGACGAAGTCAGCCGGGCAGAGGAGGGCGCGGCCGATGCGCGCTTCCACCTGGCCATTGCCGAGGCCAGCCACAACGCGGTGTTGCTGCACACCATCCGCGGGTTGTTCGACCTGCTCAAGCGCAACGTGGTGACCAATATCGGCGGCATGTACCAGCAGCGCAGCGAGACCCGCGACATGCTGATCAGCCAGCATCGCGAGTTGTACCTGGCGATTGTCGAGGGGCGGGCGGACGATGCGCGGGAGGTGTCGAGCCGACATATCCTTTACGTGCAGGAGGTGTTGCAGGAGGCGCAGCAAGAGGCCCAGCGGGTGGCACGGGCGGAGCGGCGCAGCGGGCGCTGACGCTCGCTTGCGGCGGCCTGCGCCGCTTTGTGTAGGAGCGGCCTTGTGTCGCGAAAGGGCTGCGCAGCAGCCCCGGCGATCCGGCATGATGCAAAGACCCCGAGGCCGCTGCGCGCCCTTTTCGCGACACAAGGCCGCTCCTACAAGGGGATGCGTGGGGCTTCAGGCCGGCGGCATGCACTGCAGGAAGTTCAGCGGGTGGTACGGGCGGAACGGCGCAGCGGGCGCTGACGCTCGCTTGTTGCGACCTTGTGTCGCGAAAGGGCTGCGCAGCAGCCCCGGCGATCCTGCATGATGCAAAGACCCCGAGGCCGCTGCGCGCCCTTTTCGCGACACAAGGCCGCTCCCACAAGGGGGCGCGTGGGGCTTCAGGCCGGCGGCATGCACTGCAAGAGGCCCCGCGGGTGGCACGGGCGAAGCGACCGGGCAAGCTGGGCGTTACTCTTCCTTGCCCTTGTTGCGCATGGTGCGCTGCAGCTCGCGGTTGGAGTCGCGCTCGCGCACGGTGTCGCGCTTGTCGAACTCCTTCTTGCCCTTGCCCAGCGCGATTTCGCACTTGATCAGGTGCTTGCTCCAGTACAGCGACATCGCCACGCAGGTGTAGCCCTTCTGCGCCACGGCCGCTTCCAGGCGCTCGAGCTCGCGCTTGTTCAGCAGCAGCTTGCGGGTGCGGATCGGGTCGGCGATGACGTGAGTGCTGGCGGTGGTCAGCGGGGTGATGTGGCTGCCGAACAGCCAGGCTTCGCCATCCTTGAGCAGCACGTAGCTGTCGGTCAGGTGCGCCTTGCCGGCCCGCAGGCTCTTTACTTCCCAGCCGGACAGGACCAGCCCGGCCTCGAACTTGTGTTCGATGAAGTAATCGTGTCGCGCCTTCTTGTTCTGCGCGATGGTCCCGGTCGGATGTTTCTTTTGCTTAGCCATAGGGGCGGCATTATAGGCAGTCAGTGCGTGCTCGGCTATGGGGTTTAGGTGCGCTTGAGCCTGTTCGGTGAATCCCGGACAATACAGGCCTCGTTCCGCCGCGCGGAACGGTTTTTCACGGCGCTGTCGTGCGCCGCCGCCCCGTTTGGAAGTGACGCCTGGATGACTACCCATATTCAACGCTCCGCCCTGCTGCCATACCCTGCCCAGGCGCTCTACGACCTGGTCAACGATGTGGCCGGCTACCCGGACTTCCTGCCCTGGTGTTCGGCCTCGACGGTGATCGAGGCCAGCGACACCCACATGCGCGCGAAGCTCGAGGTGGCCAAGGGTGGCATGAGCCAGCAGTTCGTCACGCGCAACGTGCTGGTGCGGGGGCAGTCGATCGAGATGAACCTCGAAGAGGGGCCTTTCACCCAGCTGCACGGGCTGTGGGTGTTCAAGCCATTGGGCGAGAAAGCCTGCAAGATCAGCCTGGACCTGTCGTTCGACTACGCCGGCGCGCTGGTGCGCGCGACCCTGGGGCCGCTGTTCAACCAGGCGGCCAACACCATGGTCGATGCCTTCTGCCAGCGCGCCAAGCAGCTCTATGGCTGAGGCGGCCATCGCCATCGAGGTGGTCTATGCCACGGCCGAGCGCCAGTGGCTGCTGGCCTGCGAAGTGCCGGCGGGGACCTCGGTGAGCGCAGCGCTGCGTCTGTCGGGCCTGGCCGAACAGGTGCCGGGGCTGGACCTGACGCATTGCCCGGTGGGGATCTTTGGCAAGCAGGTCAGTGATCCGGCGGCACGCCAGGTACAGGCGGGGGAGCGGCTGGAGGTTTATCGGCCCTTGCTGGTCGACCCGCTGGAGGCGCGCAAGCGGCGCGCGGCCAAGGCCAGGGGCGCGCGCGAAGGCTGACGCTTGTTGCAGGCAATAAAAAGCCCGGACCTGGTCCGGGCTTTTTCGTCGGCCGCCTTTACTGCGGGGCGGTTTCCAGCGGTGCTGGGGTCGGCACCGGGGTGGTCTCGACGTTGTCGATTTCTTTTTGCAGGGTATCTTCCAGCGAACCTGCCTTGGCCGGTTTTTCCTGGCTCGGCTGCTGGTTCGGGCTGACGGTGGTGTCGCTGCTGCCACCGAGGATTTCCTGGTCGCGGCTGACGCCCGGCATGAAGTCGCCGGACAGGTTGACCAGTTGGTCGCTGTCGTTGAAGAACACGCTCATGCGTTCCTGCTGACGCTCGCCGCCGCCTGGCTGCAGGCTGTACAGGTAGTCCCAGCGATTGGTGTGGAAGGTGTCCTGCAGCAGCGGATTGCCCATGATAAACCTTACTTGCCGGCGGGTCATTCCCGGGCGCAATTGGTCTATCATGTCCTGCGTGACGACATTGCCCTGCTGGATGTCGATTTTGTAAACCCCGGGAAACGAGCAACCGGCGAGTGCGAGCAGTCCCACGAGGGTGAGGCTGGTTAGCAAGAGCTTGGTGTTTTGCATCGGTGGGCGACTTCCACTATCTTGGCTGGACAACGTAAACCCCGATCATACCCGTATTAAGAGAAGCTGCGAAGCAGCATCGGCGAGAAAGCTGACCATGGTTGAAAATAGCGAATTGCGCAAAGCGGGCCTGAAGGTAACCCTGCCTCGGGTCAAGATTCTTCAGATGCTCGACTCCACCGAGCAGCGTCACATGAGTGCCGAGGATGTCTACAAGGCACTGATGGAGGCTGGCGAAGACGTCGGTCTGGCAACCGTGTATCGCGTCCTGACCCAGTTCGAAGCGGCGGGTCTGGTGGTTCGCCACAACTTCGACGGCGGCCACGCGGTATTCGAATTGGCGGACGGTGGCCACCACGACCACATGGTCAACGTGGATACCAGCGAAGTCATCGAATTCATGGATGCCGAGATCGAGCGGCGCCAGAAGGAGATCGTGGCCGAACACGGCTTCGAGCTGGTGGACCACAATCTGGTCCTGTATGTGCGTAAAAAGAAGTAACGATTTCGCTCGTGCTTGACGACAAAGGCGACCCTCGGGTCGCCTTTGTGCTATGTGGCCGCTGCCTACGCCTACCCGGCCTGCGCCTCAGGGCTGGCGATTCTGCGCCTTGAGCAGGTCGCGAATTTCCGTCAGCAGGGTTTCTTCGGCGCTCGGCACCGGCGGCGCGCTCGGGGCCACGGCCTCTTCGCGCTTGAGGCGGTTGATCGCCTTCACGCCCATGAAGATGGCAAAGGCGACGATGATGAAGTCGAGGATGGTCTGGATGAACTTGCCATAGGCCAGGACCACCGCCGGCACATCGCCCTCGGCGGCCTTGAGGGTGATGGCCAGGTCGCTGAAGTCGACCCCGCCGATGAGCATGCCGATCGGCGGCATGATCACGTCGCCGACGAACGACGAGACGATCTTGCCGAAGGCCGCGCCGATGATGATACCCACCGCCATGTCGACGACATTTCCCTTGACCGCGAAGGCCTTGAATTCACTGAGCATGCCCATGCTGTATTCCTTTGTTACGAATGGAGAGGTAAACGCAGTGTAAGCCACTAAAACGCTTCATGCGTGACGTTCGCAGCTACAGACTTCACTTAGAACGAATAGTTTTGTCGCTCGCTAACGGCTCCGGGACACGTCCGCGTTCGGCTATCATGGCGGTTTTTTCCAGGAGACCCCGCCCATGGCCAAGGCCAAGCGTTTGTATGGCTGCACCGAGTGTGGCGCGACCTTCCCCAAATGGGCAGGCCAGTGCGGCGAGTGCGGGGCCTGGAACACCCTGGTCGAGACCATGATCGAAAGCGGCGGCGCCGCGGCACCCAGCGGGCGGGCCGGCTGGACCGGGCAGCAGGCGCAGATCAAGACCCTGGCCGAGGTCAGCGTCGAGGAGATCCCGCGCTTCACCACCAGCAGCACCGAGCTCGACCGCGTGCTCGGCGGCGGCCTGGTGGATGGCTCGGTGGTGCTGATCGGCGGCGACCCCGGCATCGGCAAGTCGACCATCCTGCTGCAGACCCTGTGCAACATCGCCGTGCACATGCCGGCGCTGTACGTCACCGGCGAAGAGTCGCAGCAGCAGGTGGCCATGCGCTCGCGCCGCCTGGGCCTGCCCCAGGACCAGCTCAAGGTCATGACCGAAACCTGCATCGAGACCATCATCGCCACCGCCCGCCAGGAAAAACCGCGGGTGATGGTGATCGACTCGATCCAGACCATCTTCACCGAGCAACTGCAATCGGCGCCGGGCGGGGTGGCCCAGGTGCGCGAGAGCACCGCGCTGCTGGTGCGCTACGCCAAGCAGAGCGGCACGGCGATCTTCCTGGTCGGCCATGTCACCAAGGAAGGCTCGCTGGCCGGCCCGCGGGTGCTCGAGCACATGGTCGACACCGTGCTGTATTTCGAGGGCGAGTCCGATGGCCGCCTGCGCCTGTTGCGGGCGGTGAAGAACCGCTTCGGCGCGGTCAACGAACTGGGCGTGTTCGGCATGACCGACCGAGGCCTGAAGGAGGTGTCCAACCCCTCGGCGATCTTCCTCAACCGCACCCAGGAAGAAGTGCCCGGCAGCGTGGTCATGGCCACCTGGGAAGGCACCCGGCCGATGCTGGTGGAGGTCCAGGCGCTGGTCGACGACAGCCACCTGGCCAACCCGCGACGGGTCACCCTGGGCCTGGACCAGAACCGCCTGGCCATGTTGCTGGCGGTGCTGCACCGCCACGGCGGCATCCCGACCCACGACCAGGACGTGTTCCTCAACGTGGTCGGCGGGGTCAAGGTGCTGGAGACCGCCTCAGACCTGGCGCTGCTGGCGGCGGTGATGTCGAGCCTGCGCAACCGCCCGCTGGCCCACGGCCTGCTGGTGTTCGGCGAGATCGGCCTGTCGGGCGAGGTGCGCCCGGTGCCCAGCGGCCAGGAGCGCCTGAAGGAAGCCGCCAAGCATGGCTTCAAGCGCGCCATCGTGCCCAAGGGCAACGCGCCCAAGGAGTCGCCCGCCGGCTTGCAGGTGATCGCCGTGACCCGCCTGGAGCAGGCGCTGGATGCCTTGTTCGAGTAGTTCGTCCAGCACACCTTTGTCGTAGGCGCCTGAAGCAGGCGACGCAATGGATCGCCCCGGCTGCGCTGGTGTTCGCCGCCAGGGCCGGCTCCTGCGGCGGACAATGCCATGAAAAAAGGGAGCCGACGATGCGCGTGCGGCTCCCCTCGATGACCGTCCTGGTCAGCGATCAGTGTTCGGCGACCGCCTTGCGTCGGGGCGCCTCGTTGCCATGCTCGTCCAGCTCCATCACTGGCACCTCGTTGCCGTCCGCGTCGAACAGCTTGCCATCCTTGAAGTAGTCGCCATCACGCAGGGCGGAGATGTCCGAGTACTGGATGGTGCGCTCGTAGGCCGCGGCGAACACCGACTGGTTTTCCGAGTTGCCGGTGGTGAAGTGGTTGAACATCAGGTTCAGCACGATCGCCATGATCGCCGCCGAGCTGATGCCGGAGTGGAAGATGGTTTCGAACCAGCTCGGGAAGCTGTGGTAGAAGTTCGGCGCCGCGATCGGGATCATGCCGAAACCCAGCGAGGCGGCGACGATGATCAGGTTGACGTTGTTCTTGTAGCTGACTTTCGACAGGGTACGGATGCCGCTGGCGGCCACGGTGCCAAACAGCACGATACCGGCGCCGCCGAGTACCGGGGTAGGCACGGCCGCGATCACCCGGCCCATGATCGGCAACAGCCCGAGCACCACCAGGATCACGCCGCCGGTGGCCACCACGTAGCGGCTCTTGACCCCGGTCACGGCCACCAGGCCGACGTTCTGGGCGAAGGCGCTCTGGGTGAACGAGCCGAAGATCGGCGCCAGGATGCTCGATGCCATGTCGGCGCGCAGGCCGTTGCCCA
The DNA here is from genome assembly GCF_024126635.1 of Pseudomonas sp. VA159-2. Classification (NCBI taxonomy): domain Bacteria; kingdom Pseudomonadati; phylum Pseudomonadota; class Gammaproteobacteria; order Pseudomonadales; family Pseudomonadaceae; genus Pseudomonas; species Pseudomonas sp. VA159-2. Next base: position 250,219 of record NZ_JAMYBV010000001.1, on the reverse strand, counting down.
GGCGCTTGGAGTCGACCTTGGTGTCGATGATCTCGCCGACCGCGAGGATATCGGCCGAGGTTTCGACCAGGGTCACCATGATCACGATGCACATCGACAGGATCGCGGCGATGTGGAAGGTCGGCATGCCGAAGTGGAACGGGGTGGGGAAGGCGAAGATCGGGCCTTCGCTGACCTTGCTGAAGTCGGCCATGCCCAGCGACCAGGCGATCAAGGTACCGGCGACCATCGCCAGCAAGATCGACAGGCGCGAAATGCTCGCGCTGCCCAGCTTGCTCAGCAGCAGGACGATGGCGAAGGTCAGCGCCGCCAGGCCGATGTTGGCCATGCTGCCGAACTCCGGCGAGGCGCTGTTGCCGCCCATCACCCAGCGCGCGGCAACGGGCATCAGGGTGAGGCCGATGGTGGTGATGACGATACCGGTCACCAAGGGCGGGAAGAACTTGGTGATACGCGAGAACACCGGGGTGATCAGGAACCCGATCAACGAGGCTGCCATCACCGCACCCAGCACCGCCGGCAGGCCGCCGCCCCCCTGGCTGCCGAGAATCGCCCCCATGGTCGCCACGCCGGCGAACGAGACGCCCTGGACCAGTGGCAACTGGCAACCGAAGAACGGCAGCCCAAGGGTCTGCAGCAACGTCGCGAGCCCGCCGGCGAACAGCGAGGCCGCGATCAGCAGGCCGATTTCCGCCGGGGCCAGGCCGGCGGCCTGGCCGAGGATCAGCGGTACCGCGACGATCCCTCCATACATGGTCAGGACATGCTGCAGCCCGTAGGCCAGGTTGGCGCCAAGGCCGAGGTTCTCGTCCTCGGGGCGCGGGGCGGGAGACGTGCTGGGGGACGTGGTCATGGAGCAGGCTCTCTGTTTATTGTTGTGGCGCTACTGTAGACAATACTGACAAAACAATGCCACAAAAATTGTATACAAAGTTTTGATCGTAGCGCCGTCAGGGGTGCCTTCAGGGTGCGCGAAACCCTGATGCACGTTGCGTTCCAACGTGTCGAAGGCTGTCCTAGAGGGATGTGTGCAAGAGGGCCGGAAATCGAGGGAAAGCTGTCTGGCCGGACAAGAAAGCCGTCACGGCCAGATTGTTAGTAGGCTAAGAGATATCAATCTTCGATGAGTTCGCGCAGCTCGCGCATCATTTCGGTGCTGTCGCCCACGTTCAGTTCCACAAGACGGTGCAAATGAGTCATTGAATCGATGTCGATGTGCAGGCAAATGAAACCCAGGCGGTCAGGTTCCTCATGGCGCAGTTCGACCTGCATCAGCACCTGGGTTTTCTTGTCGTTCAGATGGATGATCGCGTCGAAATCCTGGGTCAGGTCCGCGTCCCAAGGTTCGGGGCGCTTGATCAGCAGCCCCTTCAACGAAAGGTCGAGCAGGGTGACCGGCCAGCGCCGCTCGCCTTGGCGCAGCTCGGTGGGGGCATCGAAGGCGATGCGCTGAAAACGGCGGCGTTCGTCGTGGTCGCTCATGGCAGTTCTCCGGGTGACACCCTGACTATAGTGAGTTGGCGAGGTGCATCAGGTACCGCAATCTGGCCGCAGAGGCTCTAGACCAAAGCAAGTGTGGCAATGCGTCTTGACTGGCCCTAGACTCGATGGGCGGTCTTTTCCAATCCACCAGCTGGAAGTAAACCATGAACAACAATAATAGCCTGCTACGCCACATCCCGTGGCTGGCGCTGGCAGTCATAGGGGCCTGCGCGCTGGGTGTGGTTGCCCTGCGTCGCGGTGAGGCGATCAACGCCTTGTGGATCGTGGTCGCGGCAGTGGCCATCTACCTGGTCGCCTACCGTTACTACAGCCTGTTCATCGCCACCAAGGTGATGCAGCTCGACCCCCGCCGGGCCACGCCCGCGGTCCTCAACAACGATGGCCTGGACTACGTCCCGACCAACAAGCACATTCTTTTTGGCCACCACTTCGCCGCCATCGCCGGCGCCGGCCCCCTCGTGGGCCCGGTGCTCGCCGCGCAAATGGGCTACCTGCCCGGCACGCTGTGGCTGATCGCCGGCGTGGTGCTGGCGGGCGCGGTGCAGGACTTCATGGTCCTGTTCCTGTCCACCCGCCGCAACGGCCGTTCGCTGGGCGACATGGTCCGCGAGGAAATGGGCCGCATCCCGGGCACCATCGCCTTGTTCGGCTGCTTCCTGATCATGATCATCATCCTCGCGGTGCTGGCGCTGATCGTGGTCAAGGCCCTGGCCGAGAGCCCATGGGGCATGTTCACGGTGATGGCGACCATCCCGATCGCGATGTTCATGGGCGTGTACATGCGCTACATCCGCCCGGGCCGCATCGGCGAGATCTCGATCATCGGCGTGGTGCTTTTGCTGCTGTCGATCTGGCTGGGGGGCCAGATCGCCGCGGATCCGGTGTGGGGCCCGGCATTCACCTTCACCGGCGTGCAGATCACCTGGATGCTGGTGGGCTACGGCTTCGTCGCCGCCGTGCTGCCGGTGTGGCTGGTGCTGGCGCCGCGTGACTACCTGTCGACCTTCCTCAAGATCGGCACCATCGTCGGCCTGGCCATCGGCATCCTGATCATCGCCCCCGAGCTGAAAATGCCGGCGCTGACCCAGTTCACCGACGGCACCGGCCCGGTGTGGAAGGGCACCCTGTTCCCGTTCCTGTTCATCACCATCGCCTGCGGCGCGGTGTCCGGCTTCCACGCGCTGATCTCCTCGGGGACCACGCCCAAGCTGCTGGACAACGAAACCAACGCCCGCTACATCGGCTACGGCGGCATGCTGATGGAGTCGTTCGTCGCCATCATGGCCATGGTCGCCGCCTCGGTGATCGAGCCGGGCGTGTACTTCGCCATGAACAGCCCGGCCGCGGTGGTCGGTGCCGACGTTGCCTCGGTGGCGCAAACCGTCAGCAGCTGGGGCTTCCTGATTACCCCCGAGCAGCTCGAGGCGGTGGCCCGCGACATCGGCGAGCACACCATCCTGGCCCGTGCCGGCGGTGCGCCGACCCTGGCGGTCGGTATCGCGCAGATCCTCCACCAGGTGCTGCCGGGCGAGAACACCATGGCGTTCTGGTACCACTTCGCCATTCTGTTCGAAGCGCTGTTCATCCTCACCGCCGTGGACGCCGGTACCCGTGCCGGGCGCTTCATGCTCCAGGACCTGCTGGGCAGCTTCGTGCCGGCCCTCAAGCGCACCGAGTCGTGGACCGCCAACCTGGTCGGTACCGCCGGCTGCGTGGCGCTGTGGGGCTACTTGCTGTACCAGGGCGTGATCGACCCGCTGGGCGGCATCAACACCCTGTGGCCGCTGTTCGGCATCTCCAACCAGATGCTGGCCGGTATTGCCCTGATGCTCGGCACCGTGGTGCTGATCAAGATGAAGCGCGAGCGCTATATCTGGGTCACCCTGGTGCCGGCCGTGTGGCTGCTGATCTGCACCACGGCGGCGGGCCTGATCAAGCTGTTCGACCCGAACCCGGCGGTTGGCTTCCTGGCCCTGGCCAAGAAGTACAGCACCGCGCTGGACGCCGGCCAGGTCCTGGCCCCGGCCAAGGACATCGGGCAGATGCAGCACGTGATCTTCAACGCCTACACCAACGCTGGCCTGACCATCCTGTTCCTGGTGGTGGTGTTCAGCGTGCTGTTCTTCGCCATCAAGGTCGGCTACGCCGCCCTGGGTCGCAAGGAGCGCAGCGACAAGGAAACCCCGTTCCAGGCCCTGCCTGACGCTTGAGAGGACTGCCGTGATGTTCAACGACCTGGGTCGACTGGGTAAATACCTGGGGCAGGCAGCCCGCCTGATGGTCGGCATGCCCGACTACGACAACTATGTCGAGCACATGAGCAACAAGCACCCGGACAAGCCGGTCATGACGTATGAGGAGTTCTTCCGCGAGCGTCAGGAAGCACGATACGGTGGCAAGTCCGGGCCCAAGTGCTGTTGAACCCGCTGCCGGCGCGGCCCCTGTAGGAGCGGCCTGGTGTCGCGAAAGGGCCGCAAGGCGGCCCCGGGTTTGAGCTTCGCAGCATATATTGCCGGGGCCGCTACGCGGCCCATTCGCGACACGAGGCCGCTCCTACAAGGACCGCGCCCACCGTCCAAACTCCCACTGCACAGGAGATGTTCTGCGTGCAGACACCTATTCCCGTTACCGTGCTGACCGGCTTTCTTGGCGCCGGCAAGACCACATTGCTCAAGTACATGCTCAAGGCCGAGCATGGCCTGAAGCTGGCCGTGATCGAGAACGAATTCAGCGAGGCCGGCATCGACAGCCAGCTGCTGGGCGATGAACCGGTGCAGGTCATGACCCTGGCCAATGGCTGCGTGTGCTGCAGCATCCATGGCGACCTGACCCGTGCCTTGTACTTGCTGCTCGAACGCCTGGATGCCGGTGAAATCGCCTTCGATCGCCTGGTCATCGAATGCACCGGCCTGGCCGACCCGGCGCCGGTGGCGCAGACCTTCTTCATCGATGAAGAACTGCGCGAGCGCTATATCCTCGACGGCATCATCACCCTGGTCGATGCCGTGCACGCCGAGCTGCACCTGACCCAGGCCATCGCCCAGGCCCAGGTCGGTTTCGCCGACCGCCTGCTGTTGAGCAAGACCGACCTGGTCGAGCCGCAGCTGGTCGACGCCCTGCGCGAGCGCCTGTCGCGCATCAATGGCCGGGCGGCGCTCCGCGTGGTCGAGCATGGCCGCATCGACCTGGCCGAGCTACTCGATGTGCGCGGCTTCAACCTCAACCCAGACCTGGGCATCAGCCCAAAGCCCACCTTGCGCCCGCTGCTCAAGCCGGCCACCCCTGACCGCATCTCGACGTTGGTGCTGCGCAGCGAAACACCGTTGGACATCGATAGGCTCAGCGACTTCATGAACGAGCTGCTGGAAGAGCACGGCAAGCAATTGCTGCGCTACAAGGGGGTGCTGAACATTGCCGGCGAGGGCCGCCGCCTGGTGTTCCAAGGGGTGCTGAAGCTGTATGGCTTCGACTGGGACGCCGAGTGGAAGGACGGCGAGGTGCGAGAAAGCGTGATGGTGTTCATCGCCGATGAGCTGCCGGAGGAGAAGATTCGGGCGGGATTCGAGGCTTTGAGCCACGCCTGAGTGAGATGCTGCCGACTGTTCGATGCCGCCGTAAGGCGGCATTTTTTTTGGCCTCGTTTCAGCAATCAGGCCAGTCGAGGTGGCCGCTTGCAGGGGGTACTTTTTTTGGTACACTTGGCCGCGTCGGATCGAAAAATAACTGTGCGGTTCTTCCGTAGTGCGTTGGGCAATGAGCCCGTGAGGGAGTGGCTAAAGGGCCTGGCACGCGAAGAGCGCTATCTGGTTGGCATGGAAATCAAGACCGTTCAGTTGGGATGGCCACTTGGCATGCCCTTGGTCAGAAAGTTGGAGCACGGGCTTTGGGAAATCCGTATCGACATGGGGCATGTCATTGCCCGTGTGCTGTTCACGATCATGGATGACGTGATGTTCATGCTCCATGGATTCATCAAGAAAAGCCAGAAAACGCCTTCGGCAGATCTGGCACTCGCCAGGCATCGCAAGGCCTGCTTACGGAGGTCAACAACATGAACCCGCATATCGGTTCGGACTTCGATGATTTTCTCGCCGAAGAGGGCGTCTTCGAAGAGGTCACGGCGGCAGCGCTCAAACGGGTGATCGCCTGGCAACTGACCCAGGCGATGAAGCAGCAAAAGATCAGCAAGAAGGCCCTGGCCGAGCGGATGCACACCAGTCGAGCGGCGCTTGATCGAGCCTTGGATCAAACTGACGCTGGCATGACCTTGGCAACGTTGGCTAGCGCTGCCAGGGCCTTGGGGCAGCGTGTGGAAATACGTCTGGTACCGGACGTCGCCCCCGCCCGATGAAACACAAACACAAAAAAGCCCGGCATCAAGCCGGGCTTTTTCACATCAGGCGTCTGCCAATCAGTTGCCGTACACCGGCAGCTTCTTGCAGATGGCCTTGACCTTCTCACGCACGGCGTCGATCACCGCTTCGTTGTTCAGGTCGGCCAGGATGTCGCAGATCCAGCCTGCCAGCTCGCGGCACTCGGCTTCCTTGAAACCACGGGTGGTGACGGCTGGGGTGCCGAAACGCAGGCCCGAGGTGACGAACGGCGAACGTGGATCGTTCGGGACCGAGTTCTTGTTGACGGTGATGAAGGCCTTGCCCAGGGCGGCGTCGGCGTCCTTACCGGAGATTTCCTGCTTGATCAGCGACAGCAGGAACAGGTGGTTCTCGGTGCCGCCGGAAACGACGTCGAAGCCACGCTCGATGAAGACGCTGGCCATGGCCTGGGCGTTTTTCACTACCTGCTGCTGGTAGGCCTTGAACTCAGGCTGCAGCGCTTCCTTGAAGCAGATCGCCTTGGCGGCGATGACGTGCTCCAGCGGGCCGCCCTGGGCGCCTGGGAAGACCGCGGAGTTGAGCTTCTTCTCGATGTCGGCGTTGGCACGGGCCAGGATCAGGCCGCCACGTGGACCGCGCAGGGTCTTGTGGGTGGTGGTGGTGACCACGTCGGCGAACGGCACCGGGTTCGGGTACACGCCAGCGGCGACCAGGCCAGCCACGTGGGCCATGTCGACGAACAGGTAGGCACCGACCTTGTCGGCGATGGCGCGGAAGCGGGCGAAGTCCAGGACCTGCGAGTAGGCCGAGAAGCCGGCGACGATCATCTTCGGCTTGTGCTCGACCGCCAGGCGCTCGACTTCGTCGTAGTCGATCAGGCCGTTGGCGTCGATGCCGTACTGGATGGCGTTGTACAGCTTGCCCGAGGAGGACACGCTGGCGCCGTGGGTCAGGTGGCCGCCGTGGGCCAGGCTCATGCCCAGGATGGTGTCACCGGCCGACAGCAGGGCCAGGTAGACGGCGGCGTTGGCCTGGGAACCGGCGTGCGGCTGGACGTTGGCGTAGTCGGCGCCGAACAGTTGCTTGGCGCGGTCGATGGCCAGTTGCTCGACGACGTCGACGTACTCGCAACCACCGTAGTAGCGCTTGCCTGGGTAGCCTTCGGCGTACTTGTTGGTCAGTACCGAACCCTGGGCTTCCATGACAGCGGGGCTAGTGTAGTTTTCCGAAGCGATCAGCTCGATATGCTCTTCCTGGCGCAGAGCTTCTTGCTGCATGGCTTCGAAGAGCTCGGCGTCGTACTTGGCAATGGTCAAATCACGGCTGAACATGGCGGTCCTCAAGGATCGGGCTGAATTGGGTGGGCATTCTAACCGATTGATTCGCCGCTGGCATATGAAGTGGCATCAAGTCGCGGACCAATGGGGCTCATGTTGCAGGCCGCGCCGTGTCTGGGCTGGAGTTGACTTTGGGGTCCGTTTTTAACGCGCTGCGCCTGCCCCTGTAGGAGCGGCCTTGTGTCGCGAAAGGGCCGTGCAACGGCCCCAGGATGTCAGCATTTACGCCACGATCGCCGGGACCGCTGCGCGGTCCTTTCGCGACACAAGGCCGCTCCTACAGGGGCCGTATGGCACCCGCTCACTGGAACATGAACAACGTCTCGTTGCTGAACTGCGCCTCGAACTGGTTGGCCGGCATCGGCCGGCCGAACAGGTAGCCCTGCACTTCGTCGCAACCATGCTCGCGCAGGAACTCCAGCTGCTCGTGGGTCTCGACGCCCTCGGCGATCACCGCCAGGTTCAGGCTGTGGGCCATGGCGATGATCGCCCGGGCGATCTGCGCGTCCTGCTCGCCCTCGGGCAGGCCGTCGACGAAGGTGCGGTCGATCTTCAGCACGTCGATGGGGAACTGCTTGAGGTAGTTGAGCGACGAGTAGCCGGTGCCGAAGTCGTCGACCGCGATGCTCAGGCCGAGGTTCTTCAGGCTGTCGAGGATCTGCATGGCTTCGTTGACCTCGCGCATCAGGATGCTCTCGGTCAGCTCCAGTTCCAGGCACGCCGGCGGCAGGCCGGTCTCTTCCAGGATGGTGGCGATGCGCGTACCCAGCTGGCCGTCGGAGAACTGCCGGGCGGAAATGTTCACCGACACCTTCGGCACCCGCACCTTCTCCTTGTGCCAGGCCTTGAGCTGGCGGCAGGCCTCGCGCAGCACCCAGTCGCCGACATCCACCACCAGGCCCAGCTCCTCGATCACCGGGATGAAGTCGCCCGGCGGCACCAGGCCGCGGGTCGGATGGCGCCAGCGCAGCAGTGCCTCGGCGCCGGTCAGGCGCTTGCCGTCGCCGCTGAACTGCGGCTGGTAGTAGAGGGTGAACTCGTTCTGCTCCAGGGCATGGCGCAGGTCGCTTTCCAGCTCCAGGCGCTCCAGGGCGCTGGCGTTCATGTCCGCCTGGTAGAACTGGAAGTTGTTCTTGCCACGCTCCTTGGCGTGGTACATCGCCGTGTCGGCGTTCTTCATCAGCTGGCTGAGTTCGCTGCCATCCTGCGGGCTCAGGGCGATGCCGATACTGGCGGTGACGAAGAACTCGCGGTTCTCCAGCACGAACGGGGTCACCAGCCCGCCGAGGATGCTCTCGGCCACGTGGATGGCGCGGTTCAGCGCCTGTTCACGGGTGGCCCGCGGCTGCAGCAGCAGGGTGAATTCGTCGCCGCCCATGCGCGCCACGGTGTCGTCGTCGTCGACGCAGGCCAGCAGGCGTTCGGCCATGTCCTTGAGCATGCGATCGCCGGCGGCATGGCCGAGGGAGTCGTTGATCGGCTTGAAGCGGTCGAGGTCGAGGAACATCAGCACCACCCAGGCCTTGTGCCGCTCGGCCTGTTGCAGGGCGGTGTACAGGCGGTCCTGGAACAGCGTGCGGTTGGGCAGGTGGGTCAGGGCGTCGTAGTAGGCCAGGCGGTGGATGCGCTGCTCGCTGGCCTTGCGTTCGCTGATGTCGGTGAAGAAGCACACGTAGCTGGCCAGGTCGCCTTCGTCGTCGAGCACCGCGGTAATGCCGACCCAGGCCGGGTAGTGCTCGCCGTTGCGCCGCTTGAGCCACACCTCGCCCTCCCAGCTGCCGCGCTGGTTGAGCTGCTTGAGGACATAGCCCAGGTGGGCGTTCTGCTGTTGCTCGACGGTGAGCATGCCCGGCAGTTGGTCGAGCACCTCGGCCACCGCGTAGCCGCTGACCCGGCTGAACGCCTCGTTGGCCTGGACGATGTAGCCGGCCGGGTCGGTGATCAGGATGGCCGAGGTGGAGTGCTCGAATACCGTGGCGGCCATGCGCAGGTCTTTTTCCGCGCGGCGCTGCTGGCTGATGTCGCGGCCCACGCCGAGCACGCCTTCGAAGCTGCCGTGTTCGTCCCACACCAGCACCAGGCGCAGCTCGATGGGAATCTTGCGACCGTCGGCGCGCAGGCAGTCGAACAGGAACAACTGGGTGGGCAGGGTATCGCGCAGCTGCGCCAGTTGCGCGGGATCGCCCACGGCCTTGCTGACCCGCTCGAGCAGGCTGTACACGCCGGTGAGCTGGCCGGGGTTGGCAATGATCGACTGCCAGCCGTTGCTGAAGATCCAGTCGGCCTGGTAGCCCAGCACCGCTTGCACCGAGGGGCTGACATAGTTCAGTTGCAACTGGTTGTCGGTGGAGAAGATCACGTCGCTGATGCTTTCGGCGAGCATGCGGTAGCGCTGTTCGCTGTCGCGCAGCGATTCGCTGGCCTCGATCTGCACGGTGACGTCCTTGCCCACGCCGATGATGCGGCTGACCTGGCCCTCGGCATCGCGGGTCAGCACCTGCTCGCGGATCTCGTAGCAGCGCCAGCCGCCGTCGCGGTGACGGAAGCGCAGCTGGCAGTGCAGCGACGCACCGTAGCTGGTGTCGCGCTGCTGCTGGCGCAGGGCGCGGTAGTGCTCGGCGTCGCCGGGGTGCAGGAGCATTTCCCAGAAACGCTCGCCCATCTGCGCCAGCTCGGCGCGGTCGTAGCCCAGGGTCTGGCCCAGGTGGCGGTTGCTGAAGATCATCCGCTGGCTGTTCACGTCCTGCACGTAGAGCTGGTCGGGCACGGTGCGCACCACGTCCGACCAGAAACCCTCGCGCTCGAGCAGCGACAGCTCCACCTGCTTGCGGCTGGTGATGTCGCTGATGCTCAGGATCACTGCCTGGAAATCGCGGCGCTGCTGGGGCAGGCGCGCCATCAGCCACAGGTGCAGCTCGCCGCCCTGGGAGGCGGGCAGGCGTACTTCCAGTTCCAGCTGCTGGCGCTGTTCGATCAGCGCGTCGATCAGTTGCATGCCGACGCTGTCGCGGCCATCGCCGCTGCCATCGATCAGGCGCTGCCAGGCGCCCTCGTGGCACTCGACATTGAGCAGCTGGCGAGCCACCTGGTTGATCTCGGTGATCTTCAGCTCTTGCAGCAAGGTGCGGCGCAGGTTGCTGTCCAGCGCCAGGCTCTGCTTGAGCGCGGCGCGGTTGCGCAGGTGGTAGCGGTCGAGCTGGCCGGGCAGGCTGGAGAGGTCGAGCACGCACAGGGCGACGCCGGTGCCTTCGAAGATTTCCTGGTAGCGCCGGCGGTCTTCCTGAAGGGCACGCTGGCGCCGGCGCATGTTGATCAGCGCCAGCACCGGCAGCAGGGCGCAGAACAGCACCAGCAGGCACTTGCCAATCAGTGCCGGGAGCAAGCGGTCGCGGGCAAGACCTGCGTCGAACAAGCCGCGCAACTGCCAGGTGCTGTTGTCGATGAACGCCAGCATCACGCTTTGCAGCGGCTCGCCGCTGCTGGGCTTGTGGCCATGGCGTTCGAGCACCTGGCCATTGCGGCTGTTCTCCAGCAGCCACAGCGGGTGGGTCGGGCTGTCCAGGTGCACGGTCAGTTCCCGGTAGTATGCCGGGCTCAGGCGCAGCAGCCAGTAGCCGCGATCCTGCTCGGCGGCCTGGCGCAGCAGCAGGTAGACCTGCTGGTTGTCGGGGGCATTGCCATAAAAGAAGGCGCGCCCCTGGTTCAGCAACAGGAGCTCGTCAATCTGCTGACGGTCCGGGGTGCCGGCCAGCGAGTCGCTGCGCAGCTGCCCGTCGCCATCGAGCCAGGCCAGGCCGCGCAGGGCCGGGAGGCGCGACTGCAAGGTGGCGAGCAGGGACGGCAAGGCGGCAGGCGTCGGAGGATTGACGTAGGGCTGGACCAGGTTCAGCGCCTGCTGCGACTTCAGCGCCATGTTCAGGCTCAGGTGATCGGCCAGTTCGGCGCTGGTCGCCAGGCTCTGCTCGCGCAGGTCGGCCTGGGTGTGGCGAAACTGCGCGAACAATTGCCATAGCAGCAACCCCAGCAAAACTAGGGCGAGCAGGGCCAAGGCCCCCTTGAGCGAGCCACGCAGGTGGCTGCCGGCCGAGGTTGCGGCAGGACGCGGAAGGGGCGATGGCGTGAGATTGGTCAAGCGTTGGTCCTGCGATAGGGCTGGCGATGGCAGGGGGGCTAAGGTCGTGGCATATGCACGGTGCGTGCCGTGCTTGGGCGCACTATAAGGTGGCACATGCCAGCCGACTAGCATGCCTTCAAATATGGCAAAGTGCCAGTCCGCGTGTCCGTTGGCCGACCTGCAGCCGGTCATGCCGGTTCGGCAAGTCCCTGCCAGCTGTGCGAGAATGCCGCCCGCTTCAATAGTCAACGCAACGGAGATGTACGGTTTTGGTTACCCACTATTCCACCAATGGCCTCGATTCCGCCTGTGGGCGCAGCAGTCAGACCCTGGTCAGCACTGCCGTGACCGAGGACGTATCCTGCAAGACCTGCCAGCGCTCGCTGGCCAAGCCGGACGCGGCCGCCGCCAGCGCCACCAAGGCGCCGTCGCTGGCCGAGCTGCGCAAGTCGGCCAAGGCTGCCGCCGCGCCGCTTGCCCAGGTTGCCGCGCAACCGGCCGCCAAGCCCGCTGCCGCCCCGGTCAAGGCCGTGAGCAAGCCGGCCGCCAAGCCCGCCCGCAGCGGCGGCTTCAGCGTCAAGGCAGCCTGGGCCGCGCGCCTGGCCGAGCAATCGGACCGCTGCCGCCTGCCGCGTGGCAAGGCCCGGCAAGCGCACGTCTGAATCCGCGCCAAGCCCGCCCCACGCCCGCCGGCGTGGGCGCGGGCTCGCCCCGCTTGGGTTTCGCCGCGGTCCTGCCATCTACCCCATCTGTGCAACGCCGCGACTTGGCGTAGAATGGCCCACTTTGTTCAACGACACCCCGTAAACACATCCCCCGGGCCTGTGCCTGGGCGTGCGTCGATGTCTTTACCTATTTAATTAGAGGGCTTGGTTTTGGCTCAATACGTCTACACCATGCATCGGCTGAGCAAGGTCGTGCCGCCGAAGCGGGAAATTCTCAAGAATATTTCCCTGTCGTTCTTCCCCGGCGCCAAGATCGGCGTGCTGGGCCTGAACGGCGCGGGTAAATCGACCCTGCTGCGGATCATGGCGGGCGTCGACAAGGAATTCGACGGCGAAGCCCGTCCGATGCCCGACATCAACGTCGGCTACCTGCCCCAGGAGCCGCAGCTGGACCCGAGCAAGACCGTGCGTGAAGTGGTCGAGGAAGCGGTCAGCGTGATCAAGGACGCCCAGGCCCGCCTGGACGAGGTCTACGCCGCCTACGCCGATCCCGATGCCGACTTCGACAAGCTGGCCGCCGAGCAGGCCAAGCTCGAGGCGATCCTGCAGGCCGCCGACGGCCACAACCTCGAGCGCCAGCTGGACGTCGCCGCCGACGCCCTGCGCCTGCCGGCCTGGGAGGCGAAGATCGAGCACCTGTCCGGTGGCGAGAAGCGCCGCGTGGCGCTGTGCCGCCTGCTGCTGTCGGCCCCCGACATGCTGCTGCTGGACGAACCGACCAACCACCTGGACGCCGACTCGGTGGCCTGGCTGGAGCGCTTCCTGCACGACTTCCCGGGCACCGTGGTGGCGATCACCCACGACCGTTATTTCCTCGACAACGTCGCCGGCTGGATCCTCGAGCTGGACCGCGGCGCGGGCATCCCGTACGAAGGCAACTACTCGGGCTGGCTGGAGGCCAAGTCGGAGCGTCTGGCGCAGGAGTCCAAGCAGCAGAGCGCCCACGAGAAGGCCATGAAGGAGGAACTGGAGTGGGTGCGCAAAGGCGCCAAGGCCCGCCAGTCCAAATCCAAGGCCCGTCTGCAGCGTTTCGAAGAAATGCAGTCGCAGGAATTCCAGAAGCGCAGCGAGACCAACGAGATCTACATCCCGGCAGGTCCGCGCCTGGGCGACAAGGTCATCGAGTTCAAGAACGTCACCAAGGGCTACGGCGATCGCGTGCTGATCGACAACCTGTCGTTCGCCATGCCCAAGGGCGCCATCGTCGGTGTGATCGGCGGTAACGGTGCCGGTAAGTCGACCCTGTTCCGCATGCTGATGGGCAAGGAGCAACCGGACTCGGGCAGCATCGAGATCGGCGAAACCGTGCAACTGGCCTGCGTCGACCAGAGCCGCGAGGACCTGGACGGCAGCAAGACCGTGTTCCAGCAGATTTCCGATGGCTCCGACCAGATTCGCATCGGCAGCTACGAGATCCCGTCGCGCACCTACGTCGGGCGCTTCAACTTCAAGGGCGGGGACCAGCAGAAGTTCGTCAAGGACCTCTCCGGTGGTGAGCGTGGCCGCCTGCACCTGGCCCTGACCCTGAAAGAGGGCGGCAACGTCCTGCTGCTCGACGAACCGTCCAACGACCTTGACGTCGAAACCCTGCGTTCGCTGGAAGAAGCCCTGCTGGACTTCCCCGGCGCCGCCATCGTGATTTCCCACGACCGTTGGTTCCTGGACCGTGTGGCCACGCATATCCTGGCCTACGAGGACGATTCGAGCGTGGTGTTCTTCGAGGGCAACTACACCGAGTACGAAGCCGACCGCAAGAAGCGCCTGGGCGATGCCGCTGCCCAGCCGCACCGTGTGCGTCACAAGAAACTGGCCCAGTAACCGGTTTTCGCTGCACAAGGATGGGGCCCTCAGGGGCCCCATTTTTGTGCCTGGAATAAGCTGTTTGTTTTTGTTTGCGTGGTAGCGGGCTTGCCCCGCGCTGGTTCGCGTTCAGGCAATCGCGGGGCAAGCCCGCTACCACGGTCCCGGCATTGATCCTGTATACACTTATATAAATTGCACCAAATAATTTCATAAAAACGACATTTCGCCCTGTTCCAGTGCGATTGGTTCTTGGTACATTCCTGAAAAAACCAAAAACAATCCCTCTTGGTGAGATGTCTACCATGATCGAATCTGTCGACGCCTTCCTGGCCCGCCTGCAACAGCGCGACCCGGCCCAGCCCGAATTCCACCAGGCCGTGGAAGAAGTGCTGCGCAGCCTGTGGCCGTTCCTCGAGCAAAACCCCCACTACCTTCAAGCCGGCATCCTCGAACGCATGGTCGAGCCCGAGCGCGCGGTGCTGTTCCGTGTGTCGTGGGTCGATGACCAGGGCAAGGTCCAGGTCAACCGCGGCTACCGCATCCAGATGAGCAGCGCCATTGGCCCGTACAAGGGCGGCCTGCGCTTCCACCCGTCGGTGAACCTGGGCGTGCTCAAGTTCCTGGCCTTCGAGCAGGTGTTCAAGAACTCCCTGACCTCGCTGCCCATGGGCGGCGGCAAGGGCGGTTCGGACTTCGATCCGAAGGGCAAGAGCGATGCCGAGGTGATGCGTTTCTGCCAGGCGTTCATGAGCGAGCTGTACCGCCACATTGGCGCCGACCTCGACGTGCCGGCCGGTGACATCGGCGTCGGTGCCCGCGAGATCGGCTTCCTGTTCGGCCAGTACAAGCGCCTGGCCAACCAGTTCACCTCGGTCCTGACCGGCAAGGGCATGAGCTACGGCGGCAGCCTGATCCGTCCGGAAGCCACCGGCTACGGCTGCGTGTACTTCGCCGAGGAGATGCTCAAGCGCCAGGGGCAACGCATCGATGGTCGGCGCGTGGCCATCTCTGGCTCCGGCAACGTGGCCCAGTACGCCGCGCGCAAGGTCATGGACCTGGGCGGCAAGGTGATTTCGCTGTCCGACTCCGAGGGTACGCTGTTCTGCGAAGCCGGGCTCAACGATGCCCAGTGGGAGGCGCTGATGGCGCTGAAGAACGTCAAGCGTGGCCGCATCAGCGAGTTGGCCGGGCAGTTCGGCCTGGAGTTCCGCCCGGGCCAGACGCCGTGGTCGCTGCCTTGCGACATCGCCCTGCCATGCGCCACCCAGAACGAGCTGAACGCCGAGGACGCCCGCACCCTGCTGCGCAATGGCTGCATCTGCGTGGCCGAAGGCGCCAACATGCCGACCACCCTGGAGGCTGTGGATATCTTCCTCGAGGCCGGCATTCTCTACGCGCCGGGCAAGGCGTCCAACGCCGGCGGCGTGGCCGTGTCGGGCCTGGAGATGTCGCAGAACGCCATGCGCCTGCTGTGGACGGCCGGTGAAGTGGACAGCAAGCTGCACAACATCATGCAGTCGATCCACCATGCCTGCGTGCATTACGGCGAAGAGGCCGATGGGCGCGTCAACTATGTGAAAGGCGCCAACATTGCGGGCTTTGTGAAAGTCGCCGATGCCATGCTGGCCCAGGGCGTGGTCTGACGCTGGACCGCCATGGGGCTGCAAAGCAGCCCCATGGCCTTCAACCCTCAACCTCGATTGCAACAATCTCGATCAGTTGATCCCCCGCCGGCCGTCGCCACAGCACTTCATCCCCAGGCCCGGCACCCAGCAGCGCCCGCCCCAGCGGCGAGCCCCAGTTGATCAGCCCCTGCGCGGCATCGGCCTGGTCCTCGCCCACCAGTTGCACCAGGTGTTGCTGGTCATCCTCATCGACAAAGCGCACCCGGCTGCCAATCTGCACCTGGGTGGTGGACGTGGCCGTGGGCACCACCTGGGCGCTCTGCACCCGGGCGGTGAAATAGCGCAGGTCGCGCTCGGTATCGGCCAGGCGCTGCAGGTCGCCGTGTTCGCCCTCGGCCTGCAACTGGCGGCGCAAACCATTGAGCGTGGTCAGCCGCTGCTGCAACTGGGCCAGGCCGCTGGCGGTGACGTAGTTGGGCTGGTCGCTGACTCGCCGTTCCACCGGTTGGTCGGCCTGGGCGGCGGCCTGGTCTTCGTTGACGAATGCTCGGCTCATGGCGGGCCTCCTTGTGCTGGAGACCATGGTGGCAGGTAGCGGGTTTCAACGGTTGTCTGTTTGCGACGTCAATTCGGCCGGTAGGCGCGGGCGGCGCCCTGGTCTTTCTCGCGTTGCCAGTCGCGGTCGCGCTCGTCCCAGTAACGCTCGCGGTACTGGCGGGTGTCCTGGTTGCTCTGCATGGCGTGGCACTGGCGAAAGCCGTCGTCCCAGCCGGTTTCGTACTGAGCCTCGTGCAGGTAGCGCGGCACGTTCTTGCGAAACTCGCCGACCATCAGCCCGGCGGCCTGGCGGCCGCTGCTGCAGCCGTCGTCGAAGCCGTCGGCGTAGGCGGGTGGGTAGCCCTGCTGGACCATCTGTTGGTGGGTGGTTTCACACCCGGCCAGCAACAACGTGAAGCACAAGCCCAGCCAATACCGCGACATGACCACAAGACCTCGAGAGTAATGCAGCAAAGTCTAGGTGGCGGTTTGTCGGGGAGGTGTCAAAACAGTGTCAAAGAGTCGGTTGGGTCACAGATGCAGCTTGTGAAGCTGACGCTATCCCTGTGGGAGCGGCCTTGTGTCGCGATGGGGCGCGCAGCGGCCCCAGGATCTCGGCATCATGCAAAATCGTGGGGGCTGCTGCGCAGCCCATCGCGACACCAGGCCGCTCCCACAGGTAGCGCATTTGCTTCTGGCCTGTGCTGTACCTGTAGGAGCCGGCTTGCCGGCGATGGGCCCTCAGTAGTGATACCACTTCAACTCCAGCGTCACCTCGTTCTGCGCCGTGGCCAGATGACTGAACTGTCGCGATGCGCTCAAGCGCAGCCCCAGGTCCCGGCTGATTTCCCACTGCTGGTTCAGGCTCAGGCTGCGGCGTACCTCGCCATTGCTGAAGTAGTCGCCCTTGGCCTCCAGCGTCAGGTTGCCCAGTGGGTTGCGCCACAGCAGTCCGCCGTTGAACCCGGCAGCGGGCGCGACGAACTCGGCGAAGTCGTTGTGGTGCTCGATGCGCAGCGTGCCCAGGGCGAAGCCCAGCAGCTCGTCGCCCAGTTGCCAGGTGCCGCCGGCGCCGCCGTTGACCTGGCTGACCAGCACCTCGTCGTCATGCTTGCCCGGTACCCGTTCCAGGCCCCCGGCGACCTGCCACGACCAGGGCTTGAGCAGGGCGTTGCGTGGCGTCAGCGAGCGGATGGTGGCCAGGTCCAGGCGCTGCACCTGCCAGTCGTTGCCTTCGTACTGGCGCAGCTTGAGCTGGAGGATCTCGATCTGCGCGCCCAAGGGGAAACCGTACAGGTTGTCGTTGAGGTCGTGATAGGCCATGCGCAGGCCGTATTCGGCGTAGGCGCGGTCTTCGCGGCTGCCTACCCCCAGTTGCCAGGTGCGCGACTGGTGGCCGTCCTCGGGCAGGCCGGGGCGCTCGATCTGCAACGGTGGCGGCGGGTTGCGGTTGATCGCCCTGAGCAGGTCATAGCTGCGCCCGGCCTGGGCCGGGTCGCGTTCCTGGCCATTGGCGCGGTAACGCTCCAGGCGGTAGGCGGCGTCCTGCACCAGGGCCTGGCGTTCGCGCGGCAGGGCGGTGAAGGCGGGGTCTTGCAGGTAGGCGGTGTCGCGGCCGATGGCCAGCACCTGCTGTTTTTCGCCAGGCGCAAGCGGCTCGGCGCGGGCCAGCAGTTCGCGCTCGCGCGATGGCCGGTAGCGCACGTCGGCGACCAGGCCAGACTGTTTCACCGCCTTGACCGTGTCGGTGGGGATGGCGGTCAGCGGGAACTGCGAGGTCAGGTCCAGGCTCGGGCGTGCCACCTGCAGCAGCTCCAGCAGGCGGTAGGAGCAGTTCTCGTCGAAGAAGAAATAATCGAACTTGATCTGCTTGAGCTCCCACACGTGCTCGACCATGCGCCCGGTCTCCTCCGGGGTCAGGTCCAGCTGGTACTCCCACAGGTCGCGGTTTTCCAGGCTGCGGTACTCGGACAGTTTTTCCTGGTAGGGCATCATCGCGAACAGCCCGGGGTAGCCGCCCATCAGGCCTTTCCAGGCGTAGAGAATGCTGTTGTCGCTGCCTTCGATGTAGGCGCCGAAGTTGATCGCGTAGCTCAGCAGCGTGGTGTCGTTGCGCTGGGTGCTGGACTGGTCGATGCGCAGCAGGGTGTGGCCGAACATCGACGAGGGGCTGTTGAGGTAGGCGGCCGGGAAGATCAACGCCGCGCTGTGCGGGTCGATCGAGTGGTACCAGGTGTTGAACTCCTGGCAGGCCGGGCGCGGCAGGTCGCTGAGCGCCAGCTGCTCGCGCAGCCAGCGGGTGCGCGCCGGGAACACGCACTGGGCATGCTGGTCGCCCAGGCTCGCCGGGGCGTACAGCGCGGCGACCGTGGCTTGCAATTCCTGCGCGGGATGATGGGCGCCGTCCTCGGCAAGGAAGAAGCGCGGGTCATCGACGTAACTGCGCCAGCCGCCCAGCTTGGCGGTCTCGTAGTGGCCCAGGGCGATCCAGTAGGGCGTGGCCGCCAGTTGCTGGACACGGGCCGAATCGATCTGGGGTGCGGCGTGCAGCGCGGCGCTGAACAGGAGCGCCAGGGGAGCGAGGCGTTTGAGCATGTCGGGCAACTACATCCTGATGATGCCGGAAGGTAAGCGCCAAACCCGCCCCGAGGCCGGGGCGGGAGGCGTGAGACTCAAGCCTCGGTGGCGTACTTGGCCAGTTGCGGGTCGCCCTTGAGCACGGCCAGGGTGTTGCTGTGGACAGTTTCGGCAGTCACGTCGGCGCTGCTGAAGATCTGCTGGAAGTGCTCGTGGGTGACGGCGGCGAAGTGCGCGCGGTCTTCAGGGGCCACGCCGAGGACCACGGCATAGGTGGTCAGGGCTTCGCCCTGGCCCTGGGCCATGTCTTCGGAGAGCTCGTTCATCATGCCGTTCATGGCGAACCAGGACTTGCCGCCATAAGTGAGTGCGGCCTTGGTCGAGCAGCCGTTGGTGCCCGAGGTCATGCCGAAGGTTGCGTTGCCGGAGGTGCCGTTGGTGGTGGAAGCCAGGAAGTGGGCCGGGGTGCCGCGCTGGCCCTCGAACAGCAGGTTGCCCCAGCCGCAGTTCGGGCCGCCTGGCGATTCGGCCATGGCGTTGATCGAGACAGCGGCGAACAGAGTACCCAGAAGAATCCGTTTCATAGCGTCGTTCTCTTTCTCAAGTGTCATACCAATGGTCAGGGTTCTGGCAACGCGGTTGCCAGGACAGGGGGATTTGCATCCCCCCGCGCAGCTTGGAGTTTAGGCACGATCCAAAGGTTGCGTTGTTTATTGCGAAAAATTGCATGGCCACGGCGCGCTGCCGGCCTGCGACATAAAGTCTCGCGCAGCCTTGCCGCTAGGCGCTGGCAGCGCCAGAATGCCTTTCATCCGCCCCGCCGAAGTAAGGAAACCCAATGCCCGATCCTGTCGCCTCGCGCCTGCGTCTCGCGCCCGAAGCCCTGACCCGGCGTTTCTCCCCCGAGCAGTTCGCTTTTTCCAATACCGACGATCTGGAGCCGTTTCGTGGTGTCCTGGGCCAGGAGCGTGCGGTCGAGGCCCTGCAGTTCGGCGTGGCCATGCCGCGCCCCGGTTACAACGTGTACGTCATGGGCGAGCCCGGCACGGGGCGCTTCTCGTTCGTCAAGCGCTACCTGAAGGCCGAGGGCAAGCGTCAGCAGACCCCGGCCGACTGGCTGTACGTCAACAATTTCGAGGATTCCCGCGAGCCGCGTGCCCTGGAGCTGCCGGCCGGCAGCGCGCACGCCTTCATCAGCGACATGGGCGGGCTGATCGACAACCTGCTGGCGACCTTCCCGGCGGTGTTCGAACACCCCTCGTACCAGCAGAAGAAAAGCGCCATCGACCGTGCCTTCAACCAGCGCTACGACCGCGCCCTGGATGTGATCGAGCGTGCCTCGCTGGAAAAGGACGTGGCCCTGTACCGCGACAGCAGCAACGTCGCCTTCACCCCCATGGCCGACGGCAAGGCCCTGGACGAGGCCGAGTTCGCCCAACTGCCCGAGGACGTGCGCGAGCGCTTCCATGAGGACATCGCCGAACTCGAGGAGCGCCTCAACGAGGAGCTGTCGAGCCTGCCGCAGTGGAAACGCGAGTCGAACAACCAACTGCGTCAGCTCAACGAAGAGACCATCACCCTGGCCTTGCAGCCGCTGCTGGCGCCGTTGTCGGAAAAGTACGCGGAAAACGCCGCGGTATGCGCCTACCTGCAATCGGTGCAGCTGAACCTGCTGCGCACCGTGGTCGAGCAACTGGTCGACGACGCCAAGACCGACGCCGTGGCGCGCAAGATGCTCGAGGAGCAGTACGCCCCCAGCCTTGTGGTCGGCCACTGCGGCAATGGCGGCGCGCCGGTGGTGTTCGAGCCGCACCCGACCTACGACAACTTGTTCGGGCGCATCGAATACAGCACCGACCAGGGCGCGCTGTACACCTCCTACCGCCAGTTGCGCCCGGGCGCGCTGCACCGTGCCAACGGCGGCTTCCTGATCCTGGAAGCCGAGAAGATGCTCGGCGAGCCGTTCGTCTGGGACGCGCTCAAGCGCGCCCTGCAGTCGCGCAAGCTGAAAATGGAGTCGCCGCTCGGCGAGCTGGGCCGGGTCGCCAGCGTGAGCCTGACGCCGCAGATGATCCCGCTCAGCGTCAAGCTGATCATCATCGGTTCGCGCCAGCTGTACTACGCGCTGCAAGACCACGATTCGGACTTCCAGGAAATGTTCCGGGTGCTGGTCGACTTCGACGAAGACATGCCCATGGTCGACGAGAA
Source organism: Pseudomonas sp. VA159-2 (assembly GCF_024126635.1). NCBI lineage: Bacteria > Pseudomonadati > Pseudomonadota > Gammaproteobacteria > Pseudomonadales > Pseudomonadaceae > Pseudomonas > Pseudomonas sp. VA159-2. Next base: position 229,456 of record NZ_JAMYBV010000001.1, on the reverse strand, counting down.
CCTAGAGCAGTTCGCCCAGTTGCTGCGCACCCGTACCAACGAGGAAGGCATGGCGCCGCTGACCAGCGACGCGGTGGCGCGCCTGGCCACCTACAGCGCGCGCCTGGCCGAGAACCAGTCGCGGCTGTCGGCGCGCATCGGCGACTTGTTCCAACTGGTCAGCGAGGCCGACTTCATCCGCCAGCTGGCCAACGAGGCGATGACCGACGCCGGGCACATCGAGCGCGCGCTCAAGGCCAAGGCCACGCGCACCGGGCGGGTCTCGCAGCGGGTGCTCGACGACATGCTTGCCGGGATCATCCTGATCGACACCGAGGGCGCGGCGATCGGCAAGTGCAACGGCCTGACCGTGCTGGAGGTCGGCGACTCGGCGTTCGGCATGCCGGCGCGCATCTCGGCCACCGTCTACCCCGGCGGCAGCGGTATCGTCGACATCGAGCGCGAGGTCAACCTGGGCCAGCCGATTCACTCCAAGGGGGTGATGATCCTCACCGGCTACCTGGGCAGCCGCTATGCCCAGGAATTCCCCCTGGCGATTTCGGCGAGCATCGCCCTGGAGCAATCCTACGGTTATGTCGATGGCGACAGCGCCTCGCTGGGTGAGGCCTGCACGCTGATCTCGGCCTTGTCGCGCACGCCGCTCAAGCAGTGCTTTGCCATCACCGGCTCGATCAACCAGTTCGGTGAAGTACAGGCGGTGGGTGGGGTCAACGAGAAGATCGAGGGCTTCTTCCGCCTGTGCGACGCCCGTGGCCTGACTGGCGAGCAGGGGGTGATCATCCCGCGCGCCAACGTCGCCACGCTGATGCTCGACGAGCGCGTGCTGCAAGCGGTCGAGGCTGGGCAGTTCCATGTGTATGCGGTCAGCCAGGCCGACGAGGCCTTGAGCCTGCTGGTGGGCGAGGAGGCCGGCGCGCTGGACGACAAGGGCCAGTTCGCCGAGGGCAGCGTCAATGCGCGGGTGGTCGAGCGCTTGCGCGAGATCGCCGAGATGATCAGCGAGGAAGAGATCAAGGAGGCCGAAAAGGAACGGCTGGAAGAGATGGTGGCCCAGGCCAAGCCGGCTTGAGTCAATAAACCGGCGCTGGCGGCGAAGTGCTACCGTTCAGCGCCGGTTTTCTAACTTTTTCCGCAGGTCGGCTACAGTGGAACTTAAGGACGTTGTCAGGGTTCAGGATGGAAACAGCCTGATGGTTTCAGGCTGAACAAGGCTTTACAGAGGGGACGCCGCCATGCGCAACCTCAGCCTCACCCGCCAGTGCCTGGGCCTGGTGACCCGCATCGAATGCTCCATTCGTCCGCTGGCTGGCGACACTGGCCTGTGGACCTTGCTGTTCGCCGCCGGCATGGCCGGCGAACAACCCTCGGCCATCAAGGCCCAGGGCCCGTTCCATGGGCCGATGGTGGCCGAGTCGGTGATGAACGCCATTGTCGACAGCCTCACCCTGCATGGTTACCAGGTTGCCGAAGATCCGCAGATCTGGTGCCTGCACCTGCAGGCGCAACTGCGCCGGATCAACGGCGAGCGTTGCCGCAATCTGGGGGATTACCAGTTCCATCCGGAAACCTGATCATGTTGCTTGCTTTGCAGGAGCCAGCCTTGCTGGCGAACCTCTGCGGCCCCGGTTCGCCAGCAAGGCTGGCTCCTGCAGGTGTATCGCGAAACGACCCTAGGCTTTTGCTGACACAGGTGGCTGGCTATACTCGCCCTCGCTTTTCCAGTCACCTCATGAGTCCCTCACTGTCCATGGAACGTATCCTCGAAAACGCGATGTATGCCTCGCGCTGGCTGCTCGCCCCCATCTATTTCGGCCTCTCGCTGGGGCTGCTGGCATTGGCCCTGAAGTTCTTCCAGGAAATCATCCATGTCCTGCCCAACGTCTTCAACCTCGCCGAAGCCGACCTGATCCTGGTGATCCTGTCGCTGATCGACATGTCGCTGGTTGGCGGCCTGCTGGTGATGGTGATGATCTCCGGCTACGAGAACTTCGTCTCGCAGCTGGACATCGACGAGAGCAAGGAAAAGCTCAACTGGCTGGGCAAGATGGATTCCTCGTCGCTGAAGATGAAGGTCGCCGCCTCGATCGTGGCCATTTCCTCGATCCACCTGCTGCGGGTGTTCATGGATGCGCAGAACATTTCCACCGAGTACCTGATGTGGTACGTGATCATCCACATGACCTTCGTCATCTCGGCGTTCGTCATGGGTTACCTGGATCGCATCACCAAGCACTGATCCGTTTGCCCGGCGATCTTTCTGACCGGCGGCAGCTTGTGCTTTCGCCGTTGTCGTACAAAAAATGAGCACTCATGCGTGGTTTCCGCAGCGAGGTGCGCCATGAACCTGCATCAGCTCAACACCGAGGCCAGGGCTGGCCATGTCGACGAACTGAACCTGATCGCCATCGAAGGCGGCGATTACCTGCTCGAGGCCCGGGTCAAGGGCCGCGCCCAGCCCCTGGACGACACCCGTGGCCAGCGCCTGCGGGTGCATTCGGTGGAGGATGCGCGGCAGCTTCTGCAATCGCTTCCCTTGCTATCGATGAACCTGGTGCACTGGTCCGTGCAGGACGAGATGTGCGGCCTTGGCGTGCACCCGGAAGAAGACCTCAAGCTCCCGATTTCCCAGCGTTCGGCCTGGTAGCTGCTTCGCGCGGCGCCAGTGTGCTAGGCTGCTCGCCCTTTTCAACAAGGGCGCGGATGCAGTGCGCCCTTACGTGGAGCAAGCCAATGTCCGAACTCACCCTGTCCACCGACGAATCCCGCGTCAGCTACGGCATCGGCCGCCAGCTGGGCGGCCAGCTGCGTGACAACCCGCCACCGGGCGTCAACCTGAACGCCATCGTTGCCGGCCTGACCGACGCCTTCAATGGCGCCGACAGCCGCGTCAGCGAAGAAGACCTGTCGGCCGCCTTCAAGGTGATCCGCGAAGTGATGCAGGCCGAAGCCGCTGCCAAGGCCGAAGCCGCCGCTGCCGCCGGCAAGGAATTCCTGGTCGAGAACGCCAAGCGCGAAGGCATCGTCACCCTGGCCTCGGGCCTGCAGTACGAAGTGCTGAGCGCAGGCGAAGGCGCCAAGCCGTCCCGCGAAGACAACGTGCGGACCCACTACCACGGCACCCTGATCGACGGCACCGTGTTCGACAGCTCCTACGAGCGCGGCCAGCCTGCCGAATTCCCGGTCGGCGGCGTGATCGCCGGTTGGACCGAGGCCCTGCAGCTGATGAACGCCGGCAGCAAGTGGCGCCTGTACGTGCCGAGCGAGCTGGCCTACGGCGCCCAGGGCGTTGGTAGCATCCCGCCGCACAGCACCCTGGTGTTCGACGTCGAGCTGCTCGACGTTCTGTAATGCCCGTTCGCCGGCAAGCCGGCTCCTGCAGATCGCCCATGCGTCCCGTAGGAGCCGGCTTGCCGGCGAAGCTTCTTCAGTTCCAATCGGTTCCCCCCGGGCGCAATGCCCGCGCATAGCAGAACAGAAACAGATTGCGCACCAGCTCCTTGAGCACCCCCGGTTCACTGGAGTTGAGCCCCATCAGGTCCAGGTCGCCCTGGTCGCGCAGTTCGTCGAGCGCGTCTTCCTCGAGCACGGCACAGACCTCGCCGGTCTCGCGGTGCAGGATGCGCAGGTAGGGGTGGGGGCGGTCGAGCCAGGCGTCGATCAGATAAGTCATGGCTACTCTCCTTGGATAACGTTTCCAATGAGAATAATTCTTATTATCAAAATAGCAAGAGACTATTGGAAGATTTCTTCCCAAGGGTGCAGCCGATCCTGTTGCAGGATCTGTCAGGGCCGCCCGCTGGGCAGCCCCGAGGGGCAGGGGATCAGACCTTGCGCACGAATTCCGACTTCAGCTTCATCGCGCCGATGCCGTCGATCTTGCAGTCGATGTCGTGGTCGCCATCGCACAGGCGGATGTTCTTGACCTTGGTGCCGACCTTGACCACCAGGGACGAGCCCTTGACCTTGAGGTCCTTGATCACGGTGACGGTGTCGCCGTCCTGGAGGATGTTGCCGACCGAATCCTTCTTCACCACGTCGTCGCTGGCGGCTTCGGCTTCGCCGTTGGCCGACCACTCGTGGGCGCATTCGGGGCAGATCAGCTGGGTGCCATCCTCATAGGTGTATTCGGAGTTGCATTTGGGGCAGGGTGGCAGAGTGCTCACGGCTTTTCCTTTCAAGTACAGACGAACAAAGGCGCACATTGTATAAGGTTTTGCCTGGGAAATGTGCTTTGCCTGTGCAAAAGCATTCGCGGGTAAACCTGCTCCTACAGGCAGACCATGCTTTCAACAGCAGTGGAGTACCTGTAGGAGCGGGTTTACCCGCGAAGAAGGCGGCGCGATTCGTTCTAGTGCGTGCGTGCTACGGCAAATTCGCTCAGCTCGACCAGCGCATCCCGGTACTCGCTGGCCGGCAGCACTTCCAGGCAGGCGATGGCGCGGGCGACGTAGTCGCGGGCCATTTGCGCGGTGTAGTCCAGGGCGCCGGAGGCCTCGACGGCGACGCGGATCTGCTCGAGGTCCTCGAGGCCGCCTTTCTGGATGGCCTGGCGTACCAGCGCGGCTTGCTCGGCGGTGCCTTCGCGCATGGTGTAGATCAGCGGCAGGGTCGGCTTGCCTTCGGCCAGGTCGTCGCCGACGTTCTTGCCCAGGGTCTCGGAGTCGCCCTTGTAGTCCAGCAGGTCGTCGACCAGCTGGAAGGCCACGCCCAGGTGGTCGCCGAAGGTGCGCAGGGCCTCGCGCTGCTCGTCGCTGGCGCCGGCCAGCGCCGCGGCGCTGTGGGTCGAGGCCTCGAACAGCATCGCGGTCTTGCCGCGGATGACGTCCATGTACACCTCTTCGGTGGTGCTGGCGTCGCGTACCCGCGACAGCTGCAGCACTTCGCCCTCGGCGATCACCCGGGTGGCCTTGGAAAGGATCTGCATGACCGGCATCGAGCCCAGCTCGACCATCATCTCGAACGAGCGCGAGTACAGGAAGTCGCCCACCAGCACGCTCGGCGCGTTGCCCCACAGGGCGTTGGCGGTGGAGCGGCCACGGCGCATGCCGGACATGTCGACCACGTCGTCATGCAGCAGGGTGGCGGTGTGCAGGAACTCGATGGTCGCCGCCAGCAGGCGCAGGTCGTCGCCTTCGCGACCCAGGGCCTTGCCGCACAGCAGCACCAGCAGCGGGCGCAGGCGCTTGCCGCCGGCGGACGTGATATAGTCGCCGATCTTCGATACCAGCGGCACGCGCGAGGTCAGCTGCTTCTTGATGATCTCGTCGACGGCGCTGAAATCGTCAGCTACCGCGCGGTAGAAAGATTGGGGTTGCATCGGCTGCTCCATTGAGGTTGCGCGGCATGCTAGGTCGCGGGTACCGGTGTGTCAAGGCGCGCTGGCCGTGGCCCGGGGCCGGCACTTGCAAGCATTTCTTGGGTTGCGTACAATCGCGCACCCTAACTTTCCTGGGCAGCACCTGCCTTACGCAATTGCACCGGGCCGTTCCAGCCTTGTGCAGCCATGCCAGCCAATACTCATCATATAAAGCGCTGGGTGAGCAGGATTATCGGAGATTCAAAATGTCTTACGCAGTAATCGTTACCGGCGGCAAGCAGTACAAAGTCGCTGAAGGTGAATTCCTCAAGATCGAAAAACTGGAAGTCGCCACTGGCGAATCCGTGACCTTCGATCGCGTTCTGCTGGTCGCCAACGGTGAAGAAGTCACCATCGGTGCTCCAGTGGTTGCTGGCGCTAAAGTAGTGGCCGAAGTCGTTTCCCAAGGCCGCCACGACAAGGTTCGCATCATCAAGTTCCGTCGTCGTAAGCACCACATGAAGCGCATGGGCCACCGCCAGTGGTTCACCGAAATCAAAATCACCGGTATCCAGGCTTAATCGCCCCGATCCCCTGAATTTATTGGAGAATTGAACCATGGCTCACAAGAAGGCTGGTGGTAGTACTCGTAACGGTCGCGACTCAGAATCGAAACGCCTTGGCGTGAAGATGTATGGCGGCCAGGTTATCAAGCCAGGCAACATCATCGTCCGCCAGCGCGGCACCGAATTCCACGCCGGCTACGGTGTTGGCATGGGCAAGGACCACACCTTGTTCGCCAAGATCGAAGGCGTGATCAAGTTCGAGAAGAAAGGCGAGTTCATGCGCCGTTACGTGAGCATCGTCGCCGCTTAATCGCGACGTCGCTCCAGAAGCCCCGTCATGCGACGGGGCTTTTTCGTTTGTGGTGAGCCTCTTGCAAAGCTGTTTGAATGGGCTGCCGGCGTTGGTTTCTGGTTCGTACGGGGCCGCCGCGCTCATCTTTGCAAGAGCCTCAGGTTTTTCTGGTTTTCGACTCGTCACCCGACGAGAGGCGGTTTTGAATGAAGTTTGTAGACGAAGTATCGATCCGGGTAAAAGCCGGTGATGGCGGCAACGGTTGCATGAGCTTCCGCCGCGAGAAATTCATCGAGAACGGCGGCCCCAACGGCGGCGACGGTGGCGATGGCGGCTCGGTGTACATGGTGGCCGACGAGAACCTCAACACCCTCGTCGACTATCGCTACACCCGCCACCACGAAGCCCAGCGCGGCCAGAACGGCGGCAGCACCGACTGCACCGGCAAGAAGGGCGAGGACCTGTTCCTGCGCGTGCCGGTCGGCACCACCGTGATCGACGCCTCGACCCAGGAAGTCATCGGTGACCTGATCACCCCTGGCCAGAAGCTGATGGTCGCCCAGGGCGGCTGGCACGGCCTGGGCAACACCCGTTTCAAGTCGAGCACCAACCGTGCGCCGCGCCAGACCACCCCAGGCAAGCCGGGTGACCAGCGCGACCTGAAGATGGAAATGAAGGTCCTGGCCGACGTCGGCCTGCTGGGCCTGCCGAACGCCGGCAAGAGCACCTTCATTCGCTCGGTTTCTGCCGCCAAGCCGAAAGTCGCCGACTACCCGTTCACCACCCTGGTGCCGAACCTGGGCGTGGTCAGCGTCGACCGCTGGAAGAGCTTCGTCATCGCCGACATCCCCGGCCTGATCGAAGGCGCCTCCGAAGGCGCCGGCCTGGGTATCCGCTTCCTCAAGCACCTGGCCCGTACCCGCGTGCTGCTGCACCTGGTCGACCTGGCGCCGCTAGACGGCAGCAGCCCGGCCGATGCCGCCGAGATCATCATCAACGAGCTGGCGCAGTTCAGCCCGGCGCTGGTCGATCGTGAGCGCTGGCTGGTGCTGAACAAAGCCGACATGATCATGGACGACGAGAAGGACGCGCGCGTCAAGGAAGTGGTCGAGCGCCTGAACTGGGAAGGCCCGGTGTACGTGATCTCGGCCATCGCCAAGCAGGGCACCGAGCAGCTCAGCCACGACCTGATGCGTTACCTCGAGGACCGCGCCGACCGCCTGGCCAACGACCCGGCCTACGCCGCCGAGCTGGCCGAGCTGGACCAGCGCATCGAGGACGAGGCCCGTGCCCAGCTGCAGGCCCTGGACGACGCCCGCACCCTGCGCCGCACCGGCGTCAAGAGCGTGCACGACATCGGCGACGATGACGACTGGGATGATTTCGAGGACGACGAAGACGGCCCGGAAATCATTTACGTGCGCGACTGATCGGTTGCAGTACACTAAACGCCGCTCGTTCGGACGTTATGCACTTCACTTGATTTACCGGTGATGCTGCTGGGGCTGCCTTGCAGCCCTTTCGCGACACAAGGCCGCTCCCACTCTCTGACCTGTGGGAGCGGCCTTGTGTCGCGAAAGGGGCGCAAAGCGCCCCCAGTCGACCCACTGATTCCAAGTGAGCATAACGTCCGAACGAGCGGCGTTTTTGTATCCAAGGTATCTACAGATTCGACATAGGTTGGAAGAGAAGATGCGAAGCAAGGTGACGGGCGCCAAGCGCTGGGTCGTGAAGATCGGCAGCGCGCTGCTGACCGCCGATGGCAAGGGCCTCGACCGCGGCGCGATGGCGGTCTGGGTCGAGCAGATGGTGGCCCTGCGTGAAGCGGGCGTGGAACTGGTGCTGGTCTCCTCCGGGGCCGTCGCGGCGGGCATGAGCCAGCTGGGCTGGACCTCGCGACCGAGTGCGATGAACGAGCTGCAGGCCGCGGCCTCGATCGGCCAGATGCGCCTGGTGCAGGCCTGGGAGTCGAGCTTCGGCGAGCACGGCAAGCACACCGCGCAGATCCTCCTGACCCATGACGACCTCTCCGACCGCAAGCGCTACCTCAACGCCCGCAGCACCTTGCGCACCCTGGTCGACCTGGGCGTGGTGCCGGTGATCAACGAGAACGACACGGTAGTCACCGACGAGATCCGCTTCGGCGACAACGATACCCTGGCGGCGCTGGTGGCCAACCTGGTGGAGGCCGACCTGCTGGTGATCCTCACCGACCGCGACGGCATGTTCGACGCCGACCCGCGCAACAACCCCGAAGCCCAGCTGATCTACGAGGCCCGCGCCGACGACCCGGCGCTGGATGCCGTGGCCGGTGGCACCGGTGGCGCCCTGGGCCGTGGTGGCATGCAGACCAAGCTGCGCGCCGCGCGCCTGGCCGCCCGTTCCGGTGCCCACACCATCATCATCGGCGGACGCATCGAGCGCGTGCTGGATCGCCTGAAGGCTGGCGAGCGCCTGGGCACCCTGCTGTCGCCCGAGCGCGGCATGCTCGCCGCGCGCAAGCAGTGGCTGGCCGGGCACCTGCAAACCCGTGGCACCCTGGTGCTCGACGACGGCGCCGTGAAGGCGCTGCGCGAATCGCACAAGAGCCTGCTGCCGGTGGGCGTGAAAACCGTGCAGGGCAGCTTCCGTCGTGGCGAGATGGTGGTCTGCGTCGGCCCCGACGGCCTGGAAGTGGCCCGCGGCCTGGCCAACTACAGCGCCCTGGAGGCGCAGAAGATCATCGGCCAGCCGTCCGACGCCATCGAGGGCCTGCTGGGCTACAGCGCCGAGCCTGAGCTGGTGCACCGCGACAACCTGGTGTTGGTCTGAAGGAGATGCAAGTGTTTAAAGGATTGATTGCCGCCGCCGCGCTGGCGCTGCCGATGCTGGCCGGGGCCGAGGAGATCGGCCAGGTGTCCACCGTGTTCAAGTTCGTCGGGCCGAATGACCGTATCGTCGTCGAGGCGTTCGACGACCCGAAGGTCGATGGCGTGACCTGCTACCTGTCGCGGGCCAAGACCGGTGGCTTGAAAGGGGGCTTGGGCTTGGCCGAGGACCGTGCCGAGGCGTCGATCGCCTGCCGTCAGGTCGGGCCGATCCACTTCAAGGGTGAGCTCAAGGATGGCGAGGAGGTGTTCAAGGAGCGCACCTCGCTGGTGTTCAAGACCATGCAGGTGGTGCGTTTTCTCGACAAGAAGCGCAATACCCTGGTGTATCTGGTGTATAGCGACCGCATGATCGAAGGCAGCCCGCAGAATGCGGTGACTGCGATTCCGATCCTGCCATGGGCTCACTGATAGCCTGGTAGATCGCCGGGAGGCCTTTGGCCTCCTTTCGCGACACAAGGCCGCTCCTACAAGGGGTACGCATAAACCCTGTAGGAGCGGCCTTGTGTCGCGATAGGGCCGCAACGCGGCCCCAGTACACAGGTGTCAGGCCAGTTCCTCGGCCTCATCCTCGCGCACGATGGCTTTGACCTCGTCGCGACGGCTGATGTACTTCCAGTCCGCCTCGTCGATGTAGATGCCGTTCGGCCCGCTACCGCCTTCCAGGTCAATCGCCACCCGTGCCGACACCTGCGGCTTCACGCTCGCCAGAATCGGCACGAAGCCCAGCTGCTGGCTGGTCTCGAGCAACGCGGCCTGGTTGCGTTCGTCGATGTCCGCCGCCTCGTCCAGGTAGTAAGGCAGGCGAATGCGCCCGGCCAGGTCGCGGTCCATCAGGTGCAGCAACAGGTACATGTTGGTCAGCGCCTTGATGGTCATGGTGGTGCCGTTGGACGCCGCGCCGTCGATGTCGGCATGGATCACCGGCTGGCCGTTGATCTTGGTGATCTCGAAGGCCAGTTCGAACAGGTCCTTCAGGCCCAGCTGGTTGTGGTTGGCCGCCACCAGCCGCGCCAGGTACTCCTTGGCCTCTTCGTTCTTGTGATCCTGCTCGGCGCTTTGCGTGAGGTCGAACACCGAAAGCGTTTCGCCTTCCTCGTACTGGCCGGCGCTGTGGATGATCTGGTCGATGTGCTTGAGCGCTTCCTTGTTCGGCGCCAGCACCACGCGGAAGCTCTCCAGGTTGGACACCTGGCGCTTGTTGATCTCGCGGTTGAACAGGGCCAGCTGGTGCTCGAGGCTGTCGTAGTCGCTGCGGATGTTGCGCAGGGTCCGGGCGATGTCGGTGACCGCCGCGCGGCGGGCCTTGGCCAGGGTCAGCGCTTCCTCGGTGCGGTGCGAGTAGGCGTTGATCAGCAGTTGCAGGCGGCGCTCCATGTCGTCTTCGCTGTCGAACTTGGCCACGCCTTTCAGGCGCACCTGGGCGTACAGCGCCTCGATCTGGTTGTCCACGCGCTGCAAGGCCTGCCAGCTGTCCTGGTAGTCGTTGAGCAGGGGCAGCAGGTTGTCCATGGAGTCATCGATGGCTTCCATGAACGGCGTGCCGAACGGCAGGTCGGCCGGCAGCAGCTGGCGACGACGCAGGGCGTCTTCCAGGGTGCGCTGCTTGGCTTCCAGGTCGGCGATTTGCCGGCCCACCAGTTGCAGCTTGGCCGACAGCTGCTGGACGCGCTCGGTGAAGGCGTCGCTGGAGCGCTTGAGCTCGTCCTGGGCGGCTTCCAGCTGGCCCAGTTGCTCCAGCTTCTCCGGCTCTTCGGCGCTGAGGGTCTCGGTGCGGCGGTAGTCTTCCAGGGCCTTCTGCGCATCCAGCACCTGCTGGTACAGGGCTTCGGTCTGGGCCTTGCTGGCGGCGCGGTCGAGGGCCACGGCCTGCTGGGTCTTGAGCTGCTTGAGCTCCTTTTCCAGGCGCTCTTTCTGGTCGCGCAGGGCGGCGCGGTCAGCCAGCGCCTGCAGTGCGGGCGGGTCGATGTGCGAGATGTCGATGGACAGGCCCGGCACTTCGAAGCGTTCGCCCTTGAAGCGATCGAGCACGCCTTCGAGGGTTTTCACCCAGACATCGCTGTCGTCCAGCTCGATGCCGCGCTCACCCAGCGGCAGGCTGAACAGCGCGCCGTTGAACAGGCGCATCAGGCGGTCGACGTCCTGCTGCGAGAACTCCTCGCGCAGGCGCGCATAGCTGTTGTTGTCGGCGTGGTCGAGCTGCTGCTTGACCGCCTTGACGCGTTTCTCGAGGTCGCGCACGCGCTCGTCGAGGTCTTCTGCCGAGAACTGCCGCGACTGGGCCAGGGCGCCGGCCAGTTCGTCGTGGGCGTCCTTGGCCGCCAGCAGCTGCTGCTCCAGGACCTTGACGTCGTCGACCAGGGCGAAGCGGTGCTTGAGCACTGACAGCTCGCCCAGCCAGCGCTGGATGCCGGTGATTTCCCGCTCCAGGCGCATCAGCTCCTGGGTGCCGCCGCGCTGGTCGTTCTGCAGGCGGTCCTGCTCGCCACGGTAGTGCTCGGCCTGGATGGTCAGTTCTTCCTTGCGCGCCATGGCGTATTCCTGCCAAGTGCCCAGCAGGTTGTCGAGCAATGGCGAGATGCGGTGCAGCTTGCCGCGCAGGATGTCGCGCTGGGCCACGCCGCCGGCCAGGGCCTCGACCAGCGGGCCTGCGGCCACCAGGGCGTTGTAGTCGCCCTCCATGCGGCGCACGTCGCGGAAGGCCTCTTCACAGGCGGCGATGTAGTCGACGCTGCCCGAGCGCAGGCTGTGCTCGAAGGCGTCGAGGAACAGCTGCTTGAGCTTGGCGGCGGTGATCTCGCGCATGTGCAGCAGGTTGATGAACAGCGCGCGGAAGGTCTTCAGGCTCTGCTCGCTGGTCGAGCGCAGCGGGATCAGGGTCAGGTCCAGCGGCACCGAGGTGTGGCCACCGACCAGCAGCCGGCGCAGTTCGTCCGGCTTGAGCTCGTAGGCTTTAAGGCCATGACGCTCGAGGTTGGTGAACAGCTCCTTCTGGCGCAGGCAGGTGTCGTCTTTTTGGTAGTGGGCCAGGTCCAGCTCGCCTTGGTAGGCGAAGAACTGGTGGCCGAAGCCGCCACCTGGGCCGCGGCCGACCACGCCGATCACGTGGGGGCCGTGGGGCAGGTTCAGTTCGCAGAGGATGTAGCTGGTGTCGCTGGCGAAGTAGAAGCGCCGCGACTGCTCCAGGCTGTACTTGCCGAAGCTCATGTCGGACATGCGCGCCAGGATCGGGAACTGCAGGGCGTTGATCGACGCCGATTTACCCAGGTTGTTGGCGCCATAGACCGACAGCGGGTGTTCCAGGGGGAACAGGCCCAGGCTGTAGCCGGCGGTGTTGAGCAGTGCGAAGCGGCGGATGCCGTAGCGTTCCTGGCTCATGCGTCAATCTCCTGTTGCTCTTCGCGGATCGCCCGGGCCAGGGCATCCTCTTCGCTTTCCTCACCAGCAAACGGCGTGAGGTCGAGCGGGTCGTCGGTGCGGTTGAGTTCTTCGGGCGTCTCTTCCACCACCAGCACCGGCACCGGCAGCGGCAGGTCGCTGTGCAGGGTGGCGGCCAGGTCGCGGTCCTGCTGCACCGACAGGCACACGTCGAGGAAACGGTGCATCGGTGGCAGGAAGCGGTAGATGCCGCCTTCCTCGTGGGCGAAGCCGAGCTGGGTCATGCGTCGCAGGATCTTTTCTTCCAGCTCCTCGACGGTCTGCACCTCGGCCTGCAGGAACAGGTCGCGGTACTTGTCCAGCAGCGAAGGCAGCTCGTCGCGGCCGATGCTGCCGCCATCGAGCACCACCATCGGGTCGCGGCCCTGGTCGGCAAGGTGCTCGACCAGGATGAAGGTGAACAGCGACAGGCGCTGGGCGGTCTTGTTCACCTGCGCGGCGGCCTGCTCGGGGACGAAGTAGTAGAAGCCGCGGGTGTCGCACACCAGCTCGAAGCCCAGGGCCTTGAACAGGGTGCGGTACTGGTCCTGGAAGTTCGACAGCTGGGCGTATAGCTCCGGGTCGCGGCGGCTGACGTGGAAGCCCTTGAACAGCTCGCGGAAGATCGGCGCGAGCTGGGACAGTTCGGAAAGATCAAGATGCATGGGTGGGGCTCGCGGTGGATTCGGTCGTGGTGGCCGGCGGGTTTGCGCGGCTGGACGTCAGGGCGAAGGAGCGCAGGCTGACCAGGTGTTCGCGGGTGGTGTATTGCTGGCGGTCGAGGCGCTGGCGGCTGAAGCGCTTTTCTCGCGACAGGCGCGAGAACCAGTACAGCAGCTCGTCGGTGGCGCCCTCGGGCTCCTGCTCCAGCAGCCAGACCATCAGGTCCGGCAGCGGCAGGGCGTCTTCGCAGCGCTCGAGCATTTCCTTGACCGTGCGCGGCGCGCGCGGGATCGGGCCCTTGTGGGTCTTGTGCGCCTTGGGGAAGCGCGCCGGCTTGGGCTCGAAGCGGGCCAGGGCGTAGACGTAGGCCTCGACCTGGCTGGCGCTGCCGAGGAAGGTGCTTTGTGGGCGGGTGAACATCGGCATGGCCGCTTGCGGCACGGCGTCGATGCCTTTCTTGCGAATCACCGACAGGGCCAGCGCGGCGCCGCGGGTCACCGCGTTGTGCCGGCGGGCTTCCTCGCGCAGCGGCAGCAGCAGCTCGCGGGCATGGCGCAGGGTCAGCTGGGCGCTGGTCTGCATTTCGAGGATCCGCGCGTGGGTACGCAGCAGCATGTCGTCGTCGACCAGGTGGCCCAGGCGCGCCTGCTCGCCCAGCAGGCGCAGCAGCACGGTCTCGACCTTGCGCACGCCCTGTTCGAACGCACCGTCGGCGTTGACCAGCTGGATCATCGGTTCGACGTATTCGTCCCAGGTCGCCAAAACCTCGGCGTAGCGCTGGCGCAGGGGGATCTGCCGGTTGCTGGTCTTGGCCCGCTCGGCCACGGCCTGCAGGGCCTGCTCGTCGTTGTCGAGCTTCTTCAGCACGTCGCGCACGCGCATGTCGAGCAGGCGCAGCTGGCGCGCCAGGTCGTCGCTGTCGCGGTTGTCGAAGGCATCCTGGATATGCCCGGCCAGGCGTTCCAGGTGGCGCAGGTAGGCCTCGATCTCCAGGCACAGGCCCAGGCGGTGCTCACGGCGCAGGTAGGCGAGGAAGTCGTGGATCTGCGCGTTGAGCTCGAAGCGGTTCGGGCTCTTGGCCACCGGGACCAGGATGTCCAGGCGGATCCATACGTCGAGCAGCTGGGTGATGTCCTGCGGGGTGCTTTCCACCTGCTGGCGGGCCAGCTGCTGGCGCAGCTCGACCAGGCTCAGGGTGCCCTGGTCGAAGCGCTCGCACAGCGGCTCGATCAAGGCCCAGTGTTCGGCTAGGGCGCGCAGGACGCGCTTGGGTTCGATCATTGGCGGGTCGACTCGTTGCCAAATAAAAGGGGCGATTGTACTGCATCCAGGGGGGAGGATTTCACCCCTTGGTCTGTTATGGGGATAACCCTGAGGCTTCAGGGGGGATTCACTGGCTGGTCACGGGGCCGTGGGAGCGGGCTTGCCCCGCGATGGCCGACAATCTGTTGCGGCGCATCCTGGGCAACGGCGTTAGAATGCCCGCCTGATTTCGTCCACCGGATACCCGTGCCTTGCTGATCGAGTCCCGCCGCCGCGCCTACCTGTCCGCCATGCAAGTGGTGCACTGGCTGCCGCGCGCCGAACTGCCGTTCGCCGCCCCGTCGCGGCCGGAGCTGCTGTTGCCGGTGGCGCCGGTCGAGGGCGTCGACTTCGAGGTGCGCCCGGCCGCTCCCGCGCCTGCGCCGAGCGCCACCCCGGCGGCCCCTCAGGCGCGTGCCGAGCGGCCGAAGATCGAGATCCCGCGCCCGGGCAGCGCGCCGAAACCGGCCGCCAAGCCGGTCGAGGCCGAGCAGGAGGCCCCCGCGCCACGCCCGGCGCCGGTACCGCCACCACGCTTCGCCCTGCAGTTACTGCGGGCCGGCAGTTGCCTGCTGCTGGTCGAGCTGGCCACCGGCCAGCCGTTCCAGAGCCGCGACCCGTCCTACCTGCTGCTCAAGGACATGCTGCGCGCCGCCGGCCTGCCGGACGCGCCGCAGATCATCGGCGAGCCGGTGCGCTGGCCACTGCTGGTGCGCGGCAACATGGACCAGGGGCCCGAGGCCGCCCGCGATTTCGTCCAGGGCTTTATCGCCGCGCGCCTGGAGGAAGCCCCCTGCACCTGCCTGTGGCTGATCGGCCTGCCGGCCATGCGCTACGCCGGCCAGGCCGAGGCCGAGGCCTATTACCAAGAACTCAAGGTCGAGCTGCTCGGCGATGCCTGGGCCTTGCCCGGCCTTGAACTGTTGATGGACGAGCCGCAGCGCAAGGCGGACGTCTGGAAAGCCATGCGCCAGCTGATGGCGCGCTGGAAGCGCGTTGAATGAGTGACTCGATCAGTTTCCGCCCGGCGACCGAGGCGGATCTGGATGCCCTGCTTAAAATCGAATACGCCGCGTTCAGTCATCCCTGGACCCGCGGTATCTTCCAGGACGCCTTGAAGTCCTACGAAGTGTGGTTGATGTTCGACGGCCAGCAGCAGGTTGGCCATGGCGTGATCAACGTGATCATCGACGAGGCGCACCTGCTCAATATCACCGTCAAGCCTGAGAACCAGGGGCGCGGGCTGGGCTTGCGGCTGCTCGAGCACCTGATGGCGCGGGCCTACCAGCTCAATGGCCGGGAGTGCTTCCTCGAAGTGCGGGCCAGCAACCAGTCGGCTTATCGCCTGTACGAGCGCTATGGCTTCAACGAGATTGGCCGGCGCCGCGACTACTACCCGCTGGCGGGTGGGCGCGAGGATGCGCTGGTGATGGCCTGCACGTTGCTCGAAGACTGAGCAGCGTTCTCTGTATTTGAAGGGCTCTTTCCCGCCGTGGCATCACCGTGCCACGGTGGGAGCGGCCTTGTGTCGCGAAAGGGCTGCGTAGCGGCCCCAGGATTTCAGTGTTCGCATAAAGATCGCCGGGGCCGCTTTGCGGCCCTTTCGCGACACAAGGCCGCTCCCACAAGGGGCGCGCAAGGTTTGAGATTGGTGGCCCCTCGCGCAACCGGCTCAGATCTGCGGGTGTTCCACTTCGATCGGCTTGCGCAAATCCCGCAGGCTGCGCGTCACCGGCCCGCTGTTGCACTTGGCCGCGGCCTGCTCTGGCGTCATCTCGCGGATGGTGCGGTAGAACAATTCGCAGGTTTGCTTCTTCTGAGTTACCTGCCACTTGCTGGTGCAGGCATCCAGGGTGAGCTTGGCGTCGGCCTGCCGGTTGCGCCCCATGCCGGCCTGCCAGCAGGCGGCGGTCAGGTCCTGGCCCATCATCTTCAGGCCCGCGGCGTCGGCCTTGTCCTGGTCGCCGTCGTAGCTTT
Source organism: Pseudomonas sp. VA159-2 (assembly GCF_024126635.1). NCBI lineage: Bacteria > Pseudomonadati > Pseudomonadota > Gammaproteobacteria > Pseudomonadales > Pseudomonadaceae > Pseudomonas > Pseudomonas sp. VA159-2. The sequence goes on along the minus strand of NZ_JAMYBV010000001.1, from coordinate 213,076 downwards.
TCGGGTCGGCGGCGTACCAGATCGCGCTGGGGTGGTTGGCGCCGAGCACCGGCACCTTGGCACTGGCGGGCTCGGGGCTGATGCTCACCAGCCCCAGCACGTTGACCTTCGGCCCATACTGCTGCTCGATCCAGGCACGCACCGGCGCGCCGAAGGCGACCATCGGCAGGGCCGCCTTGCCGTCGTGGCTGAGGGCGACCTCCTTGACCATGCGCACCTGATACTCGTTGAAGTAGCTGTAGACCCCTTCCAGGTCCTTGCCGGCGCTGGCCGGGGCGGCGATCGGCGCGATGTCGACGATGGTCTGGTAGGCCGGGGTCTGGGTAGTTTCGACGCCGTTGAAGGTCAGCAACTGCGCCCAGCGGTCGGTGGTGTTGGACTTCAGGTAGTCCTGGTAGCGGGTCAGCGAATAATCCGGCGGAAAGTGCAGCAGCTCGATGCTGCGGCGGTTCTCCAGGGCCATGCCCAGGGGCAGGAACAGGTACCAGCTGTAGTCCCAGCCGCCTTTCTGGTTGAGCTGGGTCGCGCCCTGGTAGGCCAGCTCGCCGCTGTCGAGCAGCTTGCGCAGGGGCTCGGTGTAGCTGGCCGGGACGCCGCTGATGCTGGCGTGCAGCTGGTCATGCTCGCGGCTCACCTTGACCTTTGCGTTGGCGTAGCCGTCGCGCTGCACGCTTTGGCTCAGGTAGTGCTCGACGGTCTGTTCCAGGGTCCAGTCGCGGTAGCAGATGACGTTGCAGTTGTTGGGGTAGGCGAACAGTCGGGTCACGCGCTGGGCGTCGCCCAGGTCGATCTGCGCGTCGGCCATGGCCAGGCCGCTGAAGGTGAGGGCGGCCAGGCCCGATACAGCCATCTTGTGCATGCTTAACTCCTTGTCAGTGGCCGCCAGGAGGGCGGGCGCGACACATGGTGGATGAAGAGGTGGGGGCATGAAAAGCGCCAAGTGCTGGCTACTGGCTATCGCGCTGTCCGGCCCGGGCATGGCCCAGGCTGACGAGCGCGACCTGTGGATGTTCGCCCAGTGGGCGGGGGATCATGAAAACCGTAGCTTTCGTGAAATGCTGGTGGACGCACGGCTGTATGGGGTGGTGCCGATCCACCAGTTGCTGCGCTCGGCCTCGGATTGGCGGTTGTGCAAGGCTGCGCCGTTCGCGGTACCACCGGCCAGCCATTGGCCGGCGGTGCGCTCGACCCTGGTGCTGATCAAGCTGCTGGGTGAGCAGGGTGCCCTGCGCCAGTTCGAAGTGGTGTCGGCCTACCGCGATCCGCGCTTGAACGCCTGTGCCGGTGGCGCGCCAAGCAGCGCGCACATGCGCGCCTTCGCCGTCGACCTGTTGTTGCCGGCCTGGGCCGACCCCAACCCGCTGTGCCGCTTCTGGCAGCAGCATGGCCAGGCCTGGAACATGGGGCTGGGGCGCTATCCGTCGGGGCGCATCCACCTCGACACGGCGGGCTATCGCACCTGGGGCGGCGATGGCAGCGCCGGCTCGTCGTTCTGCAGCAAGCCCAGCTGAGCCAAGCAGGCCTGGCATTCGCTGCGGACCCAGTCGGCGAAACGTTGGCGCTTGCTGCCATCGTCCAGCGCCTGCGGGCTGAGCAGGTGATAGCCGGAGCCTTCCTTGAGGAAGCCGAACGGCGCCTGTAGCTGGCCGCTGTGCAGTTCGTCGCGGACCATCAGCGCCGAGGCCATGGCCAGGCCCAGGCCGGCGCTGGCGGCCTGGATCGACAGGTAGAAGTGCTCGAAGTCGCTGCGCTCGCCCTGGCCGATGGCCTGGCCGCCCAGGCGCTGCCAGGTGGCCCAGGCGTCGGGGCGGGTAGCGCTGTGCAGCAGGCGCCGGCCTGGATGGCCGGGGGCGCACACCGGGCCGATCCATTCGTCGCAGATCTTCAGGCTGTGCAGTTGGCGATCCCACTGGAAATCGTCGCGGCGCAAGGCCAGGTCAATGCCGCCGCGGGCGAAGTCCACCGGGCCGCCGGCGGCCACCAGGTGCAGTTGCAGGTCGGGGTGGGCGGCCTGCCAGCGCGGCAGGCGCGGGATCAGCCAGCGCATGGCGATGGTCGGTTCGCAGGACACCACCAGCACGGTGTCCGCCGGCTGTTGTTGCAGGCGTTGCACGGTGGCTTCGAGTTGGCCGAAGAGCGCCTGGGTGGTGTCGTGCAGTTCGCGGCCAGCGGCGGTGAGGAACACGGCCCGGTTGCGCCGCTCGAACAGCGCCACCCCGAGGCTTTCCTCGAGCAGGCGCACTTGGCGGCTGACGGCGCCGTGGGTCACGTGCAGCTGTTCGGCGGCGCGCACGAAGCTCTCGCCGCGGGCGGCAATGTCGAAGTAGTGGAAGGCGTTGAGGGGCGGCAGTTTCATGTGCTGGGCTGTTCCGGCGGTCTCGCGGGTGTGTCAGGAAAACTAGCAGATTAGCTTCACTATAAATCGATTTTTACCCGTTCCAGGCATCGGGATAATCCCATCTTCAGTGAATTTTCATCGAGGATACCTGTTTGAACGAACTCATCGCCGTCGCCCTGTTCACCCTTCTGGCCGTCATCAGCCCTGGCGCCGACTTCGCCATGGTCACCCGCAGCAGTTATGCCCAGGGCCGCACGGCCGGCCTGGCCGCAGCGATGGGGATTGCCCTGGGGGTGCAGGTGCATGTGCTGTATACCGTGCTCGGGATCGCCGTGATCATCAGCCAGAGCCCGATGTTGTTCCTGGCCATGAAAGTGCTTGGCGCCGGGTACCTGATCTACCTCGGCTACAAGTCGCTGACCAATACCACGCGTATAAGCCTCGACGGCTTGGCGCACGGCGAGACAAATGTGGCGAGCGCCTTGCGCACGGGCTTTCTGACCAACGCGCTGAACCCCAAGACCATGCTCTTCGTGGTCAGTGCCTACACCCAAGTGGTGCAGCCCGGCAGCCCGCTGGCGCTGGACTTCGCCTATGGCGCGTTCATGTCGTTCGCCCATTGGGTGTGGTTCAGCCTGGTGGCGGTGTTTTTTTCCAACCACTTGCTGCGTCGGGCGATGATCGAGCGCCAGGTGGTGGTCGACCGGGTCATCGGCGTGGCGTTGATCGGCCTGGGGCTGGCCGTGGTGGTGGCAGGCGTGAAGTAGCTTTTTCGCAGGCAAAGAAAAAGGGCTTATCTTTCGATAAGCCCTTTTAAAAGGTGGTGGCTACACAGGGACTTGAACCCCGGACCCCAGCATTATGAATGCTATGCTCTAACCAACTGAGCTATGTAGCCAACTTGGCGCGCATTATTAGCGTGAATCGTCATCCTGTCAACAACGTTTTCAAAAAAAATTTCCCAACCTTTCAAAAACTTAGCGGGAATACCCGGCTCAGCGCGCGATCAGCCAGTGGCCGAGTACGCTGTGCAGGCGCAACTGCTGTTGGTCGGCCAGCCTGGCAAGGCTCTGGGCCGGGTGATCCAGGTCGAAATCGGCACTGACGCGGCGATACCCGGCCTGCTCGTTCAGTAACCACAGGCGCTGGCCTTGATACCCGGCCAGACGTTCCAGCACTTGCGTCAACGGCAAGTCCCTGGCTTTCAGTTGGCCGTTGCGCCAGGCATCGACGGTTTGCGTGTCGACCTTGGCCACCGGCTCGATATGCGCGGCGTTGAAGGTCACGCGCTCGCCCGCGTTGACCATGCGCAGGTCACCGCCCTGGATCAGCGCGGCCTTGCCCTTGATCACCACCAGCTCGTCATGATCGCCGTGGCGGGCGATCTGCAGACGGCTGCCGAACACCTGGATGCGGGTGTCGTCGACCTGCACCTCCAGGGCCCGGCCATCGAGCATCACTTCCAGGTACACCTGGCCCTGAACCAGCTGCAACTGGCGGGTGCGGCCGCGCAGGTCGACGTTCATCGCGCTGGCGCTGTCCAGGTGCAGGGTCGAGCCGTCGGCCAGGCGCACGCTGCGCCGCTCGCCGACGTCGGTGTGCAGTTCGCTGCCCAGGCGTTGCAGCATGGGCCAATAGAGCCAGGCCAGCAGCGCCAGCAGCATCAGGAACAACAGCCCCAGCAGCAGGCCCATGCGGCTTTGACGCAGCTTGAGGATCCGCGGCCGTGGCCGCGCCGCGGGTACCTGCAACTGTTGCCAGTAGGTTTCCAGCGCGGCGTAGGCTTGGGCGTTGAATGGCTCCTGGCACCACGCCGCGAAGGCCTGGCGCAGGCGTTCGTCACAGCCGGGCTGGCGCAGGCGGGTGAACCATTCCAGGGCTTCGTGTTCAGGATCGGCTGGCGGCTGCAGGGCGGGCATCGGGCTCATGGGATCGGTCTGCTCGCGGGGGAGGGCGGGTGGCCCAGTGTTTACGGGGGAATAATGATGCCAAGGATGCTAATTATATTGAGAATTATTTGCAAGTACGTGAGATAAAGAACGATTGCGTAGACACCGCCTTGCTGGTGAAACCTGCGCCGCGTTCAGGCAACCGGCGAGCGAATAAAAAGCTAGCTTCGTATCTATTTGTTTCACGATAATCGGATCCCACCCTGTGCTCGGATATCAGCCCATGGCCACCAGCAGTACCCAGCCCCCTCCCGTGAGCAACCCGGCCAACCCGCTGGTGATGCGCATCATCGGCTTCTGTGCCCTGGCCCACCTGATCAACGACCTGATCCAGTCGGTGCTGCCGGCGATCTACCCGATGCTCAAGGCCAACTACGACCTCAGCTTTGCCCAGATCGGCCTGATCACCCTGACCTTCCAGATCACCGCCTCGCTGCTGCAGCCATGGGTTGGCTTTTTCACCGACAAGCACCCGACCCCCAACCTGTTGCCCATGGGCACCCTGTGCACCCTGGTGGGGATCGTGATGCTGGCCTTCGTCGGCAGCTTCCCGATGATCCTGCTGGCCTCGGCGCTGGTGGGGATCGGCTCCTCGACCTTCCACCCGGAAACCTCGCGTATCGCCCGGCTGGCCTCGGGCGGGCGCTTCGGCCTGGCCCAGTCGACCTTCCAGGTCGGTGGCAACGCCGGATCCGCCCTCGGCCCCTTGCTGGCGGCGGCGATCGTCATTCCGTTTGGCCAGGGCCATGTGGCTTGGTTCGGCGTGGCGGGGCTGTTCTTCCTGGCGGTGACCCTGATGCTGCGCCGCTGGTACAAGGAGCACCTCGACCAGGCCAAGGCACGCAAGGCGCTGCAAGCCAAGCATGGCATCTCGCGCCAGCGGGTGATGCTGGCATTGCTGGTGCTGGGCTTGCTGGTGTTCTCCAAGTACTTCTACATGGCCAGCTTCACCAGCTACTTCACCTTCTACCTGATCGAGAAGTTCCAGCTGTCGGTGGCCAGTTCGCAGTTGCACCTGTTCCTGTTCCTTGGCGCCGTGGCGGCCGGGACCTTCTTCGGCGGGCCGATTGGCGATCGCATCGGGCGCAAGGCGGTAATCTGGTTCTCGATCCTGGGCGTGGCGCCGTTCACCCTGGCGCTGCCGTATGCCGACCTGTTCTGGACCACCGTGCTCAGCGTGGTGATCGGCTTCATCCTGGCCTCGGCCTTCTCGGCCATCGTGGTGTATGCCCAGGAGCTGGTGCCGGGTAACGTGGGGATGATCGCCGGGATCTTCTTCGGCCTGATGTTCGGCTTCGGCGGCATCGGCGCGGCGTTGCTGGGGTATGTGGCCGACCTGCGGGGTATCGAGTACGTATATGGGCTGTGCTCGTTCCTGCCGCTGTTCGGCTTGCTGGCGGTGTTCTTGCCATCCACCGGTAAACGTTGAAGGACTCGCGGGGCAAGCCGCTCCCACGAACCTGCGTGGGAGTGGGCTTGCCCCGCGATTGACGTAACGCCCCCCCTGGCCTAGAGTGCCGCCTTCATTCTTTGACCTGCGTAGTTCAAGCGATGCGCCGTACCGATGTCTTCTGCTCGCCCCGCCCGTCTGTCGCCCCGACAGCGCGCCGCGCGTGGCCGAGCGACACGGTGCTCAAGCGTCGGCGCAGCGTGCTGTTCGCCTTCACCTTCTCGCCACACCTTGCCCTGAACTGATCCGCGCCCCTGTGTCCTGCGCCATCCCGGCGTGACTGCGGGCGCCTGCGTTCGAACATCTTTCAGCGGAATTTCCAGTCGACCAGGGCCAGCGCCAGCGCCCCCTGCGCGTCGGCTTGCAAGGAGTGGTACATGAACATGCGTTTGCTGGCGGGCCTGTTGTTCGCCGTGTCGGTGGTCGGTTTCAGCCTCGGGGCGAGCCTGCCGTTGGTGTCGTTGCGTTTACATCAAGCGGGGGCGGGGACGCTGGAGATCGGTGTCATCTCGGCGATCCCGGCGGCGGGCATGATGCTCTCGGCCTTCATGGTCGATGCCTGTTGCAAGCACCTGACCCGGCGGGTCATCTACCTGCTCAGCTTCAGCCTGTGCACCCTGAGCATCGCCTTGCTGGAATGGGCATTCGACTCGATGCTGTGGCTGGCGCTGCTACGCCTGGGGCTGGGCCTTGGCATGGGCATCGCGATCATCCTCGGCGAGTCGTGGGTCAACGAGCTGTGCCCGGAGCACAACCGCGGCAAGATCATGGCCTTGTACGCCACCAGTTTCACCGGCTTCCAGGTGCTCGGCCCGGCGCTACTGGCGCTGCTCGGCGCCGACAGCCCGTGGCTGACCGGGGTAGTCACCCTGTGCTACGGCCTGGCCCTGCTGTGCATCCTGTTCACCGTGCCCAACGACCACGTCGAGCATGCCGAGGACGCCAAGAGTTTCGGCCTGGCCGGCTTCTTCCGCGTGGCCCCGGCGTTGTGCGTGGCGGTGCTGTTCTTCTCGTTCTTCGACGCGGTGGTGCTGTCGCTGTTGCCGGTGTATGCCACCAGCCACGGTTTTGCCGTGGGCGTGGCGGCGCTGATGGTGACCGTAGTGTTTGCCGGCGACATGATCTTCCAGCTGCCGCTGGGCTGGCTCGCCGACCGGGTCGAACGCACCGGGCTGCACCTGGTGTGCGGGCTGGCGGCGATGGCGATCGGCATCGCCTTGCCTTGGCTGCTGCAACTGACCTGGCTGCTGTGGCCATTGCTGGTGGTTTTGGGGGCGGTGGCCGGTGGGATCTATACCTTGGCGCTGGTGCTGATCGGCCAGCGCTTCAAGGGGCAGGACCTGGTGACCGCCAACGCCAGCGTCGGCTTGCTGTGGGGCGTGGGCAGTCTGGTCGGGCCGCTGGTCAGCGGCGCGGCGATGGACGTCGCGCCCCATGGCTTGCCGATGGCCCTGGCGCTGATGGCCGGGTTGTTCGTGTGCTTTGCCCGCCAGGCCTATCGGCGGGCCGGCAAGCTGCAGGCGGCGGTGGATTGAGCCGCGAGTCACTGCGCAAGATCCGGCGTTTCGGTACTGGACGGCTGGGCTAGGCTGCAGGTTTGTTCCAGGCCGGATACCACCGATGATCCTTGCAGACCTTTCGCCCCACGCTGTCATGCAGGCCACACAGACCCTCGCGGGGCTGGATGCAGACTGGGCGCGGCATATCGCTACCGTCGGGCCCTGCTTGCACCGCGCCACGCCTGGGCGCGAGCCGTACGAGGCGCTAGTCCGGGCAATTGCCTACCAGCAGTTGCATGCGCGGGCGGCGCAGGCGATTCTCGGGCGGTTGCTGGCGCTGTTTGCTGAAACGGCATTTCCCACGCCTGCGCAATTGCTGGCATTGACGCCTCAGACCATGCGCGCCTGCGGCTTTTCCGCGAGCAAGACGGCAACCTTGCACGGTATTGCCCAGGCCAGCCTGGACGGGACAGTGCCGAGCCGGGCGCAGGCCCTGGTGCTGGAAGACGAAGCCTTGATCGAACGGTTGGTGGCCCTGCGCGGGGTGGGACGCTGGACGGTGGAGATGCTGTTGATCTACAGCCTCGAGCGTTCGGATATCCTGCCAGTGGATGATTTTGGCGTGCGCGAAGGCTATCGGCGCCTCAAAGGGCTGGAGAAGGCCCCGACACCCGCGCAGATGCGCGGGCTGGGAATGGCCTGGCGCCCGTATCGCACGGTGGCGGCGTGGTATCTGTGGCGAGCATGATGGCCCAGTCGTGGCGCAGACGCTCCTCCTGTAGCCAGCTTGCTGGCGAACCAGGCAACGCAGTGGATGGCACCGGCTGTGCCGGTGTTGGCGGGCGATCAGACCGCTGAAAACAACGCAAGATTCGGAGTTACGCGCAACGCCGGCCCTGCCAGGCTGACGGCATCGAACTCCAGGAGAGGCCCATGAAACCCGCCCAGACCTACGCCACCGACGCCGAGCGCTGGCACGCCGTGCAGGCCCGCGACAGCGGCGCCACGGGCCACTTCGTCTACGCCGTGCGCACCACCGGAATCTACTGCCAACCGGCCTGCACCTCGCGCCTGGCCAAGCGCGAGAACGTCGAGTTCTTTGCCGACGCCGGCCAGGCCGAGGCTGCCGGCTACCGTGCCTGCAAGCGCTGCAAGGCCGGCCTTGGCAGCCGCCGCAGCGAACGGGTGGCCCGCGCCTGCCGGCTGATCGAGGCCAGCGACACGGCGCCGAACCTCGATCAGCTCGGCGCCGAACTGAATGTCAGCCCGTTCCACCTGCACCGCCTGTTCAAGGCCGAAACCGGGCTCACGCCCAAGGCCTATGCCTCGGCCTTTCGCGCGCGGCGCCTGCGCGAGCAGCTGGATAGCGGCACCAGCGTCACCGAGGCGATCTACGAGGCGGGCTACAACTCCAATAGCCGCTTCTACGAAAGCGCCGACGCACGCCTGGGCATGCGCCCACGGCAGTACCGCGCCGGCGGCCAGGGCACCACCATCCGTTTCGCCCTGGCCCAGTGCTCGCTGGGGGCGATCCTGGTGGCGCAGAGCGAGCGGGGGATCTGCGCGATCCTGCTGGGTGACGAGCCAGAGCCCTTGTTGCAGGATTTGCAGGACAAATTCCCCAAGGCCACCCTGATCGGCGGCGACCAGGCCTTCGAGCGCTTGGTCGCCGAGGTGATCGGCTTTGTCGAGGCCCCGGCGCTGGGCCTGGCGTTGCCACTGGATGTGCAGGGCACGGCGTTCCAGGAGCGGGTCTGGCAGGCGCTGCGCGAAGTGCCGGCGGGTACCCAGGTCAGCTATACCGAGATCGCCGCGCGCATCGGCGCGCCCAAGGCCGTGCGGGCGGTGGCCCAGGCCTGCGCGGCCAACACCCTCGCCGTGGCCATCCCCTGTCACCGGGTGGTGCGCCGCGACGGCGACCTCAGCGGCTACCGCTGGGGCGTGGAGCGCAAACGCCAGTTGCTGGCCCGAGAAACGGCACACTCCTGAGCCTGCGGAACGCGTAGAATTTGCGCCCTGTCGAGTTGTATAGAGGAACATTCGATGAGGCGTGTCAGCCTTGACCGATTTTACCCAGGCGTTCTCGCCCTGCTGCTGTGGCTGGCGCTCCCCGCCTGGGCTGCCCCGGCCACGCCGGTGTCGCGCCTGGCCGTGGCCGAGCAGCAGGTGCTGGACGAAGACGCAAGCCTTGAGCAACTGAGCGAGCACCTCGACCAGATCCGCCAGGGCGTCAGCGCCAATGCCAACGACGACCTGCTGTCGCAGTTGCGCCAGCAGGCCCTGCAGGTGCAGCGCCAGGCCGATGTGCTGGCGACCCAGCGTACCGCCGACGTCGAACGCCTCGACGACCAGCTCAATGTGTTCGGCCCGCCACAGCCAGAGGAGGCCGAGAGCCTGACCCGCCAGCGCCAGCAACTGGCTGCGGAAAAGAACGCAGTACTGGCCGAGCAGAAGGAAGCGACGCAGCTGACCCAGTCGGCCCGCGACCTCTCCACGCAGATCGTCAACCTGCGCCGCAGCCTGTTCAACTCGCAGGTCACCAGCCGCGCGGCCAGCCCCTTGAGCCCGGCGTTCTGGTCGAGCCTGATCCGCCCCACCGACGAAGACCTGGCGCGCCTGCGCGACTTGCGCGGCGAAGCGGCCGATGCCCTGGCCAGTGCCACCAGCGCCCAGCACCGTTGGTTGTTTTTCAGCACCCTGATTGCCGCCGTGCTGGTCTGGACCTGGGTGCGGCGGATGCTCGAGCGCCTGCTGGCCGACGCCATGGTGCGCTGGCTGCCTGAAGGCCGGCTGCGCCGCAGCGCCCTGGCCCTGAGCGTGAGCCTGGCGACCCTGGGCACCATCGCCGGCTCGGTGTCGCTGCTGCGCTGGGGCCTGGAAAGCAGTGCCGAACTGGGCACCGATATCGCCAGCCTGACCAACCATGTGCTCACCCTGGTGGTGTTCAGCGCGTTCATTTCCGGCCTGGGCCGCGCCATGCTGATGCTGCAGCGGCCCTCCTGGCGCCTGCCGCCGATCCCCGACGAGGTCGCCAGCGCCCTGGGCTGGTTCCCCAAGGTCCTGGCCCTGGTGCTGATGGTGATGTTGACCCAGGAGCGCATCAACAGCGTGATCGGCACCAGCCTGGCGCTGACCCTGGCCACCAACGGCCTGACCGCGCTGGTGGTGTCGCTGGTATTCGTCTTTGCCCTGGTGCGCTACCGGCGGACCTTGCGCAAGCACGCGCTGCCGCGCCCGACCGGCCTGGCCGGGCTGATTCCGGCGGTGATCGTGGTGTGGGTGGGCTTGATCCTGCTGACCCTGCTCGCCGGCTACCTCACCTTGGCGTTCTACCTGACCGGCAAGCTGCTGTGGGTCAGCGTGGTCACCACCTGTGCCTACCTGTTGATCACGGTGTTCGGCGACCTGTGCGAAACCCTGCTGTCGCCGCGCCAGCCCGGTGGCCTGGCCCTGGCCTCGGCGCTGGGCTTGCAGCAACGCCACCAGGCCCAGGCCAGCACCATCCTCGCCGGTATCGGCCGCACCCTGTTGCTGTTCGCCGCGGCACTGCTGGTGTTCATGCCCTCGGGCACCAGCACGAGCGAATTGCTGCTGAGCCTGGCCGACTGGGACGGTAGCGGCGGCAAGGTGCTCGGCAACCTGAAGATCGTGCCCCAGGACATCCTCCTGGCCGTGGCCATCTTCATTGGCGGCTGGTTCGCCATCCGCGTGGTCAAGCGCTGGCTGAGCGAGCGCCTGCTGCCGGAGACCGACATGGATGCCGGCATGCGCGCCTCGCTGGTGACCCTGGTCGGCTACCTGGGCTTCCTGTTCCTGGCGATGCTGGTGATGTCCACCTTGCACATCAACCTGACCAGCCTGACCTGGGTGGTCAGTGCCTTGTCGGTGGGTATCGGTTTCGGCCTGCAGCAGATCGTGCAGAACTTCATTTCCGGCCTGATCCTGCTCACCGAGCGCCCGGTGAAGGTGGGCGACTGGGTCAGCCTGGCGGGCGTGGAAGGGGATATTCGGCGGATCAACGTGCGCGCCACCGAGATCCAGATGTCCGACCGCTCGACGGTGATCGTGCCCAACTCGCAGTTCATTTCGCAGAACGTGCGCAACGTGACCATGGCCAATGCCCTGGGCGTGGTCGGCGTGACCCTGACCTTGCCGCTGGAGACCGACGCGGGCCAGGTGCGTGAGTTGCTGCTGGCGGCGTACAAGGAGCATGACGCGATCCTCGACGCACCGGCGACCTCGGTGACGTTCAAGGACCTGACCAGCAGTGGCATGGTGATCGCGGTGAGCGGCTACGTCGGCTCGCCGCGCCAGGTGTCGAGCACGCGCAGCGACCTGTTGTTCACCATTCTCGCGCGCCTGCGCGAGGCAGGCATCGCCTTGTCGTCGCCGCAGAGCATGGTGCTGGTGCAGGAGAATGGGCGAGCGGCCGACGAGCCCGCTTGATGCCATCGCGCGGCCGGTCGCATCGGCGCGCTCGCGCGCCCCTGTAGGAGCGGCCTCGTGTCGCGAAAGGGCTGCGCAGCAGCCCCGGGATACAGCGGCGGTACAAAGATCCTGGGGCCGCTACGCGGCCCTTTCGCGACACAAGGCCGCTCCTGCAGGGATCGTGCAAGCCAGTCGCTGTGGGGCAGCGCGCGCGGGCATCGCGAGCTTTCTACCCCAGGCACCGTGTCACATGCTTCACCGACTGATACCCCGCCAACCCCCAGGGCCCAAGCTCGCGGCCGATGCCGCTGGCCTTGGTCCCGCCCCACGATGTCTCGACGAACACCGCCTGCACCGAGTTGATCCACACATGGCCCACCTCCAGCGCGTCAGCCACGCGCTCGGCGCGGTCCAGGTCGGCGCTGCAGACGGTGGCCACCAGCCCGAAGCGGCTGTCGTTGGCCTGGGCGATGGCCTCGGCTTCGCTGGCGAAGCGCCGCGCGCACAGCACCGGCCCGAAGATCTCCTCGCGCCACAGGCGGCTGTCTTCAGGCACATCCACATACAAGGTCGGGCTGACGAACCAGCCCTCGCGATCCAGCACCGTGCCGCCGGTCAGGCACTCAAGCCCTTCTTCCCGGGCCGTGGCGAAGTAGCCAGCCACCTTCAGCCATTGCGCCTGGCTGGTCAGCGGGCCCATGTCGACTTCCTGCTCCAGCGGGTTGCCCACCCGCAACGCCGCCAGTGCCTGGCGAAGGCGCGGCAGCAAGGCCTCGGCGATGCCGTCCTGCACCAGCAGGCGCGAGGTGGCCGAGCACATCTGCCCGGCGTTCCAGGTAATACCGGCGATAATCCAGTCCAGCGCCTGGTCGACCTGGCAATCGTCGAACACCACGATCGCCGACTTGCCGCCCAGCTCCAGCGTGACGGGCCGGCATTGCGCGGCGGCGGCGCGCATCACCTGGCTGCCGACGCCATTGCTGCCGGTGAACGACAGCTTGTCCAGGCCGTTGTGGCCGCTCAGCGCGGCGCCGGTCTCGGCCTTGCCATTGATGATGTTCAGCACGCCGGCCGGCAGGCCTAGCGTCTCGGCGATCTGGCCGTAGGCGAGTTCGACCAGCGGGGTGACTTCCGAGGGCTTGAGCACCACGGTACAACCGGCGGCCAGGGCCGGGGCGAGCTTCCAGGCGCTGGTCACCAGCGGGAAGTTCCAGGGCACGATCAGGCCGACCACCCCCACGGGCTCCAGGCGGGTGCGGGCGCTGAAGCCCGGGGCGGCCAGGGGCACATCGCGGTTCTTCGCCGGCAGCTGCTCGGCAAGGTCGGCGTAGTAGGCGAAGGTGGCGATGGCATCGTCCAGGTCGATCTGGGCTTCGTGGCGCGGTTTGCCGTTGTTGCGCATCTGCAGGGCGATCAGCGCGTCGCGGCGCAGGCCCAGTTGCTCGGCGAAACCGCGCAGGTAGGCGGCGCGCTCGGCGGCGCTGACGGTTTTCCAGGATGCCAGGGCGCGACGTGCGCCAGCCACGGCCTGGTCGACCTGTGCGCTGCTGGCGGCCAGCAGTTCGGCGAACGGCTGGGCGTCGGATGGGTCATGGACAACGAGGCAGTCGCTGCCCTGGCCTTCGACCCAGTGGCCGTCGATGTAGTGAGAGGGGGTCATGGTGTGTACCGGCGCGATTATTGTGATTATGGCGAAGCGATTCTGCTGGCGGCAGGCAGGGCGTCAAATCGCTGTGGGCAAATAATCAGTTCAGGGATTTGTGAACCAATGGGGGCCGTCGAGGCCCTTGCAGCGCCTGACACCGGGTGATTCATCGTTCCCCCAGCGCAACGCTGAGGGTGCACCGATGGGCCTACCGGCCTGCGTCCGGGCTCTCTACCGTTAGCCCTGTCGCCCGGCTGGCCACAGGCCGCACGGGCATCTGCCCGGGCCCGCCGACTGACGGTCGTTTCGCTCAGCCAGCGTTGCCTACTCTGATAATCCCCACCGCGGATTTGTGTGGGGCGCGGTTCGCCCGCCAAGGCCAGGACGGCCGGTTCTCGATACGAGAGGAGAGAACGATGAGCCCATTCTCGCAAGCTGCCAATTTCCAAGGCCAGGTACCGCGCATCGACCCCGACCACGCCGCCATGCTGTTGATCGACCACCAGAGCGGCCTGTTCCAGACGGTCAAGGACATGCCCATGACCGAGTTGCGGGCCAACGCCATCACCCTGGCCAAGGTCGCCCGCCTGGCGCAGATTCCGCTTATCACCACCGCCTCGGTGCCCCAGGGCCCCAACGGCCCGTTGATTCCGGAAATCCACGAGGCCGCGCCGCACGCGCAATACGTGGCGCGCAAGGGCGAGATCAATGCCTGGGACAATCCCGAGTTCGTCGCCGCGGTAAAGGCCACCGGGCGCAAGCAGTTGATCATCGCCGGCACCATCACCAGCGTGTGCATGGCCTTCCCCAGCATCAGCGCAGTGGCCGCCGGCTACCAGGTATTCGCTGTCATCGATGCGTCAGGCACCTACTCCAAGATGGCCCAGGAAGTCACCCTGGCGCGGGTGGTCCAGGCCGGCGTGGTGCCGATGGACACCGCTGCCGTGTGCTCCGAGGTGCAGCGCACCTGGAACCGTCCGGATGCCGCCGAGTGGGCCGAGGCCTACAGCGCGGTGTTCCCGCACTACCAGTTGCTGATCGAGAGCTACGCCAAGGCCCAGGCCGTGGTCACCGAACATGAACAGCTCGACTCGCAACGCAGCTGAGCCATCCTTTTCAATCCACGCAAGGAGATCCACCATGGCATTCCAATACAAGCGTCTGGACAAGAACGACGCGGCCGTCCTGCTGGTCGACCACCAGACCGGGCTGCTGTCACTGGTGCGCGACATCGACCCGGATCGGTTCAAGAACAACGTGCTGGCGCTGTCCGACCTGGCCAAGTACTTCAAGCTGCCGACCATCCTCACCACCAGCTTCGAGAACGGCCCCAACGGCCCGCTGGTACCCGAGCTCAAGGAGCAGTTCGCCGACGCGCCGTACATCGCCCGCCCCGGCAACATCAATGCCTGGGACAACGAGGACTTCGTCAAGGCGGTGAAGGCCACCGGCAAGAAGCAACTGATCATCGCCGGCGTGGTCACCGAGGTGTGCGTGGCCTTCCCAGCCTTGTCGGCGCTGGAGGAAGGCTTCGATGTGTTCGTCGTCACCGATGCCTCCGGCACCTTCAACGAACTGACCCGCGACTCGGCCTGGCGCCGCATGGAAGCGGCCGGGGCGCAACTGATGACCTGGTTCGGCGTGGCCTGCGAGCTGCACCGCGACTGGCGCAACGACATTGAAGGGCTCGGCACGTTGTTCTCCAACCACATCCCGGATTACCGTAACCTGATGACCAGCTTCGACAAGCTGAACAAGTGACCGCCTGCCCGGGCTCGTGCGCGGGCCCGGGCGCGTCACCCCGGTTACGAGGTAATGGATGGCCCCACTGATTGCCTATTTCAGGCTGGCGCTCAAGCCCGGTCGCGATGTGCTGCTGTTCGCGCTGCGCACCGTGGTGGCCGGCCTGCTGTGTCTTTACCTGGCGTTCGTGTTCGACCTGGAACAACCCAAGTGGGCGCTGATGACGGTGATCATCATCAGCCTGCCGCTGGCCGGCATGACCCTCAAGCGCAGCCTGGCCCAGGTGCTGGGCACGGTGGTCGGCGCGGCGGTGGCGGTGCTGCTGATGGCCTTGTTCGCCCAGATGCCCTACACCCTGGTGGTCGCCCTGGCCCTGTGGCTGGGGCTGTGCACCGCCGGCGGCACCTTGTTGCGCTATACCGACTCCCATGCCTTCGTGCTCAGTGGCTTCACCGCCGTGGTGGTGGCCATGCTCGCCGTGCCGGAACCCGAGGGCACCTTCATGCTGGCGGTCACCCGGGTGACCGAAACCTTGCTGGCGGTGGGCTGCGTGGCGGTGGTCAGCCTGCTGACGGCACGCCCGCAGGCGGTGGCCAGCAGCTACTTCGCCAAGGTCGACAGCCTGCTCAAGCTGATCGCCCGGCATGCCGCCGAGGTGGTCCGCACCGAAGAAGACGAAGCCGCCTTCCGTCAGCGCCAGGCCCAGTTGATCGCCGAAATCAGCGCCCTGGAGGGCCTGCGCCGGCACCTGTATTTCGACGCGCCGCACCTGCGCAGTGGCGACGGGCTGGTGCAACTGTTCGCCAACCAACTGGTGTTGCTGGTGTCACGGCTGTTGGTGTTGCGCCAGCAGCGAGAGCTGGTCAAGGCGCACTGGCAGGGGCCGCTGCCCACGGATATCCAGTTGCTGCGCGACGCCGAGCTGAACAGCCTCGAGGCGCTGGCCCGGGAGGGCATGGCCCTGTCGGCGCAGCACCGGCAAACCCTGCGTACCCTGCACAAAGGCTTCGATGACGCCGCCGACCGTGCCGAGTTCCTCAACGAACCCTTGCCGGCGCAACTGCGTGCCCTGGCTTGGGCCCTGCGCTGGGAGCAGGCACGCCTGCTGCAGCAACTGGACGAGCTGATCGAGCTGAACGAGGCGATCCAGCAGGGGCGCCTGGCCAGTTGCCCGCAACCGCCCGGCCGCGCCGGCGCGCTGCACCTGGACTGGCCGCTGGCAGGGATGAACGCGGTGCGCGCCTGCCTGGCGCTGCTGTTGATCGGCGGGCTGTGGATCGAGACCGCCTGGGATGGCGCACGTTCGGCGGTGATCCTGATGGGCGTGATGTGCTCGCTGATGGCGACCCTGCCACGGCCCTTGCTGGCCAGCCAGAACTACAACCGCGGGCTGCTGGTGGGCATGGGCTTGTCGGCGTTGTATCAGTTCGCCTTGCTGCCGCTGTTCACCGATTTCGAGATGCTGGCGCTGTGTCTAGTGCCCTTGCTCTACCTGGCGGCGGTGGGCCTGGCCAATCCGATGACTGCCGGGATCGGCATGGGCATCGGCCTGATCAGCCTGTTGATGATCGGGCCGCAGAATGTCGGTGCCTACCACAACAGCGACATCCAGTGGTTCGAGTTCGCCGGGGGCTACCTGATGGCCGGGGTGCTGGCGATGATGGTGTTCGCCCTGGTCTTCCCGTTCAACCCGCAACGGCGTATCGCCCGGCTGTTCGGCCTGACCCGCGAGGATGTCTACCGGCAGGTCAGCGACCCAGGCACACTGGCCGGGCAGTTCGCCTTCGAGAGCCGCCAGCTGGATCGCTTGTCGGCCATGCTCGGCGTGCTGCCGGCGGCCACCGACAGTGCCTCGCGCGAATGCTTCGACTGCGCGCTGGTGTGCCCGGCGCTGGCCATCGCCCTGGCGCAGGCGCGTAACCTGTGCGAGAGCGAACTGGCCCTGCCGTTGCTGACCCGCCAGCGCCTGCGCGAAGGCTTGCAGGCGATGGCCGAGGTGATCGGTGGTCGCGGCCGGGTCGAGCTCGACGTACTGCTGCGGGACGTCGAGCGCCAGGGCCAGGTGCTCGATACCCTGCATGGCGCGCTGGTGCCCGGCGGGCGTGAGGCGTTGCGCCAGCTGTTCATCCTGCGGGTCGCGCTGGCGGTCGCCGGGCAACTGCTGGCGCGTTATCGCGGTGTATGGGCGGCGGATGTCCCGGCGCCACTGACGGAGGTGGCCGATGCCCATTGATTTCGAGGTGGGTGGGGTATACCTGCCACCCATCGCCCAGGCGCTGTTGCTGGCGCTGCCGTTGTTCCTGCTGGTCGATGCCCTGCTGCGCCGGGTGGGGGTGCTGGCGTTCGTCTGGCACCCGGCGCTGTTCCAGGGCGCCGTGTATGCCGCCCTGTGTGCGGCCTTGCTGTTGTGGATGGGAGTGCGTGTGTAGATGCCGTCGATCAAACCCTTGCTGTCGCGCAGTTTGACCCTGATGGTGGTGGCGCTGGCCATCGTGCTGGGTTGGTTCGCCTGGGTGCACTACACCCAGGCGCCCTGGACCCGCGACGCCCGGGTCCGCGCCGACGTGGTGACCCTGGCGGCGGAGGTCAGTGGCCCGATCGTGGCCTTGCCGGTGCAGGACAACCAGTTCGTGCACAAGGGCGACCTGCTGCTGCAGATCGACCCGGCGCGCTATGAGCTGGCGGTGCTGCACGCCCAGCGCGCGGTCGAAGTGGCCCGCGCGGCACTTGGGCAGTCGCAGGCCAACATCGTCGCCAACCAGGCGCTGCTCAAACAGCGCGGCAGCGAGGAACAGCGCCGGCGCAAGCTGCAATCGTTGTCGGCGATTTCCGCCGAGGAGTGGGAGAAGTCGCGCACCGAGGTGGCGGTGGCCCAGGCCGACCTGCTGCGCGAGCAATCCAGCCTGGGCCTGGCGCAGGCCAACGTGCAACTGGCCGAGGCGACCCTGGAACAGGCCCGCCTGGACCTGCAACGTACCCGCGTAGTGGCGCCGGTGAACGGCCATGTCACCAACCTGTTGACCCGCCAGGGCGACTTCGCCCAGCCGGGCGCGGCGCTGCTGGCGCTGGTGGACAGCGACTCGTTCCATGTCAGTGGCTATTTCGAGGAAACCAAGTTGCCGCGGATCCAGGTCGGCAGCCGGGCGAGGGTGGTGCTGATGAGCGGTGAAGCCCTGCAGGGCAGGGTGGAAAGCATCGCCTACGCCATCACCGACCGTGAGAACCAGCCCGGCAATCGCCTGCTGGCCAACGTCAACCCCAACTACACCTGGGTCAAGCTGGCCCAGCGCGTGCCGGTGCGCCTGCGCCTGGACCCGGGGCAAGGGCCGGTGCTGCGCGCCGGTACCACCGCCACCGTGACGATCCTCGAACCATGAGCGAGGATGGTGCAGTGGCCCGTGGACGTGCGTTGCCGATGTTCGACCTGAACGACCTGTACCTCTATGCCAAGGTGGTGGAGCACGGCGGTTTCGCCCCGGCCGGGCGCATCCTGGGCCTGCCCAAGTCGCGCCTGAGCCGGCGCCTGGCCAAGCTCGAGGAACGCCTGGGCGTGCGCCTGGTGCAGCGCTCGACGCGGCAGTTCCAGGTTACCGAGGTGGGGCTGGAGTACTACCGCCACTGCCTGGGCATGCTCGAGCAGGCCGTGGCGGCCGAGGACGCGGTCGAGCGCAACCGCGCCGAACCGCGCGGCATCGTGCGCCTGGCCAGCAGCACGGCGCTGCTCGATTCGCGGCTGGCACCGATGCTGGCGCGCTTCATGGCGCAATGCCCGGTGGTCGAGTTGCTGGTCAAGAGCTACAACCGCCGCGTCGATGTGATTGGCGAAGGCTTCGACCTGGTGCTCAGCGTGCGTCACCAGCCGCTGGAAAGCAGCGAGCTGATCATGCGCCGCCTGGCGCCGAGCCGGCAGTGCCTGGTGGCCGCGCCCGGCTTGCTGGCCGCGCACGGCAAGCCGCAACGGCCCGAGCAGCTGCAGGCGCTGCCCAGCCTGTGCTGGGGCGTCAACGTGCAGGATTTCACCTGGTTGCTGGAAGGCCCGCAGGGCGCCGAAGCCGCCGTGCCGTTTCGCCCACGTATCGTCTCGGATGACCTGGCGGTATTGCGCGAGGGCGCCCTGGCCGGTGTCGGCGTGGTGTTGCTGCCCGAGGAGGCGGTCGCCGCCGACCTGGCCTGCGGGCAGTTGGTGCTGGTGCTCGACGGCTGGGCGCCACGGGAAGGAGAGGTGGTGGCGCTGTTTCCTTCCCGGCGCGGGCTGATGCCCGCGGTGCGCAAGCTGATCGACTTCCTTGCCGAGGCGTTCGAGCACGAGCAGGCGGCTACGCGGCCACATCGCGCTCGCTGAACGCCGTCGAGGCCGCCGGACGCGAAGCTCAGGGAAAAGACCGTGGTCAGTTGCCCGGCGATGCCGAGCGGTACGGCCAGGCCATTGGCCAGGGACGGCAGGATGCCGACAGTGATGTTTCAGCCATGCCCGTGACGAAGGTCGCCAGGGCCAGCAGCCAGATACGCGGGGTCATGTGTTGCCTCCGATAAACAGGCCGGCCAAGGTCCGGACCCATTTGTCCCGACGGGTGACCGGCAAGGGTCAGGTCCATCGGGTTTCGAGACAGTGCTTCGGTTATCCCGGTTCAAGCAGGAACAATTGTACGGTTGCGCAAGGTGGGTGAGGTGCGGGGCGTGCAAAACCGCTGGCAGTCAGTCAGCGAAACGCTCACCTAACCCGCAAAAAAAGAAAACCCCTGGAACGCGAACGCTCAAGGGGCTTTTCCCTGCGGGGCCTGTTGGCTCAGACGTTGAAGCGGAAGTGCATCACATCGCCATCCTTGACGATGTAATCCTTGCCTTCCAGGCGCCATTTGCCGGCTTCCTTGGCGCCGCTCTCACCCTTGAACTGGATGAAATCGTCGTAGGCCACCACTTCGGCGCGGATGAAGCCTTTTTCGAAGTCGGTGTGGATCACACCGGCTGCCTGTGGCGCAGTGGCGCCCACGCGCACGGTCCAGGCGCGAACTTCCTGCACGCCGGCAGTGAAGTAGGTCTGCAGGTTGAGCAGCTCGTAACCGGCGCGGATCACGCGGTTCAGGCCTGGCTCTTCCAGGCCCAGGGCCTCGAGGAACATGTCCTTCTCCTCGCCGTCGTCCAGCTCGGCGATCTCGGCCTCGATCTTGTTGCACACCGGCACCACGACCGCGCCTTCTTCCTCGGCGATGGCCTTGACCACGTCCAGGTGCGGGTTGTTGTCGAAGCCGTCTTCGGCAACGTTGGCGATGTACATCACCGGCTTGCTGGTCAGCAGGTGGAAGCCGCGGATCAAGGCCTTCTCGTCGTCGGCCATGTGCTTCATCAGGCTGCGCGCCGGCTTGCCTTCGGTGAAGTGCGGGATCAGTTTTTCCAGGATCGCCTTTTGCGCCAGGGCGTCCTTGTCACCGCCCTTGGCGTTGCGCGCAACTTTCTGCAGTTGCTTCTCGCAGCTGTCGAGGTCGGCGAAGATCAGTTCGAGGTCGATGATCTCGATGTCGCGCTTGGGGTCGACGCTGTTGGAAACGTGGATCACGTTCTCGTCTTCGAAGCAGCGCACCACGTGGGCGATGGCGTCGGTCTCGCGGATGTTGGCGAGGAACTTGTTGCCCAGGCCTTCACCCTTGGAGGCACCGGCGACCAGGCCGGCGATGTCGACGAACTCCATGGTGGTCGGCAGGATGCGGTTGGGCTTGACGATCTCTGCCAGTGCCGCCAGGCGCGCGTCGGGCATCGGCACGATGCCGCTGTTCGGCTCGATGGTGCAGAAGGGGAAGTTCTCCGCCGCGATGCCGGACTTGGTCAGGGCGTTGAACAGGGTGGACTTGCCGACGTTGGGCAGGCCGACGATGCCGCAATTGAAACCCATGGGAATTCCCCTTTCTAAAGAGTCAGGCCTTCTGGCTGTGCAGCTCGCGCATGGCCTTGGCGAAGTCGCCGGCAAGCACGTCCGGCAGCACGCCGAGGGCAAAATCGATGCTGGCGTCGAGCTTCTCCTGCTCGGCGCGCGGCGCGCGGCCCAGGACGAAGTTGGAGACCAGTTTGGCGTCGCCCGGGTGGCCGATGCCAAGCCGCAGGCGGTGGAAGTCGTTCTGGTTGCCGAGCTGCGCGATGATGTCGCGCAGGCCGTTGTGCCCACCGTGGCCGCCGCCCTTCTTGAGCTTGGCGACGCCGGGAGGCAGGTCGAGTTCGTCATGCGCCACCAGGATCGCTTCCGGCTTGATGCGGAAGAAATTGGCCAGAGCCGCCACGGACTGGCCGCTGCGGTTCATGTAGGTGGTGGGGATCAGCAGGCGAACATCGTTGCCCTGATGGCTGAACTTAGCCGTCAGGCCGAAATATTTTTTGTCAGCGGACAGCGAAACGCGCTGGGCGCTGGCAAGGCGTTCAACGAAAAGAGCCCCTGCGTTATGCCGGGTCTGTTCGTATTCGGGGCCGGGGTTACCCAGGCCGACGATCAACTGGATGGCGGTCACGTCAGGGGCTCTTCCTTGGAGTTGGTGGGTTACCGTGCGCGCGGCACTGTAACCCGATCAACGCCGGCGTGCGAGTGGATTACTCGGCAGCGCCTTCAGCAGCGTCAGCGGCAACGCGCGGGGCGTGGACGTTGGCAACAGCTTTGTCATCACCGTGGGCCAGAGCGACGAACTCTACGCCTTTCGGAGCTTTCAGGTCCGACAGGTGGATGATGGCGCCGATTTCGGCCTTGGACAGGTCGACTTCGATGAACTCAGGCAGGTCCTTGGCTTCGCAGGACACTTCGATCTCGGAAACAACGTGCGAGATTTCGCCGCCTTTCTTGATCGGAGCTTCTTCACCAACGAAGTGAACTGGAACCTTGGCGGTCAGCTTCTGGCCAGCAACGACGCGAACGAAGTCGGCGTGCATGATGAAGCCTTTGGCCGGGTGACGCTGCATGGCCTTGACCACGACGTTCTGCTTGGCGCCATCGACGTTCAGTTCGATCACGTGGCTGAAGGCAGCTTCGTTTTCGAACAGCTTGGCGATTTCCTTGGCCACGATGGTCAGGGATTGGGCTTCTTTATCGCCACCGTAGACAACGGCAGGGATGTTGGCGGAGTGACGCAGGCGGCGGCTCGCACCTTTCCCCAGGTCAGTACGCGCTTGGGCGTTCAGGATGAAATCAGTCATTTTGTTTCTCCAAAATAGCCTCCCGCGGGCGTTTGCGACCAGCGCCAACGGGGATGGCAAAAAAGCCCCGCCCCAACAACCAGTGTCGGGGCGGGGCGCTTTTCGTCAGCGAGTGTTCCGCTTAGCGGAACATCGCGCTGATCGATTCTTCGTTGCTGATGCGGCGTACCGCTTCAGCGACGACCGGTGCGATATCCAGCTGGCGGATACGGTCACAGGCCTGAGCAGCGGCGGACAGCGGAACGGTGTTGGTCACCACCAGCTCGTCCAGTACCGACTTCTCGATGTTCTCGATCGCGCGGCCCGACAGGACAGGGTGCGTGCAGTAGGCGTAAACCTTGGCAGCACCGTGTTCTTTCAGGGCTTTGGCCGCGTGGCACAGGGTGCCGGCGGTGTCGACCATGTCGTCTACCAGGATGCAGGTGCGTCCTTCGACGTCGCCGATGATGTGCATAACCTCGGAGTGGTTAGCCTTCTCGCGGCGTTTGTCGATGATACCCAGGTCGACACCCAGGGACTTGGCGACGGCACGGGCACGTACCACGCCACCGATGTCCGGGGAGACGATCATCAGGTTCTCGAAACGCTGGTCTTCGATGTCGTCGACCAGTACGGGCGAGCCGTAGATGTTGTCGACGGGGATATCGAAGAAACCCTGGATCTGGTCAGCGTGCAGGTCGACCGTGAGTACACGGTCGATACCCACGACAGTGAGCATGTCAGCGACGACTTTGGCGCTGATGGCTACACGTGCCGAACGCGGACGGCGGTCCTGGCGGGCGTATCCGAAGTAGGGAATCACGGCGGTGATTCGCGACGCTGAGGAGCGGCGGAAGGCATCGGCCATCACTACCAGTTCCATCAGATTGTCGTTGGTTGGGGCACAGGTGGGCTGAATGATGAAGACGTCCTTACCACGAACATTTTCATTGATTTCAGCACTGATTTCGCCGTCGGAGAACTTGCCGACAGACACATCACCCAGTGGAATATGCAGCTGACGTACGACACGCCGAGCCAGATCGGGGTTGGCATTCCCCGTGAAGACCATCATCTTGGACACGCGCAGTACCTGAAGGCTGAGGGTAACCTGGATGAGTATAAGAAATGGCAGGGGCGGCTGGATTCGAACCAACGCATGGCAGGATCAAAACCTGCTGCCTTACCGCTTGGCGACGCCCCTGTATCTATTGCTGCGAGCTCTTATGAACTCGACTTCTTGAGCAGACTTTGCAGCTTGCGATGCAACATCGAAACATTGCTTCCTTTCGCCACAAACCCTGTTTGGGTCTCTGAAAGAAGGGCCAGAACTCTAACAGCTTCGGCTTTGCTTGGGAAGGCCCCAAACACACAACTTCCAGTTCCGGTCATTCGGGCTTCGGTGTATTTACCCAGTGAATTCAACGCATTGCGAACTTCTGGATACCGTTGCTCAACTACCGGTTGGCAGTCATTTCGACTGTTTCCCTCGGGAACGGGGCGCATCTTAAGGGGGAGGGAATCACGTGTCAACTCTGGATGCGAAAAAATTTCCGCTGTGCTGACAGACACTTGCGGCACCAGCACGAGGTACCAGGGTTCGCTGGGGTAGACCGGGGTCAGCTGTTCGCCGACGCCCTGGGCGAACGCGGCATGGCCACGCACGAACACCGGCACGTCGGCACCCAGGCTCAGGCCCAGAGTGGCCAGGCGATCTTCATCCCAGTCCAGCTGCCACAGGTGGGCCAGCGCCAGCAGGGTGGTCGCGGCGTCCGAGCTGCCGCCGCCAATGCCGCCACCCATGGGCAACACCTTGTGCAGCCAGATGTCGGCGCCCAGCGCGGTGCCGGATTGCGCTTGCAACTGGCGCGCCGCGCGCACGATCAGGTTGCTGTCGTGGGGCACGCCCTCGATGTCGGTCTGCAGGCGGATCTGGCCGTCGTCACGCAGCGCGAAACTCAGCTCGTCGGCGTGGTCGAGGAACTGGAACACGGTTTCCAGCTCGTGGTAACCGTCGGCGCGACGGCCAGTGATGTGCAGCCACAGGTTGAGCTTGGCCGGGGCCGGCAGGGTCAGCTTGAGCATGTTGTCAGTGCCCCAGCTGGCGCGGCTGCCAGTCCTTGACCACCAGGGTCACGTCGATGTTCTCGCCGTACAGCTTCAGGCGCTCGGGCAGCCAGTAGCCGTTCTGCTCTATATAGCTCAAGTATTCGACGCGCCAGCCGTCCTGGGTCAAGCCGGCCAGGCGGCTGTCGCCGTCCAGGGTCAGCTGGCTCTTGCTGTCGGGGGCGGGCAGGCCGCGCACCCACCACACCAGGTGCGACACCGGCAGGCGCCAACCGAGCTGTTCTTGCAGCAGCGCCTCGGGGGTCGGCGCCTCGAAACGGCCCTGGTTGGCCACCTCCAGCACCACGCCGCCTGGGCGCCCGGTCAGGCGCGCGGCGCCGCGGCCCAGCGGGCCGGCCAGGCGAATATCGTAGTAATCCTGGCGTTGCAGCCAGAACAGGGTGCCGCTGCCGGAGTCACGCGGGGCGCGGATGCCGACCTTGCCGTTGATCTGCCAGCCGTCGAGGCTGCTCAGCTGTTGCTTGTGCGCCCGCCACAGTTGCGGGCTGCCCTGGCCTTGCACGGCTTCCTTGCTGCCGAAGCCGGCGCAGCCGGCGAGCAGGGCGATGAGGGTAAAGGTGATGCAATGACGCAGGAACATGGTTTACAGGCTCTCGGATCCGGTCAGGCGCAGGAGGGTCTTGCGCAGGATAGGGCTGTCGGCCTGGGCTTCGAAGCCCTTGGCCCAGACCTGGCGGGCTTCGCGGCGCTTGCCGTTGGCCCACAGGACTTCGCCCAGGTGGGCGGCCACTTCATGGTCGGGGAAACGCTCGAAGGCCAGGCGCAATTGGCGCTCGGCTTCCTCGAGGTTGCCCATGCGATAGGCGACCCAGCCCAGGCTGTCGAGCACCGCCGGGTCGTCCGGGGTCAGCTGGTGGGCCTTGTCGATCAGGGCCTTGGCCTCGGCGTAGCGGCTGGTGCGGTCGGCCAGGGTGTAGCCCAGGGCGTTGAGGGCCATGGCGTTTTCCGGCTCGCGGGCGATGATGGCGCGCAGGTCTTTTTCCAGTTGCGCCAGGTCGTCGCGCTTTTCGGCGAGCATGGCGCGGGTGTAGAGCAGGTTGAGGTCGTCCGGGTAGCGCTTGATGGCTTGCTCCAGCACCTGCCCGGCCTGGGCTTGCTTGCCGTTGTTGCCCAGGCTCTCGGCTTCGATCAGGTACAGCTGGATGGCGTAGTCGGGCTGCGCCTCGCGGGCCTCGGCGAGCAGGCGCGAGGCTTCGGCGCTGCGGCCGTTGGCGATGAGGATATCGGCCTGGCGCAGTTGCGCCGGCAGGTAGTCGGGGCCGGGGCCGACCAGGGCGTATTCGCGCAGGGCGGCGGCCGGCTGGCTGCGCTCTTCGCGGATGCGCCCGAGGTTGAGGTGGGCGGCGTCGACGTTGGCGTCGCGTTCGACCAGTTCCTGCAGGTAGCCTTCGGCTTCGTCCCAGTGCTTGGTTTCCAGGCACACCAGGGCCAGCGAGTAGCGGATCTCGTCGTCTTCGGGGTACTGCTGCAGCATGCTCTCGAACTCGGCCTTGGCGTCGTCGATGCGGTCCTGTTCGACCAGGGTGCGCGCGTAGGTCAGGCGCAGGCGCTTGTCGTCGGGGTTGTCGCGGATGGCGCCGCGCAGCAGCGGCAGGGCTTCGGGGCCGCGGTCCAGGGCTTGCAGCAGGCGGGCACGGAGCAATACCGGGGCGATCTCGCCGTTCTGTGGCGGATGGTTTTCGAGCAGCTCGAGGGCTTGTTCGGGCTTGTCGTCCTGGTTGAGCAGCAGCGCCTTGCCGAACACCAGCTGGCCGTTGTCTGGGTATTTCACCAGCAGGCGGTCGAAGCTCTGCATCAGGCCATCGCGGGTGTGCTGGTCGGTTTCGGCGGCGGACAGGGCGAGGAAGTCGAAGTGGGTGTCGCCTTGGCCCTGGAGGACTTTTTCCATGTAGGCCATGGAGTCGTCGTAGCGCCCGGCGCGGGCCAGCTGGATGGCGGCGGCGCGTTGGGCGTCGAGGTTCTGCGGGTCGTTGCGGGCCCAGATCAGTGCGCTGTCCAGGGCCGGCTCGTCGGCGCCGAGGTACTCGGCGATGCGGTAGGCGCGTTCGGAGACGCCGGGGTCCTGGGTTTTTTCCGCCTGGTCGGCGTAGTTGGCCAGGGCGATGTCGAAGCGGTTGCGCTGGCCGGCCAGCTCCGCCACCAGCAGGCTGTAGAGCGTGTCCTGCTTGAACGAGCCGTACACCACGGGCTTTTCCGCGCGCTTGTCGGCGTCGGCGACGGGCGTCTGGGCGTCCGTCTTCGGGGCCAGGCTCTGGCAGCCTTGAAGCAGGGCGAGGGCAAGCAGCAATGCGTAGGATTTGTTCATAGAGGCTTATAAAGAGGCTAAACCGGCGGTCGGAGCATGATGACACAAGCGCGATGGCAAACCCACCTGCGAAGGTCGTGGTGTGAAGCGGGGTTTCGGAGTATAGGGACAATGCGTGGCGGTGGTGGTTCGCAAGCGGCCTTGCGACACCCCGCCGTTGCCGTTGTTTTTGCTTCTAAGCGCGGTAGCTCAGGCGCCACCAATTGTGACTTCAGGAGGCCTCACTCCGGCCTCCTGAAGTCGCGAAGGCACGGGCGGCGCCTGGGCTGGTGCAGCTGACGCTAGCGAGATGTGGCGTTAGCCTCTTGATCGACAAAGGCAAAGGCGCAAGCCGACAGAGATGCCTGGACGGGACGGGCGGCGGGGCGGCCGATAGCCTGGCCTCATCAGCACAATAGCGAACGGTGGTTGTTCTGGAACCTGCGAAGTAGGACAATTACCGGCTTCACGTCCCTATCAGCGACCTTGCATGGCCTTTCTTGCACTTGGTATCAACCATAAGACTGCCTCGGTAGACGTACGCGAGCGCGTGGCGTTTACTCCAGAACAGCTGGTCGACGCCCTGCAGCAGCTGTGCCGACTGACCGCCAGCCGCGAGGCGGCGATCCTGTCGACCTGCAACCGCAGTGAACTCTATATCGAGCAGGACCACCTTGCCGCCGACACCGTGCTGCAATGGCTGGCCGACTACCACCAGCTGAGCCTCGACGAACTGCGCGCCAGCGCCTACGTCCATGAGGACCACGACGCCGTCAAGCACATGATGCGCGTGGCCTCCGGCCTCGACTCGCTGGTGCTGGGCGAGCCGCAGATCCTCGGCCAGATGAAGTCGGCCTACGCCGTGGCTCGCGAGGCCGGCACCGTCGGCCCGCTGCTCGGGCGCCTGTTCCAGGCCACCTTCAGCGCCGCCAAGCAGGTGCGCACCGACACCGCGATCGGCGAGAACCCCGTGTCGGTGGCCTTCGCCGCCGTCAGCCTGGCCAAGCAGATCTTCTCCGACCTGGGCCGCAGCCAGGCCCTGCTGATCGGCGCCGGCGAGACCATCACCCTGGTCGCCCGCCACCTGCACGAGCAGGGCGTGCGCCGCATCGTCGTGGCCAACCGCACCCTCGAGCGCGCCAGCATCCTGGCCGAACAGTTCGGCGCCCACGCCGTGCTGCTGTCCGATATCCCCCAGGAACTGGTCAACAGCGACATCGTCATCAGCTCCACCGCCAGCCAGTTGCCGATCCTCGGCAAGGGCGCGGTGGAAAGCGCCCTGAAACAGCGCCGGCACAAACCGATCTTCATGGTCGATATCGCCGTGCCGCGGGATATCGAGCCGCAGGTCGGCGAGCTGGACGACGTCTACCTGTATACCGTCGACGACCTGCACGAAGTGGTCGCGGAAAACCTCAAGAGCCGCCAGGGCGCGGCCCAGGCGGCCGAAGAACTGGTGTCGGCCGGCGCCGACGACTTCATGGTGCGCCTGCGCGAGCTGGCCGCGGTAGACGTGCTCAGGGCCTACCGCCAACAGAGCGAGCGCCTGCGCGACGAAGAGCTGCAAAAGGCCCAGCGCCTGCTGGCCAACGGCGGCAACCCCGAGGACGTGCTGCTGCAGCTGGCCCGGGGCCTGACCAACAAGCTCCTGCATGCGCCCAGCGTGCAACTGAAAAAGCTCTCCGCCGAAGGCCGCCTCGATGCGCTGGCCATGGCCCAGGAACTCTTTGCCCTCGACGAGGGCTCGACGGATAAATCCCCGCAATGAAAGCGTCGCTGCTGAATAAACTGGACACGCTCCAGGACCGCTTCGAGGAACTCACCGCGCTGCTAGGTGACGCCGAAGTCATTTCCGACCAGACGCGCTTTCGCGCCTATTCGCGCGAGTACGCCGAGGTCGAGCCGGTGATCGGCGCCTATAAAGAGTGGCGCAAGGTGCAGGACGACCTCGAGGGCGCCCAGGCGCTGCTCAAGGACGCCGACCCCGACCTGCGCGAGATGGCCGTCGAGGAAGTGCGCGAAGCCAAGGAGCAACTGCTCGGCCTGGAGTCGCAGTTGCAGCGCATGCTGCTGCCCAAGGACCCCAACGACGGGCGCAACGTGTTCCTGGAAATCCGCGCCGGCACCGGCGGCGACGAAGCGGCGATCTTCTCCGGCGACCTGTTCCGCATGTACTCGCGCTATGCCGAGAAACGCGGCTGGCGCCTGGAAATTCTCTCCGAGAACGAGGGCGAGCACGGCGGCTACAAGGAAATCATCGCCCGCGTCGAAGGCGATAGCGTCTATGGCAAACTCAAGTTCGAGTCCGGCGCGCACCGCGTGCAGCGGGTGCCCGAGACCGAATCCCAGGGCCGTATCCACACCTCGGCGTGCACCGTGGCGGTGCTGCCCGAGCCCGACGAGCAGGTGGCGATCGAGATCAATCCGGCTGACCTGCGGGTAGACACCTACCGCGCTTCCGGCGCCGGCGGCCAGCATGTCAACAAGACCGACTCGGCCATCCGTATCACCCACTTGCCCACCGGTATCGTGGTCGAGTGCCAGGAAGAGCGTTCGCAGCACAAGAACCGTGCCCGCGCCATGTCCTGGCTGTCGGCCAAGCTCAACGACATGCAGACCAGCGCCGCGCAGAACGCCATCGCCAGCGAGCGCAAGCTGCTGGTGGGCTCGGGCGACCGCTCCGAGCGCATTCGCACCTACAACTATCCACAGGGCCGGGTGACCGACCACCGTATCAACCTCACCCTCTACTCCCTGGACGATATCCTCGCCGGGGGCGTGGAGGCCGTGATCGAGCCGTTGCTGGCCGAATACCAGGCCGATCAGCTGGCCGCCCTGGGAGACTGAGATGACCATCATCGCCAGCCTGCTGCGCAACGCGCAGTTGCCGGACTCGCCGACCGAGCGGCTGGACGCCGAACTGCTCCTGGCCGCGGCCCTGGGCAAGTCGCGCAGCTACCTGCACACCTGGCCCGAGCGGATCGTCAGCAGCGAAGCGGCCGAGACCTTTGCCGGTTACCTCGAACGCCGTCGCGGCGGCGAGCCGGTGGCCTATATCCTCGGCCAGCAGGGGTTCTGGAAGCTTGACCTGGAAGTGGCGCCGCATACCCTGATTCCACGCCCCGATACTGAACTGCTGGTGGAGGCCGCGCTCGAGCTGCTGCCCGGCACGCCGGCCCGGGTGCTCGACCTGGGCACTGGCACCGGGGCCATCGCCCTGGCCTTGGCCAATGAGTGCCCGGCCTGGCAGGTCAGCGCCGTCGACCGCGTCGACGAGGCCGTGGCCCTGGCCGAGCGCAATCGCCAGCGCCTGGGCCTGGACAATGTCCAGGTGCGCCGCAGCCACTGGTTCGAGGCCCTGGTCGATGAGCGCTTCGAGCTGATTCTCAGCAACCCGCCCTATATCCGCGCCGCCGATCCGCACCTGGTGGTCGGCGACGTGCGTTTCGAGCCCAGTAGCGCCCTGGTGGCCGGCGAGGATGGCCTGGACGACCTGCGGGTGATTGTCGCCCAGGCCCCCGCGCACCTGGTGGCCGGTGGCTGGTTGCTGCTCGAGCATGGCTACGACCAGGCCCCCGCCGTGCGCGCGTTGCTGGTCGCGGCCGGTTTCGTCGAGGTCGCCAGCCGGGTCGACCTGGGTGGCCATGAACGTATCAGCCTGGGGCGCCTGCCATGCTGAGCGACCAGGAACTGCTGCGCTACAGCCGTCAGATCCTGCTGTCGCAGGTGGATATCGACGGCCAGTTGCGCCTGAAACACGGCAAGGCCCTGGTGATCGGCCTTGGCGGGCTCGGCTCGCCGGTGGCGCTGTACCTGGCTGCCGCCGGTGTCGGCACCTTGCACCTGGCCGACTTCGACACTGTCGACCTGACCAACCTGCAGCGCCAGGTGATCCATGACAGCGACAGCGTTGGCATGAGCAAGGTTGATTCTGCGATCAAGCGCCTGCTGGCGATCAACCCAGAGATTGCCCTGGTTGCCCATCGTCGGGCGCTCGATGAGGATTCGCTGGCCGCTGCGGTGGCGGCGGTCGATGTAGTGCTGGATTGCTCCGACAACTTCGCCACCCGCGAGGCGGGGAACGCCGCTTGCGTGGCGGCCGGCAAGCCGCTGGTCAGCGGCGCGGCGATCCGCCTCGAGGGGCAGTTGTCGGTGTTCGACACCCGTCGCGACAGCAGCCCTTGCTACCACTGCCTATACGGCCATGGCAGCGAGGCCGAGCTGACCTGCAGCGAGGCTGGGGTCATCGGCCCGTTGGTCGGCCTGGTGGGCAGCCTTCAGGCCCTCGAGGCGCTTAAGCTGCTGGCCGGGTTCGGCGAGCCACTGGTGGGGCGCTTGCTACTGATCGACGCGCTGAGCACGCGCCTGCGTGAACTGCGGGTCAAGCGCGACCCGGCCTGCGCCGTGTGCGCCAACCGCCATGGCTGAGCGTTCGGCGCCGGTGGGCGTGATGGACTCGGGGGTCGGCGGCTTGTCGGTGCTCGCCGAGATCCAGCGTCTGCTGCCCAACGAATCGCTGCTGTACGTCGCCGATAGCGGCCATGTGCCCTATGGCGAGAAATCACCGGACTATATCCGCCAGCGCCTGCGCCATATCGCCGGGTTCTTCCAGGCCCAGGGCGCCAAGGCCATGGTCCTGGCCTGCAACACGGCGACCGTGGCGGCGGTGGCCGACCTGCGCGAACGGTATGCCGATTGGCCGTTGGTGGGGATGGAGCCGGCGGTCAAGCCGGCGGCAGCGGCGACCCGTTCCGGCGTGGTGGGCGTGCTGGCCACCACTGGCACGCTGCAAAGCGCCAAGTTTGCCGCCTTGCTCGACCGCTTCGCCAGCGATGTGCGGGTGGTTACCCAGCCTTGCCCAGGGTTGGTCGAGCGTATCGAGGCGGGTGACCTGAACAGTGCGCAACTGCGCCAATTGCTGCTGGGCTATGTGCAACCCTTGTTGGCGGCCGGTTGCGATACCTTGATCCTTGGCTGTACCCACTACCCCTTCCTGCGCCCGCTGTTGGCCGAGATGGTGCCCGCTGAGCTTGCCATCATCGACACCGGAGCGGCCGTGGCGCGGCAACTGCAGCGCTTGCTGGCGGCGCGCGAGCTGCTGGCCGAAGGGCCGGCGCGGGCGACCGAGTTCTGGGGCAGTGGCGAGCCCGGTGCCTTGCAGCGGGTGTTGCCGCTGCTATGGACAGGTACCGCCAGCGTGCAGCGTTTCCCGCTGTAGGAGGCCGCATGGCCGGTGCCGTGTACCGCGGCGCCTGGTTCGCCAGCAAGGCTGGCTCCTACGGGTCGGGGGTGGCCGGGATAGCGCCGTAGCGAACACCGGCATGGCCGGTGCCATCCATCGCGGCGCTTGGCTAGCGCACATGCTCCGGTAACGGCCACAAGTTGTTCATGCCCAGGGCCTCGAGCATCAGCTCGGGGTGGCGCTGCTCCAGCTCTGCAATCAGCACTGCAGCGGCGCTCTGCGCGGTCCAGGCGTCGGGCATCAGCGGCTCACTCATTGGCGGCGGCGCCACCACGGTCAGGTCGATGCCCCGGTCCAGCAACAGCTGACGCTGCTCGCGCACCCCTTTGGGAAGGCTGTTGACGCCACTGGGCGGCTGGGTCGGGTCATAGAGTTGCAAGGCCGAGTAACGGTTGAAAATCACCATCACCTGCGGCCGCGCACCTTGCATCAGCGCTGGCAGGGCGCAATTGAGCGCGCGTTCGCTGGCGCTCATGTTGCTCTGCACGATCATCTCGAACAGGTTGCCAAGGGTGGTGTTGTCCGGCAGATAGTCGCAGGCACCGGCGTTGATGATCAGGCCGTCGAGTGCCCCCCACTTGTCCAGCAGCCGCTGGCGCATGGCAACGGCCTGGCTGGCCTCGGTCAACAGGCCGGGCAGGCGCAGCAAACTGGCCCCGTGGCGTTCGCCCAAGGCGTCGAGCTGCTGGCTATCCCTGCCACTGGCGGCAACGCGATGCCCTTGATCGAGCAACTGTTCCACCATGGCCAAGCCTAGTCCGTGGCTGGCACCTGTTACCCAGAAACTGCGTCTTGTATTCAAGGCAAGGCCCCCTGATCCTGCCAGCCGGACAAGCCCTTGAAGGCCGCCAATGCCCGCTGACGACTGCTTTCGAGATCGACTATCGGGTTCGAGTAATTATTAGTAGCAAATAGATCGACAGACTTCACGGGAAAGTGAATCGATTTATCGTCCAACGCCTGCAGCTCAGGTAGCCAATGACGGATGAAACGCCCCTGCGGATCGAAGCGCTGCGACTGGGTGATCGGGTTGAAGATCCTGAAATAGGGCACCGCGTCGGTGCCGGTCGAGGCGCTCCACTGCCAGCCACCGTTGTTCGCGGCCAGGTCGCCGTCGATCAGATGGCGCATGAAATGCCGCTCGCCGTGGCGCCAGTCGATCAGCAGGTTCTTGCTGAGGAACATGGCAACGATCATGCGCAGGCGGTTGTGCATCCAGCCGGTGTGCAGCAACTGGCGCATGGCCGCATCGATGATGGCAAAGCCGGTACGGCCTTGCTGCCAGGCTTGCAGGTCGTCGGGCGCAGTGCGCCAGGGCAGGGCCTCGGTCTGCGGGCGGAAGGCGCGATGTCGCGAAACGCGCGGGTAACCCACCAGCACGTGCTTGTAGAACTCGCGCCAGAGCAGTTCATTGACCCAGGTCTGCACGCCGACATTGCCGCTGTCGAACTCGCCGCGGTTACCGGCCAGTGCGCCATGCAGGCACTGGCGCGCAGAAACCACGCCCGCCGCCAGGTAGGGCGAGAGCTGGCTGGTGCCGGCCTTGGCCGGCAGGTCGCGCAAGTGCTGGTAGTCTTCGATGCGTTCGTCGACGAAGCGGGTCAAGCGTTGCCGCGCTTGCTCTTCGCCGGCTGGCCAGTGCCGACGCAGCGCCTCGCTGGGGGCTGCGAAACCGTCGATCTGCTGGGGAATCGGGTCGCTGGCGATCGCCAGCGGCGCCTGCCGGCGCACCGGCGGGGCCAGGGCCGGCAGGTCACGGTGCAGGTGCTCCAGGCAGACGCGCTTGAACTGGCTGAACACCTGGAAGTAGTGGCCGCTGCGGGTGAGGATGCTGCCCGGTTGGAACAGCAACTGGTCGAGGTGGCCAATGCCGTCGACACCGGCTTGGCGCAGGTGTTGCTGGGTGGCCTGGTCGCGGCGGGCTTCGTTGAGGCCGTATTCATCGTTCCAGTGCACGGTTTGCACCTTGTGTTGCCGGCAGACCTCCAGCACGCACTGCGGCACCGTCGCCCAGGTGTCGGCGTGGCGAATCAGCAGCGGAATGTTCAGGGCTTCGAGGGCCTGGCGCAGCTGGCGCAGGTTGCGCAGCCAGAAGTCGACCTTGCACGGCGCATCGTCGTGGGCTTGCCACTGGCCCGGGCTGGCGATCCACAGGGCCAGGGTCGGCCCACGTTGACAGACGGCCGCCAGGGCGGTGTTGTCGTCGATGCGCAAGTCGTTGCGCAGCCAGATCAGTTGCATGCAGGGAGCGCCTCGTGAACGGTCATGATTGCTGGAGCGCGCGGAACGCGGCCGGTGGTGTGTCGAACAGCTGCAGGCCAGGCAGGGCCAGGGCCTTGAGCGCGGTCTCATGGACAAGGACCGCGGCGCCACCCAGGAGTTTGGGTACGCTGACGCCGTGCAAGGCGCGGGCGAGCCCTGCCAGGTCCGGGTGGCGCCCCAGGTGTAGCACCAAGGCGCGGGGTTGCAAGTGTTCGATGGCGTGGCGCAACTGGCGCGGTTCCACCGCCCACTCGAGGATCTCCAGGGCCTGACCACTGCTGCTCAACAGCCAGGCGCTGAGCCAGAACTCGGCATCAAAGGGCGTATCGTCGGTGCGGGCAAGCAGCACGCAGGGCCCGGCCAGGGAATGGTTGTCGTGGTACACCCTGGCGCCCAGCTTGCTGCGCAGCCAGGTATGGAAGAACACTTGCTCCAGGCGGGCATCGAAGTGGGTCTGCCAGCGCAGGTGCAAGGCATCGAGCAGGGGCAGGAGCAGGCGTTCGCAGACGGTCACTGCCGGATACAGCGCCATTGCCTGGTTCAGCAGCTGGTCCAGCGGGCGTTGGGCCAGGCGGGCGATGGCTTCGATCAGCTGTTCGATGCGCGTGCCCCATTCCCCCTGGATCGGCGCTGGCGCTTCGGCGGCATGGTCCAACAGCTCGCGCACCTGGCTGACCGCGGCGCCGCGGTCCAGCCAGCGCAGCACGTCGTGAACCCGCTGGACCTGGTCCTGCGGATAAAGCCGATGGCCCTTGGGCGTGCGTTGCGGCTTGATCAGCCCGTAGCGGCGCTCCCAGGCGCGCAGGGTGACGGGGTTGACCCCGGTCAGACGGGCGACCTCGCCAATGGGCAACAGGGGGTCAGATCGCATTGCGCAGGCCCAGCTCGACAGGGTGGGGTTGCAGGTAGGCCTGTTGCAACAGGTACGGGTCAGGGTGCTTGCGCAGGTGGTGGCGCAGCAGGGTCAGAGGCACCACCAGGGGCACCATGCCCTGCTGGTACTGGCCGATGATCTGCTGCAGCTCCGCCTTGTCGGCCTGGCCAAGGTCGTTGCGCAGGTAACCGCTCAGGTGCTGCAGCACATTGCCGTGGGTGCCGCGGCTGGCGCAGCGGCGCAGGGCCTGCATCAGTTGGCTGAAGTAGCGTGGGCCGACCAGCGCCGGGTCGTCGGCGCGGCGCAGGCTGCCGAGCAAGCGGCCCAGGCGGCGGTAGGCTTCAGGGTTGTGGGCCATCAGCAGGTACTTGTAGCGCGAGTGAAACGCAATCAGCGCGCCGCGGCTCAGGCCCTGGCCCAACAACTGCTGCCAGTCGGCGTAGGCGTAGACCCGGGCGATGAAGTTCTCCCGCAGGACCGGGTCGTGCAGGCGGCCTTCTTCCTCGACCGGCAAGTCCGGGCGGCGTGCGCAGAATGCCGCCGCGTAGGCACCGCGACCGCCCTGGTGGGGCGGGCGGCCGTCGTCCTGGTAGACCTTGACCCGCTCCAGGCCACAGGACGGTGATTTCTGCATGAAGATGTAGCCGCAGATGTCGTCGATTTCCTCGGCGATCTGCTCGGCATAGGCGCGCAAGGGCCCGGCCAGGTCGGTGCCGCCATTGCGCGTGCCGACCACGGCAGGGTGTTCGGGGTCACCCACCAGGCGAATCGGTTCGCGCGGGGTGCCCAGGCCGATCGCCACTTCCGGGCACAGCGCCACCCAATCGAAATGCTCGCCGAGCAGCTCGAGGCACAGGCTGGAAGCTTTGTGGCCGGCGTTGTAGCGTACCGGTTGGCCAGTCAGGCAGGCGCTGATGGCCAGGCGTGGCTTGAGGGTGAGCGGCGGCGCGTGCATCGCGGTCTCCGGAATAACTTGTACAGGATGTGAGTGTTGTACAAGTTAATTCCAGCACAAATGCAAACTTATACAAAGCATCTTTTTTGTATAAGTGCGCCGGGCCGCTATTCCAGATGCTCCAGCAAGCGCTTCGCCGCTTCCTGGCCGCTGAGCCAGGCGCCTTCGACCCGCCCCGACAGGCACCAGTCACCGCAGGCATACAGGCCCAGATCGGCGTCGGCCAGTGTGCCCCATTCGTGGTTGCCCGCCGGCCGTGCGTACAGCCAGCGGTGGGCGAGGGCGAACGTGGGGGCTGGCACCACGCAGCCGACCAGTTCGGCGAACTCGCCCCACAGCTGTTCGATCACCTCTTCCTTGGGCAGGTCGATATGTTGCTTGCTCCAGCTGGAGGTGGCATGCAGCACCCAGGTATCGAGCTGTTCGTCACGCCCCGGCTTGCTGCGGTTGCGTGCCAGCCAGTCGAGTGGATTGTCCTGCACGAAGCAGCCTTGCATGGGCGTGTCGAGCGGGGTCTCGAAGCCCAGGGCGATGGCCCAGGTCGGTTCCATCTGCACGCCGGCGGCGACCGCGGCGAGCTTCGGCGCGGCGGCCAGCAGCGGTGTGGCCTGGGGAGCGGGCACGGCGATCACCACGCGGCTGAACGGCCCGTGGCTGCAGCCCTCGGTGTCCTGCAGGTGCCAGTATTGCTTGCCGCGAAACACTTCGGCGATGCGGCAGCCGAAGTTGACCGTGACATCCTTGAGCAGGCCGCGGGTGATGGCGCTCATGCGCGGCACGCCGACCCAGCGCACCTGCTCGTCGGGGGATGGGGTCAGTTCGCCTGCGCGGTAGTTGTACAGCTGGGGCTTCCACTGCGCCGCCCAGCCGGCATTCACCCACTGGTGCACCTGCTCGACGAAGCGCCGGTCGCGGGCGGTGAAGTACTGAGCGCCGAGGTCCAGCGCGCCGGCATCGCTGCGCTTGCTGGCCATGCGGCCGCCGCTGCCATGGCCCTTGTCGAACAGGTGGACGGTCTGCCCGGCCTTTTGCAGGGCCTGGGCGGCGGACAGGCCGGCGATACCGGCACCGATGATGGCAATAGGTACTGTCATGATGGCCTCTTCGAACCTAGCTGTATGCAGCCTACGCTGCCAGGCAAACCTGTACAATGCACAATCTTTGTATAAGGTTATTCCGCTCGAGTAGGGCAGGTTGGCCTATGTTTATCCGAGAGCGTTCGGTCAAAAAAGTGCCTTGATCTTAAAAATAGACCACGGCCGCGAAGTGTGAGGACACAGCCATGCATATATTGCTGACCGGCGGTACCGGCCTGATCGGCCAACACCTTTGCCAGCTGTGGCGGGGGCAGGGGCATCGCCTGACCGTATGGAGCCGCCGCCCCGACCAGGTGGCGAAAATCTGTGGCCGCGATGTCCGCGGGGTCGCCCGGCTCGAGGAAATCGCCAGCGATGACCGGGTGGATGTGGTGATCAACCTGGCCGGTGCGCCGATTGCCGACCGGCCCTGGACAGCGGCCCGACGCACCTTGTTGTGGGCCAGCCGGGTGACCTTGACCGAGCAGTTGCTGGCCTGGCTGGCCAGCCGCGAGCAGCGGCCGCAGGTGCTGGTGTCGGGCTCGGCGGTGGGCTGGTATGGCGATGGCGGCGAACGGGAGCTGAGCGAAGCCTCGCCGCCGGTGAAGGAGGACTTCGCCAGCCAGCTGTGCATCGCCTGGGAGGAAACCGCGCAGCGCGCCGAGGCCCTCGGCATGCGTGTGGTGCTGGTGCGCACGGGGCTGGTGCTGGCCGCCGATGGCGGCTTTTTGTCGCGCCTGCGCCTGCCTTATAAACTGGGCCTGGGCGGCCCGTTGGGCGATGGTCGGCAGTGGATGCCGTGGATCCATATAGACGACCAGATCGCCTTGATTGATTTTCTTGTGCAGCATAACGATGCCAGCGGTCCTTATAATGCCTGCGCGCCAGAGCCGGTGCGCAACCGCGCGTTCGCCAAGTGCCTGGGCCGCGCCCTGCACCGCCCGGCATTCATGCCGATGCCGGCATTGCTGCTCAAGGCCGGGCTCGGCGAGCTGTCGACGCTGTTGCTCGGTGGCCAGCGTGCCCGCCCGGTACGCTTGCTGGCGGCGGGTTTCACGTTCCGCTTCAACGATCTGCAATCGGCCCTGGACGACCTGTCCAGCCGCCTCTGACATAGGACGCTGCATGACCGATCATGCCCTGCTGCTGGTCAACCTGGGTTCGCCGGCCTCAACTTCGGTGGCCGATGTGCGCCGTTACCTCAACCAGTTCCTGATGGACCCGTACGTGATCGACCTGCCTTGGCCGGTGCGTCGGCTGCTGGTATCGCTGATCTTGATCAAGCGCCCGGAGCAGTCGGCCCACGCCTACGCCTCGATCTGGTGGGACGAGGGCTCGCCGCTGGTGGTGCTGACCCGGCGCCTGCAACAGGCGATGACGGCCCACTGGCCCCACGGCCCGGTGGAAATCGCCATGCGCTATGGCCAGCCGGCGCTGCCCGAGGTGCTGGAACGCCTGGCAGCCCAAGGCGTGCGCAAGGTGACCCTGGCGCCGCTTTATCCACAGTTCGCCGACAGCACGGTGACCACGGTGGTCGAGTTGGCCAGGCAGACCATCGCCGAGCGCAAGCTGCCCCTGCAAACCCGCCTCTTGCAGCCGTTCTACGAGCACCCTGACTACATCGAGGCGTTGGCTGCCAGTGCCCAGCCCTACCTGGAGCAGGACTACGATCACCTGCTGCTGAGCTTCCATGGCTTGCCCGAGCGGCACCTGAAGAAGCTCGACCCCACCGGCCAGCACGACTTCCAGGCCGCCGACTGCTGCAAGGACGCCAGCGCCGAGATGCGCGCGGTGTGTTATCGCGGCCAGTGCCTGGCCACGGCCAGGGCGTTCGCCCAGAAGGTGGGTATCCCGGATGGCAAGTGGTCGGTGTCATTCCAGTCGCGTCTGGGCCGGGCCAAGTGGATCGAGCCCTACACCGAAACGCGTCTGGATGAACTGGGCAAGGCGGGGGTGAAGAAGTTGCTGGTGATGTGCCCAGCCTTTGTTGCCGACTGCATCGAGACGCTGGAAGAGATCGGCATGCGCGGCAGTGAGCAGTTTGTCGAGGCCGGTGGCAAGGAGCTGGTGCTGGTGCCGTGCCTGAACGATCACCCGGAGTGGGTGAGGGTGCTGGCGGGAATGTGCGAGAGGGCCTGACCAAGTAATCGTGGGAGCAGGCTAACCCGCTCCCACGAACGCAGCGGTCCGATCAGGGCAACTGATCATCTAGCTTCTTGTTCTTCCAGCCATCATTGCCCGGCAGGATCAGGTTCAGGGCAATGGCCACCACCGCGCACAGCGCGATGCCTTTCAGGCCCCAATCATCCGGGCCGTCACCGCTGCCGATGAGCACGCCACCGATACCGAACACCAGGGTCACCGAGACGATCACCAGGTTGCGCGCTTCGGCCAGGTCGATCTTGTGGCGGATCATGGTGTTCATGCCCACCGCCGCGATCGAACCGAACAACAGGCACAGGATGCCGCCCATCACCGGGACCGGGATGCTCTGCAGCAGCGCGCCGAACTTGCCGATGAAGGCCAGGGTAATGGCGAAGATCGCCGCCCAGGTCATGATCTTCGGGTTGTAGTTCTTGGTCAGCATCACCGCGCCGGTCACTTCGGCGTAGGTGGTGTTGGGTGGCCCGCCGAACAGGCCGGCGGCCGTGGTCGCCAGGCCGTCGCCCAGCAGGGTGCGGTGCAGGCCCGGCTTCTTCAGGTAGTCGCGGCCGGTCACGCTGCCCACCGCGATCACCCCGCCGATATGCTCGATCGCTGGCGCCAGGGCGACCGGGACGATGAACAGGATGGCCTGCCAGTTGAACGCTGGCGCGGTGAAGTTGGGCACCTCGAGCCAGGGCGCGGCGGCGATCTTGGCGGTGTCGACCACGCCGAAGGCGAACGACAGGGCGAAGCCCACCAGCACGCCGGCGATGATCGGCACCAGGCGGAAGATGCCCTTGCCGAACACGGCGACGATCAGCGTGGTCAGCAGCGCTGGCATGGAGATCAGCATGGCGGTCTTGTAGGGCATCAGCGCGGCGCCGTCGCCGCCCTTGCCCATCGCCATGTTGGCGGCGATCGGCGCCATGGCCAGGCCGATGGAAATGATCACCGGGCCGATCACCACCGGCGGCAGCATGCGGTCGATGAAACCGGTGCCCTTGACCTTCACCATCAGGCCCATGAAGGTGTACACGAAGCCCGCCGCCATCACGCCGCCCATGGTCTCGGCCAGGCCGAACTGGCCCTTGGCAAGGATGATCGGGGTGATGAAGGCAAAGCTGGAGGCCAGGAATACCGGGACCTGACGGCCCGTGACCAGCTGGAACAGCAGGGTGCCGATGCCCGCGGTGAACAGCGCCACGTTAGGGTCCAGGCCGGTGATCAGCGGCATCAGCACCAGCGCGCCGAATGCCACGAAGAGCATCTGCGCGCCCGAAACGACCTGGCGCCAGAGCGGGTCGTTGAAGCCGTCCTGCATGGTCAGGCGTCCTTCTGCTTGGTGCCGAAGATCTTGTCGCCGGCATCACCCAGGCCCGGCACGATGTAGCCGTGCTCGTTCAGGCGCTGGTCGATCGAGGCGGTGTAGATCTGCACGTCCGGGTGGGCGTTTTCCACCACGGCGATGCCTTCGGGAGCCGCGACCAGGACCATGGCGCGGATCTCCTTGCAGCCGGCTTTTTTCAGCAGGTCGATGGTGGCGACCATCGAGGCGCCGGTGGCCAGCATTGGGTCGATGATCAGGGCCAGGCGCTGATTGATGTCCGGCGCGAGCTTTTCCAGGTAGGTGTGGGCTTCGAGGGTTTCCTCGTTGCGGGCGACACCGACGGCGCTGACCTTGGCGCCGGGCACCAGGCTGAGCACGCCGTCGAGCATGCCGATACCGGCGCGCAGGATCGGTACCACGGTGATCTTCTTGCCGGCGATCTTCTCGACTTGCACCTTGCCGCACCAGCCGTCGATCTCGTAGGTTTCGAGCGGCAGGTCCTGGGTGGCTTCATAGGTCAGCAGTGCACCGACTTCCTGGGCGAGTTCGCGAAAATTCTTGGTGCTGATATCGGCGCGGCGCATCAGGCCGAGCTTGTGGCGGATCAGCGGATGGCGGATCTCACGAGTAGGCATAGGGGGAGGGCTCCGGGAGGCGGGCAAAAAAACCGCGCTAGATTAATCTATTCAGTCCTTGATGTCGTGCAGTCATTGTGCACGTTAGTCCATAAAGGCTTGATCTGAGACGAGCGGATGCGTACCTTTGCCCGCTTTTCCAAAATGCACCCCCTGGAGCGCGCCATGTCCGCCGATCTCGAGCATATCCGTCAAGTGATGCACGAGGCTGATTGCCTGTACAACGAAGCCGAGGTCGAGGTGGCCATCGCCGAGGTCGGCAAACGCATCTGCGTCGACCTGCACGACAAGAACCCGGTTGTGTTCTGCGTGATGAACGGTGGCCTGATCTTCGCCGGCAAGCTGCTGACCCACCTGCAGTTCCCGCTGGAAGTCTCGTACATCCACGCCACCCGCTACCGCAACCAGACCAGCGGTGGCGAGCTGTTCTGGAAGGCCAAACCGGAAGTGTCGTTCATCGACCGCGATGTACTGATCGTCGATGACATCCTCGACGAAGGCCACACCCTCAGTGCCATCATCGAGTTCTGCAAGCATGCCGGCGCCCGTGCGGTGCACACTGCCGTGCTGATCGACAAGGACCATGACCGCAAGGCCAGCCCGGACCTGAAAGCCAGCTACTTCGGCCTGTCCTGCGTGGACCGCTACATCTTCGGCTACGGCATGGACTACAAGGGCTACTGGCGCAACGCCAACGGCATCTTCGCCGTCAAGGGGTTGTGAGCATGCGCCAGCCCGCCTACCTCGATCATTCGTTGTTCGCCGAGCTGGCGCAAAAAGCCACCGACAGCCCGCGTGGCAGGCATCACCACAACTTCCATGAAATGCACGAGCCTTGCCATCGGCTGGCGGTTGGCCTGCAACCGTCTACCTACATTCCGCCGCATCGACACCTGAGCGCGGACAAGGCCGAAATGCTGATCGTGCTCAAGGGGCGCCTGGGGCTGTTGATCTTCGATGATCAGGGCGTGGTAATCGAAAAGCGCGTATTGCAGGCTGGCGGTGAGTGCCTGGGGGTCGACCTGACGCCAGGCACCTACCATGGCTTGGTGGTGCTCGAGCAGGATAGCGTGCTGTTCGAAGGCAAGGCCGGGCCCTATCGCGCGTTGGGCGAAGGCGAGCATGCCCACTGGGCCCCACGCGAAGGGGAGCCCGAGGTTGCCGGGTACCACGCCTGGATGCGCGCGCAGTTCGACTGAGCGTCCTTTGGCGGTGGGGCGGGCTTGCCCGGTGATGATGCCTGTGCGTAGAGTGCCTGCTCATGCCAAGGAGCCTCACATGCGTGCGATCGTCCCCCTGCTGCTGGCGGTGAGCCTGCCGCTGTCCGCCGCCCCGCTGCACAGCCAGTTTCTCCCGCCAGACGACCTTTCCCTGCGCCAGGCGGCGCCGACCAGCCAGCAACTGCTGCAGGTCACCGACTACAGCGTGGTGGTCGGCACCCAGCGCCAGTCCGACCAGCAGCCGATCCCGATCACCGCCTCGTTGCAGATGCGCCTGAAGGGCAAGCCGCTGAGCAAGGGCTCGACCATCGGCCAGGTGCTGGTCAACTTCGATGGCGAGGGTGGCAAGAGCCTCAAGAAGCCGGTGTACGACGACAAAACCCGCACCTTGACCTTGAACTATCCGCTGGCCGATTACCGGGTGATCATCGACCTGCTGCGCAACGAGACCCTCTACGTGCAGTTCCTCACCTATGCCAATGGTCATGTCTGGGCCGACCTGCACACCGGTAGCGTACGTACGCGTTGAGGCCCGCCGCTACGCGGGGGTAAACTGCCGGCCTTTGAAAATGCCCGTGATGGCCCAGTTGGAGTCGGCGATGCGTAAAGACAAGAAA
The DNA here is from genome assembly GCF_024126635.1 of Pseudomonas sp. VA159-2. Classification (NCBI taxonomy): domain Bacteria; kingdom Pseudomonadati; phylum Pseudomonadota; class Gammaproteobacteria; order Pseudomonadales; family Pseudomonadaceae; genus Pseudomonas; species Pseudomonas sp. VA159-2. Next base: position 170,111 of record NZ_JAMYBV010000001.1, on the reverse strand, counting down.
CAAGTGATTGGGGATGAGATCAGCGATGACTACATCAAGACCTTCCTGCAGTTCGAGCCGGCCGATGGCCTGACCTCGCCGTCGCATCACAAGCTGATCAAGGGCTACCGCGGCCTGCGGGTCGACGATTTCGAGCGCTATGTGGGTTTCTTCGTCGAAGCGGGCTATGACCTCGATGGCAAGGACGAGCATGGCAAGACCTTCGTCGAGGCGATCGCCGACCAGCGCAATGCGCCGGAGTACATCGAGATCATCGACAAGGCCCGTGGTTGATTCCTGTAGGAGCGGCCTTGTGTCGCGATTGGGCTGCGAAGCAGCCCCGGCGATATTGAGGTAGGGCATAAATCTGGGGCTGCTGCGCAGCCCAATCGCGACACAAGGCCGCTCCTACAAAAGGAACGGTGGGTGCAGTCAGACAGGCACAAAAAAACGCCCCGAGGGGCGTTTTTTCGTTTCAGCCAGATCAGGCGTAATGCTTGGCCGGGCTGCTTTCCACCAGCTCCAGCGCCACATCGTTGTCGGCGCTGATCTTGTGGTACAGGGCCGCGTCGGTGGCCAGGGTCTTCTCGCGTGCCGGGAAGATCTCCTTGAGCTTGGCGGCCCAGGCGCCCTTGGCCTGCTCGGGGAAGCAGCGTTCGATCAGCTCGAGCATGATCGACACAGTTACCGACGCGCCTGGCGAGGCGCCGAGCAGTGCGGCCAGGCTGCCGTCCTGGGCCGAGACCAGCTCGGTGCCGAACTGCAGGATGCCGCCTTTTTTCGGGTCTTTCTTGATGATCTGCACGCGCTGGCCAGCCACTTCCAGGCGCCAGTCCTCGGCCTTGGCCTCGGGGTAGAAGCGGCGCAGGGATTCCAGGCGCTGCTCCATCGACTGCATCACTTCGCTGACCAGGTACTTGGTCAGGTCCATGTTGTCGCGGGCCACGGCCAGCATTGGGCCAATGTTGCCCATGCGCACCGACAGCGGCAGGTCCATGAACGAGCCGTGCTTGAGGAACTTGGTGGTGAAGCCGGCGTAGGGCCCAAACAGCAGCGATTTCTTGCCGTCGACCACGCGGGTGTCCAGGTGCGGCACCGACATCGGCGGCGCGCCAACGGCGGCCTGGCTGTAGACCTTGGCCTGGTGCTGCTTGACGATCTGCGGGTTGTCGCAACGCAGCCACTGGCCGCTGACCGGGAAGCCGCCGAAGCCTTTGCTTTCCGGGATGCCGGACAGTTGCAGCAGCGGCAGGGCAGCGCCGCCGGCGCCGAGGAAGACGAAGCGGGCGTCGACTTCGCGGCTGCCGCCACTGTTGACGTCCTTGATGCTCACGGTCCAGCCACTGCCGTTGCGGCGCAGGCCGACAACCTTCTTGCTGTACTTGACCTGGGCGTCCGGCGTGTCGCCGAGCAGCTTGAGCAGCTTGTTGGTCAGGGCGCCGAAGTTGACGTCGGTGCCCTTGAGCACGCGGGTGGCGGCGATGTGCTGGTCGGCCGGACGGCCTGGCATCATCAGCGGCATCCAGTCGTTCATCACGGCCTTGTCTTCGGTGTACTCCATCTCGGCGAAGGCGTGGTGCTGCTTGAGCATCTCGAAACGCTTCTTGAGGAAGGAAACGCCCTTGTCACCTTCGACGTAGCTCAGGTGCGGCACGGGGTTGATGAACGCGCGCGGCGAGCCGAAGCTGCCCTTCTTGCTCAGGTACGCCCAGAACTGGCGGGAAACCTCGAACTGGGTGTTGATGTGCACGGCCTTCTTGATGTCGATGCTGCCATCGGCGGCCTGCGGGGTATAGTTCAGCTCGCACAGGCCGGCATGGCCGGTACCGGCGTTGTTCCAGGGGTTGGAACTCTCCGCGGCCCCGGAGTCCATCGCCTCGACGACCTCCAGCTTGAGGGTCGGGTCGAGCTCCTTGAGCAGTACGGCCAGGGTGGCACTCATGATGCCCGCGCCTACCAGTACCACATCAACCGATTCGTTCTGCGCCATTAACGCGTCTCCACAATCTACAGCACCTAATTGACAGCATAGGATCCCTGGGGTGGCCAGGATCGCCATGTCCGACTCTTCGCAGTTCTTGCAACTTCCGCGGACACCGCCAATCAGTCTTGGGTGTTCAGGTATTGAACCCCGTTTGCCACAGGTGCGGCAATTCGACTTATGGTCAAGTGAACCGTCGTGCGTTATGGACCGGTCTCAGGCTCCCATCCAGGATGAGCGCTTTTGCCGTCTGTTCAGGGCTGTTCGGGACACATCTGCCGCTTTTACACATGCCAGACTGTTCATTTGCTCGCCACACTCTCGTGAAGTTGTGAAAAACCGTTTTTTCACGCTCTTTTGGAGTCGTGAACCTCAAAAGTGGACTGCGCGATGGCAACCCGCAGGTTCATGCGAAGCGGAAGGCCGGGAACAGCAGGCACGACAGCCAATGCAAGACCTGAGTGGAAGGCTCTCTGTGGGCGAAGCGTCGAGGGTGCCGGGGTCAAGCGGCGAATGCGGGGCCCGATCAGGAGACGTCCTTATAATCGGGGGGAGATTATAACGATGTCGCGGGCGGAAAGGGCGTACTTGTTGGGTTTTTATTGCAGCGTTTGTCAGGCCGACAGGGTGCGTTGCTGCCAGTGGCGGCTTGCATGGGCGCAAACCTGGAGACTGGCGAAGCTGCTGCGTGCGGGTGGGGCGTCATGGGCGCTTTTTCTTGCGGCTTGCCGCTTACCGCGTGGCGCTAGGTATACTGGGGGCCTTTGCGGCTTTTTCTGGAGAAACGCGCATGTTGCAACGTCTGTTGGTCGGTTTGTTCGCGGTGGCCAGCCTGAGCCTGGCCGGTTGTGCCCACAGCCCGCAACAACTCAGCCCGCAACCCAAGCTCACCCAGCAGTTGGCCCCGGTCGGGCATGGCCAGCCGGTGGTGGTCAGGGTGGTCGATGGGCGCGCTTCGCAGTCGCTGGGCACCCGCGGTGGCATGTACCCCGAGACCAGCACCATCACCGTCAACGGCAATGACGTGGTGCCCAAGCTGCAGGCCCAGGCCGAAGCCGCGGTGCGCCTGCTCGGCTTCACCCCGACGCCCAACGCCGCCAACGCCCCGCAGCTGACCGTGACCCTGGCCGAGCTCAAGTACCAGTCGCCCAAGGACAAGATGTACGTGACCGAGGCGACCATCGGCGCCACCTTCCGTGCCGACGTGTCCAACGCCAACCGTCGCTACAGCGGCCGTTACGGTGCGTCGCTGGACCAGCGTTTCGGCATGGCGCCGAACCAGGAGACCAACACCAGGCTGGTGAGCGATGTGCTGAGCGATGCCTTGACCCGCCTGTTCAAGGACCCGACCGTCGGTCAGGTACTGGGCGAGTAAGGCTTTTGCGCTAAAGAAAACCCGCTGCCTGGGCTCAGGCAGCGGGTTTTTTATTGGGGGCGGGCACCTCGGCGATGGGGGGCGCCAGCTGCGGGCAAAGCCAAGCACCTTAGTGCCTGGCACCGGCTGCGCCGGTGTTCGCCGGCAAGGCCGGCTCCTACTGGGATCGTCGCAGCTGGCTCAGGCGGCCTGTACGGTGAAATCCAGCAGGCTGATCCCGGTGTGCGGGTCGATTTCCGGCAGGTCGTCGTGGGCATGCCCGCCGAGGGCGCAATACACCAGCCACTGGCGATCCTGGACATTGATGGCGAAACCATCGATCAGCGCCTGCTGTTCGTCGCTCTGGGCGACGAGGTAGAGGCGGTCCTGGTTTTCGGCGTGCAGCATGACAAGCTCCGGTCAGTTGAAGGCCGACAGGGTGGCCTGTCTTGATGACGAGCGTGTGACAGATGAAATTAAATGACAGCTGGTCGCAAAGTCGCGGTGACCGGCTGGGGCTTGGGTAGAATGCCGGGCTTTGCCGCACGTGATACCGAGGTCGCGCAATGTCGTTGCAAATGCTCTGGGGCTTCTTGGCCGCCCATCCCGCCAAATTGATCAACCTGCTGGCCCTGATCATTACCTGCCCGGGTGGGTTGTTGCTGCACAGCGCCCGACGCCGCGAGGCGGTGGCCCGTGAAGGCCTGGCGGTGGAGGACGGCATGGTCGATGCCTTCGAGCAGCGCGTGCCGCGCTACTTCTACATCCTCGGCTTCTCGTGCCTGGCGATGGCCCTGCTGCTGTCGTGGTTCAGCACCTGGGTCTGAATCGCTGACGCCTAGCCTGTAGGCGCGGCTAAAGCCGCGCCTACAGGTGCGTTGTCAGGCGGATGCCGGCTGGCGCTTGACCTGGTACTGGTTGCGTACCGGCGTCGCATACTGCTGCACCAGGTAGGGCTGGTGTTCCACCGGGCAAGCGTCCAGGCGCCGCTGCCATTCTTCCTTGGCCTTGGCCAGTTCATCGGCGGGGAACAGCTTGTCCGCGCTCGGCACCTCGAGCGTCGGGTCCTTCTGCGCCCACATCGCATACGCCAGGTAATGCACCGGGAACAACCGGTAGCCGCCGAGAATCTGGCGGTCGATGGCCTGTGCCAGCTGCTTGGTGTCCTCGTGGTACTCGGTCACCGGTGGCGCGAAGTTGATGTGCACCCGGCCTTTGTAGCCGGTGATGCCCTGGGCGATGCTGTTGTCGTCCTCGCCCGGGGCCTTGGTGTAGCTGCCGGTGGTGGCACGGATGTACAGCTCGCGGGCCTTGGCCAGGTCGCAGGGGTCGTATTCGTAGCTGATCGACACCGGCGTCAGGTTCAGGCTCTGGACCACCGCGCCGAACGGCTCGTCCTTGCGGCTCATGTGGAACATCTTGAGGATCGCCGAATCGGTACGGTCGTCACCGTCCTTGGCGCGGCCTTCGGCCTGGGCAATCCAGATCGACACGCAATCGTGGCGGATCGAGTGGTTGATGTAGGCCGACAGCAACTGGTAGGCGGCCAGCTTCTCGCGGCGGCCGCTGATCGAGCGGTGCACGATGAAGCTCTTGTTCAGGCGCATCATGTCGCTGACGAACGGCTTTTGCAGCAGGTTGTCGCCGATGGCGATGCGCGGTGTCGGCAGGCCGGCGTGGTACACCGCGTAGTTGACGAACGCCGGGTCCATCACGATGTCGCGGTGGTTGGCCAGGAACAGGTAGGCGGTACCGGCCTTGAGCTGCTCGACGCCGGTATAGGTCACGCCGTCGGTGGCGCGGTCGATGGTGCGGTCGACGTAGTACTCGACCTTGTCCTGCAGGGTGGAGACGCAGGTGACCCCGGCGAACTCCTGGCGCAGGCGCCGGGCGATCAGCGGTTTGAGCAGCCAGCCGAAGGCGCCCGCCGCGCGCGGGAAGCGGAAGTGGGTGAGGATATCGAGGAATGCCGGGTCGCTGAGCAGCCGTGCCAGAACGGCAGGGACCTCAGCGTCGTCGTACGGTCGGATGGCATCGAATTCGCCCATCATGCTCTCTTGTTGGAAACGGCTAGGGTAATAAGGTAGGGGCGGGCTCCGAAAAACGGCTCGGACACACACAGGCCCTGTAAACAGACCGGCAATTATACGCACAAGTCACCCCGGAGGCCGCGATGCTGGAAACTGCGATCTACGATTGCCCCTATTGTGGCGAGCAAGTCGAAACCTCGGTGGACCTGTCCGGGGGCGATCAGGAGTACATCGAGGACTGCCAGGTGTGCTGCAAGCCTATCCGCTTCGTGCTGCAGGTGCATGACCAGGAGTGGATGCTGGATGTCTACGGTGAGAACGACTGATGCAACGGATCTACGAGCCGGAAAGCCTGCTGGAGGCGCAGATGCTGATGGGCATGCTGGCCAGCGAAGGGATCGCGGTGCACCTGGTGGGGCGCGACCTGATGGGCGCCATGGGCGAGCTGCCGGTCCAGGGCCTGCTGGGCCTGGCGGTGGCCGATGAGCAGGCCGAATACGCACGGCAGTTGATCGATGCGTACAATGCTGCCCAGCCACTTGCCGGCGACGAACCGGAGAGTTATCCCGGAACCCTGATCTGCTAGGTTTTGAATTCGCCCATGTGTGGACGCTACGCCCTGTTTCGCTGGTCCCAGGCCTTTGCCGGGCTGCCCGGTTTCCCGGCGGGCCAGCAGGCCCAATGGAACATCTCGCCCGGTGCCTCGGTGCTGATCCAGCGCCAGCTCGACGGTCAGTTGCAGCTGGCCAGCGCCCGTTGGGGTTTGACCCCGGCGTGGTTGACCGACCTGTCCCGCACCCCGGCCCAGGCCCGCGCCGAAACCGTCGCCGAACAACCGATGTTCCGCGAGCCCTTGCGCCAGCGGCGCTGCCTGATGCCAGCCAATGGTTTTTACGAATGGCGGGGCACGGCGCGCAAGCGCCCGTACTGGGTGACACCAGGGGAGGGCGCGTCGCTGTTCTTCGCGGCGTTGTGGGAGGTGTATCCGGTGCAGGAGCAGGCCTGGCTGAGCTGCGCGGTGGTGACGCAAGCCGCGATGAACCAGCGCCGGCCGTTGATGCTGGATGAGACCGAGCAGGCGCTGTGGCTGGACCCCGAGACGCCGATGGCGCGTTTGCACGAATTGTTGGCCAAGCCACCGTCGGCCTTGCGCGAGCGGGCGCTGGCGTATTTCGTCAACGACCCGCAGCTCAATGGGCCGGAGTGCCTGACGCCCGCCTAGGTGGCCGGTCCTACAGGAGTACCTGCGCGCCCTCGGGTCAAACCCTGAACTGATTGATCAAGCGCCGCTGCTGCTCCGCCAGCTTGGTCAGCTCGGCGCTGGCCTGGCTCGACTCGTCGGCGCCGCCAGCGACTTCGCCGGCCACCTGGCCGATGTTGATCACGTTGCGGTTGATGTCCTCGGCCACGGCACTCTGCTCTTCGGCGGCGCTGGCGATCTGGGTGTTCATGTCGTTGATCACCGACACCGCCTGGGTGATGCTCTCCAGTGCCTCGGCGGCGCGGCTGGCCTGCAGCACGCTATCGTCGGTCTTGCCCTGGCTGTCCTCCATCACCTTGACCACTTCGCGGGTGCCTTGCTGCAACTGCTGGATCATCTGCTGGATTTCTTCGGTGGCCTGCTGGGTCTTCTGCGCCAGGTTGCGCACCTCGTCGGCGACCACGGCGAAGCCGCGGCCCTGTTCACCGGCGCGGGCCGCCTCGATGGCGGCGTTGAGCGCCAGCAGGTTGGTCTGCTCGGCAATGGCGCGGATGGCCACCAGGATGGCGTTGATGTTCTCGCTGTCGCGGGCCAGGTCCTGGACCACGGTCACCGCCCGACCGATCTCGCTGGCCAGGGCACTGATGGCGTTGGAGGTGTCGCGGACGATGTCCAGGCCCTGGTTGGCCGCGCGGTCGGCCTCGCTGGCGGCCTGGGCCGCCTGGGTGGCGTTGCGCGCCACGTCCTGGGCGGTGGCGGTCATTTCATGCACGGCGGTGGCGACCTGGTCGATCTCGGCCATTTGCTTGTGCACGCCCTGGTTGGTGCGGATGGCGATGTCGGCGGTGTGCTCGGACGAGTCGCTGACTTTCTGCACTGAGCTGACCACCTGGCTGATCATCGCCTGCAGCTTGGCCAGGAAGGTGTTGAAGCCGCTGGCGATGGCGCCCAGTTCGTCGGCGCGGTCGCTTTGCAGGCGGCGGGTCAGGTCGCCCTCGCCCTGGGCGATGTCGTCGAGCATGGCGACCATCTGCTTGAGCGGGCGGGCGATGCCCAGGGCCAGCAGCCAGATCACCAGCAGGCCGAGGGCGGCGATGGCCAGGCCGACCAGGGTCATGCCGGTGATATCGGTGCGGCGCTGGTCGGCCAGGTCCTGCTGCAGCTGGTTGACGTCGGCCATGACCGTGCTCAGCGGCAGCTCCAGCAACAGGGTCCAGCGCGCATCGGTGCTGGCGACCTTGAAGGGCAGGTACAGCTCGATGCGGTCCTTGCTGGCGTCCACCTCGTAGTGCAGTTGCTCGCCGCTCAGGGTGTTGAGGGTGGCGGCTTCCTCGCGGTCCAGCACATCGCTGGCTTTTTCGCCGAACTTGGCTGGGTCGCGGGTGTAGGCCACCAGGCGGCCGTTGCTCGAGACCAGGGCCAGCTCGCCGGCGCCGTCATACAGTTGGCGATCGGCGGTGTTGAGCAGGTCCTGGATGAAGTTCACCGACAGGTCGGCGCCCGCCATGCCCTGGAACTGGCCGTCGATCATGATCGGTTCGACGAACGAGGCGAGCATGACCCGCTTGTCGCCCACCTGGTAGGGGGCGGGGTCGATCACGCAGGCTTTTTTCGACTCTTTCGGGCACAGGTAGTACTCGCTGGCGCGCACGCCGGTAGCCAGCACCGTGTGGTCGTCGACATCGGCCAGCTTGTCCTGGCCGAGGCTGCCGTCGGCGTTGCGGAACCACCAGGGCAGGAAGCGCCCGGTGGCGCTGTCGATGCCCACCAGGTTGCTGCCGACGTAGCGCGCATCGGCGTGGTCGAGGGCGTTCGGTTCCCAGCCCAGATAGGCGCCGAGCACGCTCGGATTGGCCTGCACGGTGCGCTTGAGCTGGTTGATCAGGTGTTCGCGGTCGACGCGCATCAGGGGCTGGCCGTCGGCGCCTTGCATGCCGATCATCGCGTTGCCGGTGGCCAGGCCACGGGCGATCGCCAGCGGCGCCTCCAGGCCGCGCTGGATCTCGCTGACCTGGGTGCGGGCCAGGGCCGCCAGGCGCTGCTCGATGACGTTCTCGAACTGCTGCTGGGTACGTTGTTGCACCAGGGCCTGGGTCCGTTGCCCGGCATACACCGCGTACAGCACCAGTGCCGCGACAATGCTCAGCACGATGGCACCGGCCAGGGCGGCCACGGAAAACTGGATCGACTTGAACTTCATGGCAAAGCTCCGCGCGCAAGGAGGTCGTTACCAGATGTTATCGGCGGGCTAATACCAAAGCATGAGGCGATGGCGAGAAATCTTCCCTGCGGCTCTGGCAGGGGCGGGCGACTGGGCCTAGGATACGCGGCATGTAAAAAGGGAGTGTTTTCATGCGTAAGTCATTCGTTGTCAGCCTGCTCACTGCCGGTGTCCTGCTGGGCGGCTGCCAGGCGGTCAATACCACCAGTGGCGGTGCCGTGGGCGTTCAGCGCCAGCAGTACATGTTCAGCATGCTGTCGACCGACGAGGTCAACCAGATGTACGCCCAGTCGTACCAGCAGACCCTCGGCGAAGCGTCGAGCAAGGGCGTGCTGGACAAGAGCAGCAACGACGCCAAGCGCGTGCAGGCCATCGCCAAGCGCCTGATTGCCCAGGCGCCACAGTTCCGGCCGGATGCCGCGCAGTGGAACTGGGAAGTCAATGTGATCAAGAGCGATGAACTGAACGCCAACTGCGGTCCGGGTGGCAAGATCATCGTCTACACCGGCCTGATCGATCAGTTGCAGCTGAGCGACGCAGAGATCGCCGCCGTGGTCGGCCACGAGATCGCCCACGCCCTGCGCGAGCACAGCCGTGAGGCGATGTCCAAGGCCTACGGCGTGCAAATGGCCCGTCAGGGCGCCGGTGCCATCTTCGGCCTGGGCCAGGACAGCATGGCCATGGCCGACACCGTGGTGAACTACGCCATGACCCTGCCCAACAGCCGTGCCAACGAGAACGAGGCCGACCTGATCGGCCTGGAACTGTCGGCCCGCGCCGGCTACGACCCGAACGCCGCGATCACCCTGTGGAACAAGATGAGCAAGGCGTCCGAAGGCGCGCCGCCAGAGTTCATGAGCACCCACCCGGCCTCGAGCAGCCGTATCGCCTCGTTGCAGGCGGCGATCCCGAAGGTGATGCCGCTGTATCAGGCCGCCAAGAAGTAATTCACCGGGCCCCCTGTAGGAGCCGGCCTTGCCGGCGAACACCGGCAAAGCCGGTGCCAGGCACCGCGCTGTCTGGTTCGCCAGCAAGGCTGGATCCTGCAGGGGCTTCAGCCTATCCAGCCACTGGTCTTCATCGCCGAATACACCGCGACCACGGCCAGCACGAAGAACGCCGTCGCCGCCAGGCGACGGATCAGCGTCAGCGGCAGTTTTTCCGCCGCGAAGTTGCCGGCCAGCACCACCGGCACGTTGGCGATCAGCATGCCCAACGTGGTGCCGATGATCACCATGATCAGGTGCGGATACTGCGCCGCCAGCATCACCGTGGCCACCTGGGTCTTGTCACCGATCTCCGCCAGGAAGAACGCGATCAGCGTGGTCACGAACGGCCCGAAGCGGCGCGCGTTGCTGCTTTCGTCATCGTCCATCTTGTCCGGCACCAGGGTCCACAGCGCGGTGGCGGTGAAGCTCGCGGCGAGAATCCAGTGCAGCACCGACTCGCTGAAGAAGCTGCTGACCCAGGCTCCCACGGCACCGGCCGCGGCATGGTTGGCCAGGGTGGCGGCGATGATGCCGGCGATGATCGGCCAGGGCTTGCGGAAACGTGCCGCCAGGATGAGCGCGAGCAACTGCGTCTTGTCGCCGATTTCAGCGAGGGCAACGATGGCGGTGGGGACGAGCAGTGATTCCAGCATCAGGAGATTCCTACGGGGGCGGGCCGACACGGCTATGACACGTACGACCTCCCCGCCCCGGGTAAGGTGTGCGTGTCATAGGTCTTGTCAAACCCTGGATCTGTCTGCGCAGATCGTGGGTCGCACGCGCCATGGCCTGTGGGCCAAGTGTGTTGACGCGTGCCGGGCGAGCAGGGCGCTCGCGGGAGACTACTCCCCTAGGACGGAGCGGATTCTGCCTAGGCCAGGCGCTTTCGGCAAGCCCTGTTTTTATCCGCGTGTTGCCCGGTAGATGCGAAAGCCCTGGGCCTCGGCGCGGATCTCGCAGTTGCCCAGGGCTTCTTCGAGCAGCGGCTGATAGCGCAGGAAGCTATTGGCAACCAACCGTATTTCGCCGCCTTTTCGAAGATGTTGTCGTGATTTTTTCAGCAGATTTTCCGACGCCTGGTAGTCGGTGTGCACCCCGGTATGGAACGGCGGGTTGCTCAGGATCAGGTCCTGCTCGGCTGGCGCGGCATCGATGCCGTCGCCACTGATCACCTCGGCCTGCAGGCCATTGGCCGCCAGGGTCAGGCGGCTGGCCGCGACCGCGAAGGCGTCGACATCGAGCAGGGTGACCCGGCTTTGCGGGTAGCGGCGCTTGACCGTTGCCCCAAGCACCCCGGCGCCACAGCCAAAGTCCAGCACAGCGCCGCAGGGCAGGTCGTCGAGGTGCTCCAGCAGCAGCGCCGTGCCCTTGTCCAGGCGGCCGTGGCTGAACACGCCCGGCAGGCTGATCACCTGCAACGGGCCGTCCGCCAGCGCCAGCTCGAAGCGTTCGGCCAGGCTCTCCAGGGGCTTGGCCTGGGGGGCGTTGTCGACACTTACCTGCCACAGCTGGCAATGCCGCGCGCTGTCGAGCTTGCGCGGCTTGCCGAAGGCTTGCAGCTGTTTGGCCGCGCCTTCGATGCCACCGCGTTTCTCGCCCACCAGGTACAAGGGGCGCCCGGCCAGGCGCGAGGCCAGGGCATTGAGCAGGTAGGCGGCCAGCTCGCGGGACTTGGGCAGGAACAGCACGGCGGCCTCGAAGGCCACCTCGGGCACCTCGACGCCATAGTGGCTGCGCCCGCTGAAGCGGCTGTGCAGCAGGGCCTGGTCGCCGGCATGCCAGGTCCAGCCATGAGCCTGGGGCAATTGACCGAGCAGGCCGTCGGCCTGGGCACCGGCGATCAGCAGCGGGCCCTGGAACAGCTCCGCCTGGCGGAGCAATACTTCACTGCGCGGGTCCATGGACGACGCCTCCTGAAAAAAGTGGCGCAGTGTAGCAGAGCCGCCACGGCGTCAGCCGACCACTCGCCGTGGCTGGCCGGCGAAGTACGCCTGGGCGTTCTCGGCGAGCTGGCCGACGATGCGCTGGCGCGACTCCACCGCGCCCCAGGCGCTGTGCGGGGTGATGATCAGGCGCGGGATGTCCGCCGCCAGCAAGGGGTTGCCATTGACCGGTGGCTCGACGCTGAGCACGTCGCTGGCCGCGCCGCCCAGGTGCCCTGCGCGCAGCGCGTCGGCCAGGGCCTGCTCGTCGATCAGCCCGCCGCGGGCGGTGTTGACCACCAGCGCGCCGGGCTTGAGCAGCGCCAGCTCGCGAGCGCCGATCATGTGCCGGGTCTGTTCGTTGAGCGGGCAATGCAGGGTCAGTGCATCGACCTGTGGCAGCAGCTCGTCCAGCGGCAGGCGCTCGGCGCGCGGCGGCCGCCCCGGGATCTGCCCGCTGAGCACGCGCATGCCGAACGCTTCGGCCAGGCGCGCCACCGCGCCGCCAAGCTCGCCGTGGCCGAGCAGGCCGAGGGTCTTGCCCTGCAGCTCGACGATGGGGTAGTCCAGCAGGCAGAACTGGCTGGCCTTGGCCCAGTGGCCGGTGGCGACCGCCTGGTTGTAGTCACACAGCCGGGTGGCCAGGGCCAGCAGCAGCGCCAGGGTGTGCTGGGCCACCGAGGGGGTGCCGTAGCCCTGGCAGTTGCACACGGTGATGCCCTGGGCACGGGCGGCGGCCAGGTCGACGTTGTTGGTGCCGGTGGCGGCCACCAGGATCAGCTTGAGTTGCGGGTTGGCGGCCAGGGTGGTGGCGTCGAGCATCACCTTGTTGCTGATGACCGCCGTTGCGCCTTGCAGGCGTGCGGCGACCTGCTGCGCCGTGGTGGCGGCGTGCAGTAGCAGTTCATCGAACTGGGCATGCAGCGGCGAAAGGTCGAGGTCACCCAGGTCCAGGGACTGGTGATCGAGGAACACGGCGCGACGTAGGCTGGGCATCAGGGGCTCCGGTGATTGGACGGCAAGCTGTGGTCGCAGTGTCTGGTCCGTTGGCGCCCTTCGTCAACGTCGTGGCACTCATACCTCGAGGGGCGCAAATCATTCCTTCGGCTGATTTGACCGGTGCGTCACCGATCTACAGTAAGTGCTTGAAAAGTCCTGCCCGCTTTGACGAAAAGGGATACCCATGTTGCAGACGCGCATCATCAAGCCCGCCGAGGGCGCCTACCAGTACCCGCTGCTGATCAAACGCCTGCTGATGTCCGGCAGCCGCTACGAGAAGACCCGCGAGATCGTCTACCGCGACCAGATCCGCCTGACCTACCCGCAGTTGAGCGAGCGCATCGCCCGCCTGGCCAACGTATTGACCGCCGCGGGTGTGAAGGCCGGTGACACCGTGGCGGTGATGGACTGGGACAGCCACCGTTACCTGGAGTGCATGTTCGCCATTCCGATGATCGGCGCGGTGGTGCACACCATCAACGTGCGCCTGTCGCCCGAGCAGATCCTCTACACCATGAACCACGCCGAAGACCGCTTCGTGCTGGTCAACAGTGATTTCATCGGTCTCTACCAAGCCATCGCCGGCCAGTTGACCACGGTCGACAAGACCCTGCTGCTGACCGACGGCCCGGACAAAACCGCCGATCTGCCGAACCTGGTGGGCGAGTATGAGCAGCTGCTGGCCGCCGCCAGCCCGCGCTACGATTTCCCCGACTTCGATGAAAACTCGGTAGCCACCACTTTCTACACCACCGGCACCACCGGGAACCCCAAGGGGGTTTACTTCACCCATCGCCAACTGGTGCTGCACACCCTGGCCGAAACATCGGTACTGGGCAGCCTGGACAGCGTGAGGCTGCTGAGCAGCAACGACGTCTACATGCCGATCACGCCGATGTTCCACGTGCACGCCTGGGGCATCCCCTACGCGGCGACCATGATGGGGATCAAGCAGGTCTATCCGGGGCGCTACGAGCCGGACATGCTGATCAGGCTGTGGCGCGAGGAAAAGGTCACCTTCTCCCACTGCGTGCCGACCATCCTGCAGATGCTGCTCAATTGCCCGTCGGCGGCCGGCCAGGATTTCGGCGGCTGGAAGATCATCATCGGTGGCAGCGCGCTCAATCGCGCCTTGTACCAGGCAGCGCTGGCCCGGGGCATCCAGCTCACCGCCGCCTACGGCATGTCGGAAACCTGCCCGCTGATCAGTGCCGCGCACCTGAACGACGAGCTTCAGGCGGGCAGCGAGGACGAGCGCACCAGCTACCGGATCAAGGCCGGGGTGCCGGTGCCACTGGTCGAGGCCGCCATCGTCGACGGCAATGGCAATTTCCTTCCCGCCGATGGCGAAACCCAGGGCGAACTGGTGCTGCGCGCACCCTGGCTGACCATGGGCTACTTCCGCGAACCGGAGAAGGGCGAGGAACTCTGGCAGGGCGGCTGGTTGCACACCGGAGACGTCGCCACTCTCGACGGCATGGGCTACATCGACATCCGCGACCGCATCAAGGACGTGATCAAGACCGGCGGTGAGTGGATTTCCTCGCTCGACCTCGAGGACCTGGTCAGCCGCCACCCGGCGGTGCGCGAAGTGGCGGTGGTCGGCGTGCCCGACCCGCAGTGGGGCGAACGGCCCTTCGCCCTGCTGGTGGTGCGCGATGGCATGAGCATCGATGCCCGGGTACTCAAGGAACACCTCAAGCCTTTCGTCGAGCAGGGCCATATCAACAAGTGGGCGATTCCCAGCCAGATCGCCCTTGTTACTGAAATTCCCAAGACCAGTGTCGGTAAACTCGACAAGAAGCGCATCCGCCTGGATATCAGCCAGTGGCAAGCCAGTAACAGTGCGTTCCTTTCCACCCTGTAAGCGTTGCGCGGGTCGTGCCTCTTTGGGTGCGACCCGCAGGCTAGAGGGGATGGTGCCTTGTCAAACGATGAAATTGAGCCATGCTTGAGCACTGCCGGCACACAGGGCGGCCATTCGCGGTGGGCCACCCTGCAGGGGGTGCAAATCACACTTTAGAGGGATCAAGCACCTGTGACCGCTGGCTATAGTCGGGTCAGGGGATTTTCAGGAATGGGGGAGGGCACCGCGCGCCTTGTGCGTGGCGCCTTGGGCAAGAGCCTGCTTGGCCAGGCGCTCGAGCCGTTTCTGAAAGGACTCACTGCCATAACAAAAAAGTACATGGAGTAGCGTCGATGACATCTGCAAACCCGTTCTGGCGCCGGGCACGTCTGCCCCTGGCCGTCAGCCTCGCTTCTACGCTCGCAAGTCCTGCTTTCGCTGTCAGCTTCAACATCGGGGAAATCGAAGGCCAGTTCGACTCGTCGCTCTCCATCGGCGCCAGCTGGTCGACGGCCAACCCCAACAAGAACCTCATCGGGGCCAACAACGGCGGCAGGGGGCTGTCGCAGACCTCCGACGACGGCCACCTGAACTTCAAGAAAGGCGAGACCTTCTCGAAGATCTTCAAGGGTATCCACGACCTCGAGCTCAAGTACGGCGACACCGGCGTGTTCGTCCGCGGCAAGTACTGGTATGACTTCGAACTCAAGGACGAAGGCCGCGAGTTCAAGGACATCAGCGACTCCAACCGCAAGGAGGGCGCGAAGTCCTCGGGCGCCCAGATCCTCGACGCCTTCGTCTATCACAACTACTCCATCGCCGATCTGCCAGGCACCGTGCGCTTCGGCAAGCAGGTGGTGAGCTGGGGCGAAAGTACCTTCATCGGTGGCGGCATCAACTCCATCAACCCCATCGATGTCTCGGCATTCCGTCGCCCGGGCGCGGAGATCAAGGAAGGCCTGATCCCCGTCAACATGTTCTACCTGTCGCAGAGCCTGACCGACAACCTGACCGCCGAAGGCTTCTACCAGATCGAGTGGGACCAGACCGTCGTCGACAACTGCGGCACCTTCTTCTCGCAGCCAGACGTGATCGCCGATGGTTGCGACAACAACCTGGCAGTACTGGCCAAGCAGTCGGCCGTGGCCGGGCGCCTGGGGGCGCTGGCCGGGCCGACCATGCGTGCCTTGCAGGGACAGGGCGTCAGCTGGGGCTCGCCGGATGAAGGCGTGATCGTGCGTCGTGGCCCGGACCGTGACGCCCGCGACAGCGGCCAGTTCGGCTTGGCGCTGCGTTACATGTACGAACCGCTTAACACCGAGTTCGGCGGTTACTTCATGAACTACCACAGCCGTGCGCCGATCTTCAGTGGCCGTGGCGCCGCGGCCCGCTTCTACAACCCAGCCAACCTGGCCGGCGCGCTGGTCCGTGCCGGGGTGCCGGCCGGTGCCGCCACCAACCCGGCCCTGCTGCAGCAACTCATGCCCCTGTATGTGGCCGGTAACTCCAGCTACTACGTCGAGTACCCGGAAGACATTCGCCTGTACGGCCTGAGCTTCTCCACCACCCTGCCCACCGGCACGGCCTGGAGCGGCGAAATCAGCTATCGGCCGAATGCCCCGGTGCAACTGAACACCACCGATATCCTGTATTCGGGCCTGACCCCGCTCGACCCCAACGCCTCGGTGCTCAAGGGCATCCCGGACACCGACCAAGCGGGCTATCGCCGCAAGGAAATCACCCAGTTGCAAACCACGTTCACCCACTTCTTCGACCAGGTCATGGGCGCCGAGCGTCTGACCATGGTCGGCGAGGTCGGCTGGACCCATGTGGGCGGCCTGGAAAGCACCTCCAAGATGCGCTACGGCCGTGACCCGGTCTACGGGCCTGGCCCGCTGCCTGGCGGTCGTTGCCAGAGCCTCAACGCCACCACGCTGGCCGGCGCCCCGCAGAACAACCTTTCGCGCTACTGCGAGAACGACGGTTTCACCACGTCCGACTCCTGGGGTTATCGCGTACGTGCCATCTGGGACTACAACAACGTCTTCGCCGGCGTGAACCTGCGCCCAAGCGTGGCCTGGTCCCATGACGTCGACGGTTACTCGCCGGGCCCTGGCGGCAACTTCGAGGAAGGCCGCAAGGCGGTCAGCCTGGGCCTGGACGCCGAGTACCAGAACACCTACACGGCGAGCCTGTCGTACACCAACTTCTTCGATGGCAAGTACACCACCGTGGATGATCGCGACTTCGTCGCCCTCAGCTTCGGCGTGAACTTCTAAGCACTTTGATCCAGGACGACAACAGAATGAAAATGACCACACGTCTGCTGCAGGCCGGTGTACTGGGCATGTCCCTGCTGGCGACCAGCGTCATGGCTGCGGTTTCCGCCGACCAGGCGGCCAAGCTGGGCGCGTCGCTCACGCCGATGGGCGCGGAGAAGGCCGGTAACGCCGATGGCTCGATCGGCCCGTGGGAACCGCTGTCCAAGAGCGCTGGCAGCGCTGACAGCAAGGGCTTCCTGGCGGACCCTTATGGCACTGAGAAGCCGCTGTTCACCATCACCGCGCAAAACGCCGAGCAGTACAAGGACAAGCTCTCGCCAGGCCAGCTGGCCATGCTCAAGCGCTACCCGGACAGCTACAAGCTCCCGGTGTACAAGACCCACCGCGGCGCCACCGCGCCGGACGAGGTGTTCGCCGCGATCAAGGAAAACGCCACCAAGACCACCCTGGTCGCCGGCGGCAACGGCCTGGAGAACTTCCGCACCGCCATTCCGTTCCCGATTCCCAAGGACGGCCTGGAAGTGATCTGGAACCACATCACCCGCTACCGCGGCGGCAGCGTGACCCGCCTGGTCACCCAGGCCACCCCGCAGCAGAATGGCTCCTACAGCCTGGTGTATTTCCAGGACCAGTTCGTCTTCCGCGACAAGATGAAGGACTACGACCCGGCCAACCCCGGCAACATCCTGTTCTACTTCAAGCAGGAAGTGACCGCGCCGGCGCGCCTGGCCGGTACCGTGCTGCTGGTCCACGAGACCCTCGACCAGGTCAAGGAACCGCGCAAGGCGTGGATCTACAACGCCGGCCAGCGTCGTGTACGCCAGGCGCCGCAGGTGTCCTATGACGGCCCGGGGACCGCTGCCGACGGCCTGCGGACTTCCGACAACCTGGACATGTACAACGGCGCGCCGGACCGCTACGACTGGAAGCTCGAAGGCAAGAAGGAGATGTACATCGCCTCCAACGCCTACAAGCTGGATGATCCGAAGCTCAAGTATGCCGACATCATCAAGGCCGGGCACATCAACCAAGACCTGGCGCGTTACGAGCTGCGCCGCGTGTGGCATGTGGTCGCGACCCTGAAGCCAGGCCAGCGGCACATCTACGCCAAGCGTGACTTCTACATCGACGAGGACACCTGGCAGGCTGCGGTGATCGACCAGTACGACGGTCGCAACCAGCTGTGGCGCGTATCGGAAGCCCATGCCCAGCCGTACTACAACGTGCAGGTGCCGTGGTACACCCTGGAAGCCATCTACGACCTGCAATCGGGCCGTTACCTGGCACTGGGCATGAAGAACGAAGAAAAGAGCGCGTACAACTTCGGCTTCAGCGCCAGCAAGGCTGACTTCCAGCCGGCGGCCCTGCGCCAGGCAGGTGTGCGTTGAACTGATCGCTGTCCACTCCGTGTGATCCCCCAGAACGCCCCGGCTTGCCGGGGCGTTTCTGTTCCCGCGCCCTCGGCAGGCATCCTCGGCACGCATCCTTGGCGTTGTTTCGTTTTGTTGTAGTCTTTTTGGGCCAAAGGCCCAGCATCATCTTCAAATGCGCGGCGTTTGCCGCTAGTCTCGCAAGCATCCGTACCCGCCGCATTACTCCAATCAGAACGAGCCGGCCATGACAGACTTGTCCCGTACGCATGGAGTCGCCAGCCAGGCCCTGGGTCTGCTGGACGGGCGTTTCTTCCGCCCGCCCCTGCCGGAGGCGCATGTGCCCCGCGCACGCCTGTGCCAGCGCTTGCAAAGCGGCCTGGAGGGGCGTCTGTTGCTGGTGAACGCCCCGGCCGGGTTTGGCAAGAGCTCGCTGGCCATCGAGTTCTGCCAGGCGCTGCCCAGCCACTGGCGCAGTTTGTGGCTGGGCCTGAGCCTGCGCGATGCCGACCCGGGGCGTTTCCTCGAGCGGCTGCTCGAGGGCCTGCAACAGTTCTGCCCGGCCCTCGGCGGGCAGGCCCTGGGCCTATTGAAGATGCGCCAGCGCCATCAACCGTTCGCCTTCGAAGAGTGGCTCGACGGCCTGCTCGATGAGCTGGCGCTCTACCTGCAACCCGACACGCCGTTGCTGCTGGTGCTGGACGACTACCACCTGGCCCAGGGGCCGGTACTCGACCGCTGCCTGCAGTTTTTCCTCAACCACCTGCCGCCCGGGCTGGTGCTGCTGGTCACCAGCCGTCAGCGCCCCGACTGGCACCTGGCGCGTCTGCGCCTGTCGCGGCAACTGGTCGAGCTCAATGAGCAGGACTTGCGCCTGACCCCGGACGAAGCGCTGGCGGTGATCGGCCGCCAGCCCACCGGTTTGCGCGGCCAGGCCCTCGACAACCTGATCCAGCGCAGTGACGGCTGGGTGGCTGGCCTGCGCTTCTGGCAACTGGCCGCCAGCGAGTCGGGTGACGACCATGCCTTGCCCCAGGCCTTGCACGGGGGCGAGGGGCTGATCCGCGATTATCTGCTCGAAGAAGTGATCGAGATCCTGCCCGCAGCGGTCCAGGCCTTCCTCTACGACACCGCCTGCCAGGAGCGCTTCTGCGCCGAACTGTGCGATGCGCTGCGCGAGCGGCACGACAGCGCCGAGGTACTGCGCTACCTGCAGGCCCACCAGGTGTTCCTGGTACCGCTCGACGAGCATGGCACCTGGTTCCGCTATCACCATTTGTTCTCCGACCTGCTGCGCAGCCGCCAGGCCAGCGAGCCGCTCGCCGGGCTGCATCTGCGCGCCTGTCGCTGGTTCGAGGGCCAGGGCCTGCTCGACGAGGCGGTGGAGCAGGCGCTGCGCGCCGGCCATCTGGATGTGGCGGCCGACCTGGTACAGAGCCTGTCGGAAGAGCAACTGCTGGCCGAACAGAACGTCGGCATGCTACTGCGTTGGAAAATGGACCTGCCCGACAGCCTGCTGATCAGCACGCCACGGCTGATCGTGCTGTACAGCTGGGCACTGGGCCTGGCCTGCCAGCTCGATGCCGCCGAGGAGCTGGCGGCCTACCTGAGCCGCTTCCTGCCAGCCCCTTCGGCCACCGCGCAGAAATCGATGCTGGCCCAGTGGCTGGCCCTGAGCGGGGTGATCGCCCGTGGCCGCGGTGATCGTGCGCGCACCTTGGCCTATTGCGGCGAAGCGCTGCAAAGCTTGCCCTGCAAGCGCTATGGACAGCGCCTGGTGTGCCTGTCGACCTTGTCCAACCTGGCCATTGCCGATGGCGACTTCTGGCGCGCGCGGGGCTGGAACCGCGAGGCCCTCGAGCTGGCCCAGCGGGTCGGTAATCCGTTGTTCGAAGCGCTGGCCCACTATGATCGGGCCAGGGTGCTGCATGCCCGTGGCGAGGTCCTGCGGGCGCTGGAGGAGGTGCGCCAGGGCTTGCAGCGCTTGCAGGGGTTATCCGGGCAACGCCTGTATGCGGTGCGCGCCCGCCTCACCCTGTACGAAGGCTACCTGCTGGCTGCGCGCCTGCAGTCGGGGCCGGGGCGTACCCGGTTGCGGGCAGGCTTGAGCGAGGCGCGCAGTTGCCGAGACATCAGCGTGCTGATCGGGCACTGCGTGATCGCCTCGCTCGACGGCCGCGAGGGGCGCTTCGCCGAGGCGTTCGCCGAGCTGGCCGAGGCCGAGCGGCTGATGCACATCTGGGACGTGCCGCCGATCTTCTACCTGGCCATGATCACCCTGGTGAAATGCGAGTTGTGGCTGGCCCAGGGCCGCACCGACCTGGCCGAGTCGTGGCTGACGCGTCTCGGCCAGACCTATGGCGGCGAGCAGCCCGCGGCGGCGCCCGAATTCCACCCCCTGTTACCGCTGCACATCGAATTGCAGCAGGCGCTGTTGGAGCGGGTGCTGGAGCGCCCGCACGATGCCGAGGCGCGCCTTGGTGCCTTGGTCGAGCGGGGGCGGGCCAGCGGCGGGATGACCCTGGTGGTCAGTGCCCTGTGCCAGCTCATTCAACTGGTGCTCGAGCAAGGCCGCGAAGCCGAGGCCGCGAAACTGCTGACCCAGGCCCTGGAGGCTGCCCAGGGTGGCGCCCAGCAAGCGTTCCAGCGCCTGCTGGATGATCAACCCCAGTGGCTGCGCGAGCAGTTGCTGGCGCGCGCACCCTGCGCCGTGCAGGACGACTTGCTGGCGCGGCTGCCCGAGTCGGCGCCCAGCCTGCCGGTGATCGCCGAGGCCTTGAGCGGCCGTGAGCTGGCGGTGCTGGAACTGATTGCCCAAGGCTGCTCCAACCAGCAGATCAGCGAGCAGTTGTTCATCTCGTTGCACACCGTCAAGACCCACGCCAGCCACATCAACAGCAAGCTGGGGGTCGAGCGCCGTACCCAGGCGGTGGCCCGGGCCAAATCGCTCGGCCTGTTGGCCTGAAGGCACGCACGGCGATAAAATAGTGGCCTTGAGCCACTTCCAGGCCCTGGCGTGCCGCACTCATCTTTTCCGACCCGCTGCCGATAAAGGTCTCGGCGGCATGTATCGCTTCGCGCCACTTTCCCTCTTCTTCCAGTACAGGTCGTGTTGATGCTGCAGTACGGGCAAAAAAGCTTTCTGATCGTCGACGACTACACCGACTTCCGTACGTCGACCCGCTCCATGCTCCGGGAGCTCGGCGTGCGCGATGTCGACACGGCCGACAGTGGCGAACAGGCGTTGCGCATGTGCGGGCAGAAGCGCTACGACTTCATTCTCCAGGACTTCCACCTGGGCGATGGCAAGAAGAACGGCCAGCAGGTGCTCGAAGACCTGATCATCGACAAGTTGATCAGCCATGAGTGCGTGTTCATCATGGTCACTGCCGAAAGCAGCCAGTCCATCGTGCTCAGCGCCATCGAGCACGAGCCCGATGCCTACCTGACCAAACCTTTCAACCGGGTCGGGCTTGCCCAGCGCCTGGAGAAACTGACCCAGCGCAAGACCCTGCTCAAGCCGATTCTCCAGGCCCTGGACCGCGGCCGCCCGGCCGAGGTGCTCGGCGCCTGTGCCGAGCTGTGCAAGAAGGACCCGCGTTTCGCGCCGCTGTGCCTGCGCTACCGGGCCGACGCCCTGCGCGACCTCAACCGCTTCGACGAACTGGAGAAGTTCCTGCAGAACATCCTCGCCAGCCGGCCGCAACCCTGGGTGTACGCGGCGTTGGGCAGCCTGTTGCACAAGCGCGGGCAGAATGCCCAGGCGCAAGGTGTCTACGAGCAGGCGCTCAAAGCCTTCCCGATCATGCCCAACCTGTACGACGGCATGGCCGAAGTACTGGTGGCCCAGGGCGAGAGCAAGCGCGCCCAGCACATGCTCGAGGAGGCCGTGCGCCTGTCGCCGCTGGCTGTGCGCCGCCAGGCCGCGCTGGGTAAGCTGGCGCTGGACAACGCCGATTTCGAGAGCGCGTCCAAGGCCTACCGCCACGCGGTGAACCAGGGGCAGAGCTCGCGCTACAAGGATGCCGAAAGCAACCTGGGCCTGGTCCAGGCGCTGATGAACAAGAACGCCGGCAATGGCCTCGATGCCCGTACTCGGGTCGAGATCAACACCGTGCTCAGCGAAGTGGCCAAGGAAAATGTCGAGGACCAGGGCCTGCAAGTGCGCGCGCGGTTGATGAAGGCGGCCAGCCTGCAGCAGGCCGGTGACCCGGACACCGCCGCGAAGCTGACCGAACAGGCCATGCAGCGCCTGGAAAAGATGGACCAGTTCTTCTCGGTCGAGGCCGCGCTGACCGTGGCCAAGCAGTTGCAGCAACTGGGCCAGGATGCAGCGGGTACCTCGATTCTCAAGGGCTGCGTGGAAACCTACGGTGACGATCCCAAGGTCATGCAGAGCGTGGCCAAGCTCACCGACGATCCGGCCGTGCTCGGCGCCGTCACCGAGGCGGTCGACCTCAACCGCCAGGGCGTGCGCAGTTACCAGGGCGGCCAGCTCAACGAGGCGCTGGGGATGTTCCGCAAGGCGCTGTCGCTGCAACCGAAGAACATCAGTATCGCCCTGAACACCGCCCAGGCCTTGTTGCGCATCGGTGGTGAAACACCGCCGCCGACGCTGATGCAGGAGTGCCGCGACTGCTTGACCAGCGTGGCGGGCATTCCCAGCAGCGACAGCCGCTACGACCGCTACCGCAAACTGCACATCCGGGTGTTCGGCGCATGAACCAGGATAACCAGGGGCTGGATTTCTCCACGGTGATCGCCTCCACCGTGCATGACCTGAAGAACTCCCTGTCGGCGCTGACCCATGCCCACAGCCAGTGGCTGGCGCGCCTGCCCGAGGAACTGCGCGGCGGTACCGAGCAGGGCGTGGTGGAGCATGAACTCAGTCACCTGAATGGCATGCTCGTGCAGTTGCTGGGCCTGTACAAGCTGGGGGTCAACCAGCTGCCGATCTGCCCGGACTACCACGAACTGGACGATTTCATCGAAGCCCAGCTCGCCGCCCAGCAAGACGTGATCAAGCACCGCGACATCCTGGCCACCTGGCGCATCGAGACGCAAAGCCCGCTGGGCTTCTTCGACCGCGAACTGGTCGCCTCGGTGGTGGCCAACGTGCTGACCAATGCCATCCGGTATGCCGGTCATGCCCTGCTGATCAGCATCGAGGAAGAGGGCGAGCAACTGGTGATCAGCGTCAACGACGACGGCACCGGTTATCCACAGCGCATGCTCGAGCGCCAGCATGACTACGTGCAGGGTATCGATTCGCAGAGCGGCAGCACTGGCCTGGGCCTGTACTTCGCGGCGCGGATTGCCGCCTTGCATGAGCGCAACGGCGTGCGCGGGCGGATCGAGATTGCCAACGGCGGGGCGCTGGGGGGCGGGTTGTTCCGCTTGTATTTGCCTTGATGTCGGTGTTGTGCTTTGTCGCCAAACTGGGATCGCGTCCCAAGATCAAGTAAGGCGCTTCCCACTGGTCTCAAGTGGTCTTTCTTGGGCGTTGGAGGCGTGGCAGTGTAGATACCTGTTCTCTACATTTCACTTGCTATCGCTGGGAGGGTTTCTACTTCATGCTATGCAACCAGATACGTATCGTTGATCTGGAGGCGAGAAACGCCAAGCGTATCGAGTCTGTTCCCGAAGCGGCCGTCCTGGATGCGCTGGCCCGCGTTCAAACACTATTCGAGTAATTGGTTATCCTTTCATGGCAAATTCTGCGACAGCGCTCATTCGCGAAACCTTCCCCGTCGGCCCGTTGCAGTGCAACTGCACCCTGATCGGCGACCCGCTGAGCAAGAAGGCCATCGTCGTCGACCCAGGCGGTGACGAGCAGAAGATCCTCGCCCGCCTGCAGCACCATGGCCTGACCCTGGTGAGCATCATCCACACCCATGCCCATTTCGATCACTTCCTCGCCTCGGGCAAGCTCAAGGCGCTGACCGGCGCCACGCTGCACCTGCACAAGGCCGACCAGCCGCTGTGGGACAACCTCGAGATGCAATGCCAGATGTTCGGCATGCCCTACACCCCGGTGCCGTCGCCGGACCGTTGGCTGGCCGACGACGAGGAGCTGGCCTGTGGCTGCGGCGTGGCCCTGCACACGCCAGGGCATACGCCGGGCTCGATGAGCTTCTGGTTCGCCGAGCACAAGCTGCTGATCGCCGGCGACACCTTGTTCCGCCGTGGCGTCGGGCGTACCGATTTGTGGGGCGGCGATCAGCGGGCTATCGTTCGTTCCATCAAGGAGCGGCTGTACCGCTTGGATGAAGAGGCCATCGTGGTGACCGGCCATGGCCCGGACACCCGCCTCGGCGAGGAAATGCGCGAGAACCCGTTCGTGCGTGCCTGAGGTTTCATGGAATTTTTCCGCTGCGCTGTAATCCAAGGCTGGCATAGATCCGTATGTGATCCGTTGCACTAATGAATTTCAGTAGGAGCTTGTCCATGTTCACCATGCGTCGTCTGATTATCGTCGCTACCGCCGCCGCCCTGATGTCCGGTTGTGCCAGCCCCAACCCCTACGACAGCCAGGGCCAGGCGCAGGGCTCCACAGGGATGAGCAAGACCGCCAAGTACGGTGGCCTCGGTGCGCTGGCCGGCGCCATCGCCGGTGCCGCCATCGACCACAACAACCGTGGCAAGGGGGCGTTGATCGGCGCCGCTGCGGTAGGTGCCGCCGCGGCGGGCTATGGCTACTACGCCGACAAGCAGGAAGCCGAGCTGCGGGCGAAGATGGCCAACACCGGCGTCGAGGTGCAGCGCCAGGGCGACCAGATCAAGCTGATCATGCCGGGCAACATCACTTTCGCCACCGATTCGGCGAACATTTCCCCCAGCTTCTATGCGCCGCTGAACAACCTGGCGGGTTCCTTCAAGCAGTTCAACCAGAATACCATCGAGGTGGTCGGCTTCACCGACAGCACCGGCAGCCGCCAGCACAACATGGACCTGTCCCAGCGCCGTGCCCAGGCGGTCAGCACCTACCTGACCTCCCAGGGGGTCGATCCGTCGCGGGTCAGCGTGCGTGGCATGGGCCCGGACCAACCGATCGCCAGCAACGCCGATGCCAATGGCCGTGCCCAGAACCGTCGGGTCGAAGTGAACCTCAAGCCGATCCCGGGTCAGCAGTATGACCAGCAAGGCACCGTGCAGCAGTACCCTTAAGTCGCCGGGCTGTAACCGATCGCGGGGCAAGTCGCAGCGGTGCGCCGATGCGCCTTGCCCCGCGATGCGTTAGCGCACGGTGCTGGCCTGAATGGCCGTCAGCGCAATGGTATGCACGATGTCGTCCACCTGCGCCCCGCGGGGCAGGTCGTTGACCGGCTTGCGCAGGCCTTGCAGCATCGGCCCGAGGCTGACGCAGTCGGCGCTGCGCTGCACCGCCTTGTGGGTGGTGTTGCCGGTGTTCAGGTCGGGGAACACGAACACCGTGGCGCGCCCGGCGACCGGGCTCGCCGGCGCCAGCTGCCGGGCGATTTCCGGGTTGGCGGCGGCGTCGTACTGCAACGGCCCGTCGATCAACAGGTCGTGTTCGGCCTGTTGCGCCAGGCGCGTGGCCTCGCGGACCTTTTCCACTTCCTCGTCGCTGGCTGCCGAGTCGCTGGAGTAGCTGAGCATCGCCACCCGCGCGGCGATGCCGAACGACTCGGCCGACTCCGCGCTCTGCCGGGCGATTTCGGCCAGTTCCGCGGCACTGGGGTGCGGGTTCATCACGCAGTCGCCGTAGACCAGCACCTGGTCGGGGAACAGCATGAAGAACACCGACGACACCAGGCTGCTGCCGGGGGCGGTCTTGATCAGTTGCAGGGCCGGGCGAATGGTGTTGGCGGTGGAGTGCACCAGGCCCGAGACCAAGCCATCGACCTCGCCCAGGGCGAGCATCATGGTACCGATCACCACCGGGTCCTCCAGTTGCTGCTCGGCCATCGGCGCATTGAGGTTCTTGCTCTTGCGCAGGTCGACCATCGGTTCGACGTAGCGCCCGCGGATCAGCTCCGGGTCGAGCACTTCGAGGTCCGGCGGCAGGCTGATGCCCTGGGCCCGGGCCACCGCCTCGACTTCCTCGGGCTTGGCCAGCAGCACGCAGCGGGCGATGCCACGGGCCTGGCACAGCGCGGCGGCTTGCACCAGCAGCGGCTGCGCGCCTTCGGGCAGGACGATGCGCTTGTTGGCCTGCTGGGCGCGCTGGATCAGCTGGTAGCGGAACACCGCCGGCGACAGGCGCAACTCGCGCGGCGTGCCGCAGCGCTGGTGCAGCCAGGCGGTGTCCAGGTGGCTGGCGACGAAGTCGGTGATGAATTCGGCGCGTTCGCGGTCGTCCACCGGGATCTCGCGGTTCAGCGAATTGAGCTGGTTGGCCGTGTCGAACGAACCGGTGCTCACCGACAGGATCGGCAGGCCCGCTTGCAGGGCGCCACGGCACAGCTCGAGGATGCGCGGGTCGGGCTTGCTGTCGCTGGTCAGCAGCAGCCCGGCCAGGGGCACGCCGTTGATTGCTGCCATGCACACGGCGAGGATGATGTCGTCGCGATCGCCCGGGGTCACCACCAAGGTGCCGGAGGTCAGCAGCGGCACCGTGTTGGCCACGGTGCGCGCGCAGATGATGATCTTGTTCATGCGCCGCTGGTCGTAGTCACCGGCGTTGAGCACCTGGGCGCCGAGCAGTTCGGCCACGTCGCGGGTACGCGGGGCGTTGAGCTCGGCCTGCCAGGGAATGCAGCCGAGCAGGCGGAAGTCGTTGCCGCGCAGCAGCGGCGAATGCTCGCGCAGGCGGGTGGCGAACTCGGCCATGCTCTCCTCGGTGCGCACCTTGTTGAGGATCACCCCGAGCACCTTCGGGTCGCGCGGGCCGCCGAACAGCTGGGCCTGCAGCTCGACACGGCCGGACAGCTCGCTGAGCACTTCGTTTTCCGGCGCCGACACCAGGATCACCTCGGCATCCAGGCTCTTGGCCAGGTGCAGGTTGACCCGCGCGGCATAGCTGGCGTGGCGGGTCGGCACCATGCCCTCGACCACCACCACGTCCTTGCCGACACAGGCTTGCTGGTACAGGCGGATGATCTGTTCGAGCAGTTCGTCGAGCTGGCCGTCACCGAGCATGCGCTCGACATGGGCCAGGCTCAGCGGGGTGGGCGGCTTGATGCCGTGGGTGCGGGCGACCAGTTCGCTGGAGCGTTCCGGGCCGGTGTCGCCGGGGTGTGGCTGGGCGATCGGCTTGAAGAAACCGACCTTCAGCCCGGCGCGTTCGAGGGTACGAACCAGGCCCAGGCTGATGGAGGTCAGGCCGACGCCGAAGTCGGTCGGCGCGATGAAAAATGTCTGCATGCGTGCTTCTCGAAATAAGCGGTGCAAGGAATTCAACGGCCAAGGGTATCGCTAACCGCACCCTGAGCGCACCAGCCGCAGGCAAATGCCTGGCCGATGCGGCGCGCGCGCTGGTCGGCGTCGAGTACCCAGGGGCGGGCCTGCCAGGGCGGTTGATGGCGCAGGTGCTGGGTGTGCCCGCAGGACAGCTCGACCACCCAGTGACTTTCCTCGTCCTGATGGAAGCCGATGATCCGACTGATGGGCCGTGTATCGTCCGAGCCGCGTTCGCAATCATGCGGTGCGTTGGTTACACTGGTGCGCTCTACATTCTTTTGCAAAAGGTCTCGCCCCCATGCTGATCGCCGCCAACAAGGCTGTCTCCATCGACTATACCCTCACCAACGACGCAGGTGAGGTCATCGACAGCTCCGCCGGTGGTGCGCCGCTGGTCTACCTGCACGGTGCCGCCAACATCATCCCGGGCCTGGAAAAAGCCCTGGAAGGCAAACAGGCCGGCGACGAGCTGACCGTGGCCATCGAGCCGGAAGACGCCTACGGCGAGTACTCGGCCGAACTGGTCAGCACCCTGAGCAGCAAGATGTTCGAAGGCGTCGACCAACTGGAAGTCGGCATGCAGTTCCACGCCTCGGCGCCGGACGGCCAGATGCAGATCGTCACCATCCGCGACATCGACGGCGACGACGTGACCGTCGACGGCAACCACCCGCTGGCCGGCCAGCGCCTGAACTTCAAGGTCAAGGTTGTCGACGTGCGTGAGGCCAGCGAAGAAGAAATCGCTCACCGTCACATCCACGGTGAAGGTGGCCATCACCACTGATTTTCTGCGCTAAGCTCAGAGAGTCGCCAGGCGCTCGGGCAAGCCGGACTTGCCCTCCTCGGGAGGGTGGACGGTTTGGCCGTGCGCCTTTTTAGTGGGCGGGATTCGCCCCAGCGACACTTGGCAACCTGAGAGGGGATTTCATCATGAGTGCATTTCACGACCTGACGTTGAAGGCGCTGGACGGCCAGGACCTGCCCCTTGCCCCGTTCAAGGGCCAGGTGGTGCTGGTGGTCAATGTCGCCTCCAAGTGTGGCCTGACGCCGCAATACGCGTCGCTGGAAAAACTGTACCAGCAGTACAAGGGCCAGGGCTTCAACGTGCTCGGCCTGCCGTGCAACCAGTTCGCCGGCCAGGAGCCGGGCAGCGACAAGGAGATCCAGGACTTCTGCAGCCTCAACTATGGGGTGAGCTTCCCGTTGGGGGCCAAGCTCGAGGTCAACGGCCATGAGCGCCATCAGTTGTATCGCCTGCTGGCAGGCGAGGGCGCGGAGTTCCCGGGTGACATCACCTGGAACTTCGAAAAGTTCCTGGTGGGCAAGGATGGCCGCGTTCTGGCCCGTTTCGCCCCGCGTACCGCCCCGGATGACCCGGCGGTGGTGCAGGCCATCGAGAAGGCCCTGGCCTGAGTGCGGGCCGGCCCGTGAAAGCGGGCTCGCCCCGCGCTGAAGCCTGCCCGTCATCCTGCGATACCCGCCAATCACCCCAATCAATAATGCTGGGCCGGCTCTCGCGCTGCCCCTAAGCTCTGGCACATTTCCTCATCCGTGTCGGGAGCGCCGCATGTCCAGCAACCCACTGTTCCAGCCCTTCACCCTGGGTAGCCTCGAGCTGCCGACCCGCGTGGTGATGGCGCCGATGACCCGTACCTTCTGCCCCGGCGGCGTGCCCCATGACGGCGTGGTCGAGTACTACCGCTGCCGTGCCGCTGCCGGTGTCGGGCTGATCGTCACCGAGGGCACCACGGTCGGCCACAAGGCCGCCAACGGCTACCCCAACGTGCCGCGCTTCCACGGTGAGGATGCCCTGGCCGGCTGGAAGCGGGTAGTCGATGCCGTGCACGCCGAGGGCGGGCGCATCGTGCCGCAGCTGTGGCACGTGGGCAGCGTCCGGCGCCTGGGCACCGAGCCCGATGGCAGCGTGCCGGGCCACGGCCCGAGCGGCAAGGAGAAGGACGGCAAGGTGCTGGTGCAGGGGATGAGCCACGCCGATATCCGCGAGGTCATCGCGGCTTTCGCCCAGGCCGCGCGCGACGCCCAGGCCATCGGCATGGACGGGGTGGAGATCCATGGTGCCCACGGTTACCTGATCGACCAGTTCTTCTGGGAGGCCAGCAATCGCCGCGACGATGAGTACGGCGGCGACCTGGCGTCGCGCTCGCGGTTCGCCATCGAGCTGATCCAGGCGGTGCGCGCCGCGGTAGGCCCGGACTTCCCGATTATCTTGCGCTTCTCGCAATGGAAGCAGCAGGACTACAACGCCCGCCTGGTGCACACCCCCGAAGCGCTGGCGGCATTTCTCAAGCCGCTGAGCGAGGCGGGTGTGGATATCTTCCACTGTTCTACCCGTCGCTTCTGGGAGCCGGAGTTCGAGGGCAGCACGCTAAACCTGGCCGGCTGGACGCGCCTTCTGACCGGCAAGCCGACCATTACCGTGGGCAGCGTCGGTCTGGACGGTGAGTTCCTGCAGTTCATGGTCGACACCGACAAGGTGGCCAAGCCGGCCAGCCTGGAGGGGCTGCTGCGCCGCTTGCAGGATCAGGAGTTCGACCTGGTGGCTGTGGGCCGCGCGTTGCTGGTGGATGCACAGTGGGCGCAAAAGGTGCGCGATGGCCGCGAGGCCGAGGTACTGCCGTTCAGCCGCCAGGCGCTGACGACCCTGGCTTGACCAGCAGCGGCGCCGGCGTATCCGGGGCGTGTACGCCGCGGCAGGCGCCGTGCAGGTAGCCCTCGAACTGTTCGATGATCGCCGGCCAGCCCTGGCGACTGGCGTGCTGGCGCGCATTCAGGCGCACCCGGCGCAGGGTTTCGTCTTCTTCCAGTAGCCAGCAGGCGGCGTCGATGAACGCGGCCTGGTCCCCGGGCATGGCCAGGGCCCCGTTGTGGCCGTGGCGGATATGCTGGGCGGCGGCGGCCTCGTCGTAGGCGACCACGGCCAGGCCCGAGGCCATGGCCTCGAGGACCACGTTGCCAAAGGTCTCGGTCAGGCTTGGGAACAGGAACAGGTCGCCACTGGCGTAGTGCTCGGCCAGCACCTCGCCCCGCTGTGCGCCACAGAACAGCGCAGCGGGCAGTTGCTGCTCGAGCTGGGCGCGTGAGGGGCCCTCCCCGACGATCACCAGGCGCAGGCGCTTGTGTGGATAACTTCGTTGCAGCGCCGCCATGCAGGGGCTCAGCAGCGCCAGGTTCTTTTCCGCCGCTAGGCGGCCGACGTGCAGCACGGCAATCTCGTCCGCAGCCAAGCCCCACTGTTCGCGCAGGGCCTGGCTGCGCCGAGCCGGGTTGAACAACGCCGCATCGACGCCACGGGCCATCAGCCCGAGCCGTTCGAAGCCCCGGCGCTCCAGCTCCAGGCGCTGGCTGGCGCTGGGCACCAGGGTGATCGCGGTGCGTCGGTGGAACCAGCGCAGGTAATGGGTCAGCAGCCGCGACAGCAGGCCTAGGCCGTATTGGCCGGAGTACTGCGGGAAATTGGTGTGAAAACCACTGACCACCGCCACCCCGAGGCGTCGGGCGGCGCGCAGGGCGCTCAGCCCTAATGGGCCCTCGGTGGCGATGTACAGCACATCCGGGCGCTGCCGGCGCCAGCGCCGCCACAGCTTGTGCATCGACACTTGGCCCCACTGCAGGCCAGGGTAACCGGGCAGTGGCCAGCCGCGGCACAGCAGCAACTGCTCGGGCTCGCCCGGGCCGATGTCGCTGGCCTGGCGCGGGCGGACCAGCTCTACCTGGTGGCCGCGCTGGCGCAGCCCGTCGCTCAAGCGGCCAAGGGTGTTGGCCACGCCGTTGATCTCGGGTGGAAAGGTTTCGCTGACCAGGGTGATGCGCAAGGACGGTGTGCTCATGGGAAAAGTGTCCTGCGGCCATGTGACGCCCGTGTGACGGGGATATGACGCCTGATTTTCGGCACTTTCAGCTGTTTGAATATTTCCTTGCAAAGCACTCAAGAACTCAGCGCAGGCAGCCGATGCAATTGCATTCGACTACAGGAATACGCTCCGGGAGAGCGGCCATGTTCAACAGCAAACTGAAGCAAGAAATCCAGCAACTGCGCGAAGAGTTGATGTCCATCGAGCAGGTCAAGAACAGCCTGGACAGCGAGATGCTGGTCCTCCAGCTCGACCCCCAGGGGCGCATCGAGTCGGTCAACGGCAACTTCGAGACCGAGATGCTGTACCGCGCCGAACAGCTGGTCGGCCGCAATATCGAGGATATTGTCCCGCCCCATGTGAAGAAGCTCGACTTCTACCAGCGCATGAAGCAGGCCATTACCCGTGGCGAGCACCTCAACGGCGCTTTCCGCCTATTGCGCGGCAACGGCGAGGAAGCCTGGTTGCGTTCGATCCTGCAGCCGGTGAAGAACAGCGAAGGGCGGATCAAGTATTTCTCCCTGCACTCCAGCGACCTGACCCGCACCATCGAGACCTCCCGCGAGCATGAGAGCCTGATCAAGGCCTTGATGCGCTCCACCGCGGTGATCGAGTTCAACCTCGACGGCCAGGTACTGACCGCCAACGACCGCTTCCTGCAGACCATGGGGTACACCCTGGAGCAGGTGCGCGGCAAATCCCACCGCATATTCTGCGAGCCGGAAGAGGCCAACTCGGCAGGCTACCAGGCGTTCTGGGAAAAACTGCGCCGTGGCGAGTTCGTCGCCGAGCGCTTCAAGCGTATCGACGCCCATGGCCGGGTGGTGTGGCTGGAGGCTTCGTACAACCCGATCATCGATGCCCACGACGTGCTCTACAAGGTGGTCAAGTTCGCCACGGTGATCACCGACCAGGTCAACCAGGAGCTGGCCGTGGCCCAGGCGGCGGACATCGCCTACACCACTTCGCTGGAGACCGACAGCAGCGCGCGCAAGGCCACCGCCGTGGTGACCCAGACCGTCGAGGTGATGCGTGGCCTGGAAGGGTCGATGCAGGACGCCGCCGACGGTATCCAGGCGCTGGACAAGCAGTCCAAGGTGATCGGCGCGATCATCAAGACCATCAGCGACATTGCCGGGCAGACCAACCTGCTGGCGCTCAATGCCGCCATCGAGGCGGCGCGGGCCGGTGAGCAGGGCCGGGGTTTCGCCGTGGTCGCCGACGAGGTGCGCCAACTGGCCTCGCGCACCAGCAGCGCCACCGAGGAGATCGCCAAGGTGGTGCAGCAGAACGAGCAACTGGCCCAGGCGGCGGTGGACATCATCGACACCAGCAAGCGCCAGGCCGAGCAAGGGCTGGCCCTGGCTGCCGATACCGGCGGGGTGATCGTCGAGATCCAGGAAGGGGCGAAGAAAGTGGTGGATGCGGTGGGGCAGTTTTCCAGCCAACTGAGTCACTGACCGGCTTACCGCTTGTGTAGGAGCGGCCTTGTGTCGCGAAAGGGGTGCGAAGCGCCCCCAGGATTCGTGCATCAAGCTGATATCGCCGGGGCCGCTTTGCGGCCCTTTCGCGACACAAGGCCGCTCCTACAGGTTTATGGGGGCTCAGGTGCGTTCACGCACCCAGAACAACGTCGCCCCGGCCACCGCCGCCGGCATCATCAGCACGTTGACCCCCGGAATCATCAGCGCCAGGTATGTGATCCCGCCAAAGCCCATCGACTGCCAGCGCTTGCTGCGCAGCCAGGCGAGCATGTCCTGCCAGCTCATCTTGTTGTTGTCCGCCGGGTAGTCGATGTACTGGATGGCCATCATCCAGATACCGAACACCAGCCACAGCGGCGCGGCGATCACGTTGACCACCGGGATGAACGACAGGATGAACAGGCCGATGGCCCGTGGCAGGAAATAGCCCAGCTTGCGCATTTCGCGACTGAAGGTGCGCGGCACCATGGCCAGCAGTTCGGCCCAGCTGAACGGTGGGAAGGTGTCCTGGCCGCGCACCACCACCTCGACCTTCTCGGCCAGGAAACCGTTGAACGGCGCGGCGATGACGTTGGCCAGCAGGGTAAAGGTGAAGAACACCATCAGCACCACCAGCGCCACGAACAGCGGCCAGAGGATATAGGTGAGGAAGCTCAGCCAGTCGGGCAGGGTAGGCAGCAGTGCATCGACCCACAGGCTGAACTGGTGCCCGGCGAAGTAGATCAGCCCGCCGAACAGCAGCAGGTTGACCGCCAGGGGCAGCAGCACGAACAGCCGCAGGCTGGGGCTCAGGACCAGTTTCAGGCCTTCGCGCAGGTACTGTGGGCCAGAAAGGGCAGGGGCTTGCATCGGAATGCTCCGCAAAAGGAAAACGCGCTGACCTTACCGAGTTTGGCGCGCCGACGAAAGGCGCCGGGCGTTGGCGAAACGGCCTGTAACAATGCGCCAGGACAATGTCTGTCGGTGGCTGCTGGGCATAGAGACTGTCTATAAGGTGGATTGTCGAAGGATATTTCCTTAATCTCTGCGGCCTCGCTACAGTGCGCTCATCTTTTTACGGTTTTGGGCCAACGCGTTGTAGCCTTCCCCAAGTGCTGCGTGGGTCCGTTTTAATTCCAGCTGGCGCAGCCGGTACCCCGATGCCGGCCCCGTGCGGCCCGCTCGACAGGAGTTCGACATGTCTGAAGTACGTCATTCGCGCGTCATCATTCTCGGTTCCGGCCCTGCCGGTTACAGCGCCGCGGTCTACGCCGCCCGCGCCAACCTCAAGCCGCTGCTGATCACCGGCATGCAGGCCGGCGGCCAGCTGACTACCACCACCGAAGTCGACAACTGGCCGGGCGACCCCCATGGCCTGACCGGCCCGGCCCTGATGCAGCGCATGCAAGAGCACGCCGAGCGTTTCGAGACCGAGATCGTCTTCGACCACATCAACGCCGTCGACCTGGCCAACAAGCCGTTCACCCTGCAGGGCGACAGCGGCACCTACACCTGCGACGCGCTGATCGTCGCCACCGGTGCCAGCGCCCGTTACCTGGGCCTGCCGTCGGAAGAAACCTTCATGGGCAAGGGCGTGTCGGCCTGTGCCACCTGCGACGGTTTCTTCTACCGCAACAAGCCGGTGGCTGTGGTCGGTGGCGGCAACACTGCGGTGGAGGAGGCGCTGTACCTGGCCAACATCGCCAGCAAGGTGACCCTGGTGCACCGCCGCGATACCTTCCGCGCCGAGAAGATCCTGGTCGACAAGCTGCACGCCCGTGTCGCCGAAGGCAAGATCGAGCTCAAGCTCAACGCCACCCTGGACGAAGTGCTGGGTGACAACATGGGCGTGACCGGTGCGCGCCTGAAGAACAACGACGGCAGCTTCGACGAGATCAAGGTCGACGGCGTGTTCATCGCCATTGGCCACACCCCGAACACCTCGCTGTTCGAAGGCCAGCTGACCCTCAAGGACGGCTACCTGGTGGTGGCTGGCGGCCGGGAAGGCAATGCCACCGCCACCAACGTCGAAGGTGTGTTCGCCGCCGGCGACGTGGCCGACCACGTCTACCGCCAGGCCATCACCTCGGCCGGCGCCGGCTGCATGGCAGCCCTGGACGTCGAGCGTTATCTGGACGGCCTGGCCAACGCCGCGTTCTAAGCGTTGCGCCCCGTTCGCCGGCAAGCCGGCGAACGGGGCGTACAAAAAAACCGGCTTTATGCCGGTTTTTTCATCTGCGCGATGTGCCTCACAGGCTCAGTCGCATCGACAGGTCCACCGCCTTCACATCCTTGGTCATCGCGCCGATGGAGATGTAGTCCACACCGGTTTCGGCGATCACCCGCAGGGTGGTCTCGTTGACCCCGCCGCTGGCCTCGAGCTTGGCCTTGCCGGCGGTGAGGCGCACTGCCTCGCGCATTTCATCCAGGCTCAGCTCGTCGAGCATGACGATATCGGCCCCGGCGGCCAGCGCCTGGCGCAGCTCATCCAGGCTTTCCACCTCGATTTCCACCGGCTTGCCGGGGGCGATGCGGTGCGCCGCCGTCACGGCCGCGGCCACGCCGCCGCTGGCGGCAATGTGGTTTTCCTTGATCAGGAAGGCGTCATACAGGCCGATGCGGTGGTTGTGGCAGCCGCCGCAGGTGACCGCGTACTTCTGCGCCAGGCGCAGGCCCGGGAGGGTCTTGCGGGTGTCCAGCAGGCGCACCTGGGTGCCCTCGACCAGGTCGGCCAGAAAGCGCGCGCGGGTGGCCACGCCCGACAGCAGCTGCAGGAAGTTCAGCGCCGTGCGTTCGCCACTGAGCAGCGAGCGCGCCGGGCCTTCGAGGTGGAACAGCGCCTGGTTGGCCGTGGCCCGCTCGCCGTCCGCCACCTGCCAGTGCACCGCCACGCGCGGGTCGAGCTGGCGGAACACCGCATCCACCCAGGCCGTGCCGGCGATCACGCAGTCCTCGCGGGTGATGATGGTCGCCTTGGCCAGGCGCTCGGCCGGGATCAGCTGGGCGGTGATGTCGCCGCTGCCGATGTCTTCGAGCAACGCGCGGCGCACGTTGGCTTCGATTTCGGCGGTCAGGTCGGCGAGGCGTAGGTTCGGCATGGTCGGCTCCACAAGCTAGGTGCCGGCGATTATAGGGCAGGGGGGCGGCGTGTACAGCTGCCGCGCCGATGACCTTTGGTCGGGGCGGGTGAGCATTTGGCCGATTGCAGGGTCAGTTGTGTGCGTAAGAATGCGCGCTAGCAGCTGTCAACTTTTTCCCTGATAATGGCGCCTTGTATTTGGCGTCATAGCTTTGACGATTTTCCGCCGGTGGCACAACGCAACATCCAGCAAGGAGTACGGGATGCAGAAAGAAGGCAAGGTGGTGCCCCTGGCGACCACCCTCGACCGGGGTGCCCGCGCGCCCTCGCCGTGCCTTCCCGTGTTGCTCCTGCAGGTGCGTGACAAGGCCGCCCTGCAACTGCGCCAGGGCTTGCAGGCATTGTTCGACAACGCCGACGACACCCTCTTCGAAATGGCCGACAAGGCCAGCGGTCGCCTCGACCAGAACCTGTACTTCGAAGCCATGCGTGACCTGCGCCTGAAGCGCAAGAGCATCGAGCGCGGCTTTCTCGATACCTTCTACGAGGCCTTCACCCGTATCGGCCAGTGCGATGCCCTGGCCTCGATGGTCAACCAGCTGGCGCTGCACAGCCCGACGCTGGAGCGTTCGCTGGCGGTGCAGGCGATGGTCGACCGGGTGCAGTCGCGCGATGGCTTTGTGCTCGAACAGTTGAACCTGCGTTTCGAAACCCTGCTGGAACTGGACATCGAAGTTGCGCGCAACCCGCTGGGCCCTGGCAGCCTGTGCGGTTTCTTCCTCCAGGCCGGGCGCGACCTGGGCGTGGGGGCGAACGTCAAGCTGGTGTTGCTCAAGTTGTTCGAGCGTTATGTCCTGCGCGACCTCGACCTGCTCTATGGCGAGGCCAACCAGCTGCTGGCCAGTGCTGGCGTGCTGCCGGAACTGCTGCCGGCGCCGCGGCGCCGCGCCGAGGACCGCCGGCACATTGCCCGGCGTGCGCCGAGCAACCCCGCCTTGCACGAACCGGGCGCCGATAGCGCCGGGCAGGCCTTCTTCAGCGCGCTGCAGGCGCTGCTGGCGCCCAGCCGCGGTCGTGTGGCGCCGCGCCTGCAAACGCTTAGCGCGGCGCAGCCGATCAGTACCGACGACCTGCTGCGCCTGCTGACCCATTTGCAGCACTATGTGCCGGCGCCCGGTGAGCCGGACGACTTCAAGCTCGGCCAACAGCTCGAGCAACTGCTGCTGCGGGTCAGCGTGCGCAGCGGCACGCGCCGGCGCATCGCCACCGCCGACGAGGACATGATCAACCTGGTCGAGCTGTTGTTCGCCTTCATCCAGGCGGATGACAATCTGCCGGCGAGCCTGCGCGGGCTGATCGGCCGCCTGCATATTCCCCTGCTGAAAGTGGCCTTGATCGACAAGGGGCTGCTGAGCCGGGCCAGTCACCCGGCACGGCGCCTGCTCAATGAAATCGCCGCTGCGGCGATTGGCTGGGAAGTCGAGGGTGATGGGCTGCGCGACGGCTTGCACCTGCGGGTCGAGCGGATCGTCCAGCGCCTGCTCAATGATTTTTCCGAAGACTGCGAGCTGTTCAGCGAGCTGCTCGAGGAGTTCCTGCTGTTCAGCCAGGACGAACGCCGGCGCAACGAACTGCTCGAACAACGGACCCGCGACGCCGAGGAAGGCCGTGCCCGCACCTTGCTGGCCCGCCAGCGGGTGCAGCAGGCGCTGAACCTGCGCCTGCGCGGCCAGGTGCTGCCACAGGTGGTGGTGCAGATGCTGGTGCAGGCCTGGAGCCAGGTGCTGCTGTTGGCCTGGCTCAAGCAGGGCGAAGATTCCCAGGCCTGGGCCGAGGGCCTGGCGACCATGGATGGGTTGCTCGCCAGCATTGCCCCCAGCGCAGACCCGGCCCGCCTGCTGGAGCAGGTGCCGGGGTTGCTCAAGGCCTTGCGCGAGGGGCTGGCGGGCGTGGCGCTGGACTCGGCGGCGACCCGCGAGTTCTTTTTGCTGCTGGAACAACTGCACCTGCGGGCCTGCGGCGGCGTGCCTGAATTCCACGAGGCGCTGGTCGAGGCGCGGGTGGAGCACGACATCGTGCTGGCCATTGCCGATGAAGCGACCCACGCCCCCTGCGCGCCGCTCGACGACCAGGAACCGGCCCTTCGCCAAGTCGAGCGCCTGCGCCTGGGCACTTGGGTCGAAGTGATGGACGATGACGAGCCGCTGCGCTGCAAGCTAGTGGCGCGCATCGACAGCCATGACCGCTTCGTGTTCGCCAACCGGACCGGCTTGAAGGTGCGCGAATGGAACCGCAACGGCCTGGCGGTGGCCTTGCGTCGCGGCGAGGTGCGCCTGCTGGACGATGGCCTGTTGTTCGAACGGGCCCTGGAGGCGGTTCTGGAGCAGCTGCGCGTGCAGCAGGCCTAGGGCCAGGGGCGCGGATTTCCTACACAATCATTTACATGCACGGGCGGTACAGGCGCGGCATACTGACAGCCTGCCCGTGGCGTCATTCAGGATCTGCCCCCATGCAATTGGACCGTGCGACCGGCTGGTTTTCTGGCGTCAGCCACTGCCCCTCGCCGAACTGCAACGCCCGCCCCGACGGCGAGGCCATATCGCTGCTGGTGATCCACAACATCAGCCTGCCACCTGCCTGCTTCGGTACCGGCAAGGTCCAGGAGTTCTTCCAGAACCGCCTCGACCCTGGCGAGCATCCCTATTTCGCAACCATCAACCAGCTGACCGTCTCGGCGCACCTGTTCGTCGAGCGCGATGGCGCGGTGACCCAGTTCGTCTCCTTGCTCGAGCGTGCCTGGCATGCCGGGGTGTCGCGCTTTGGCGAGCGTGAAGGCTGCAACGACTTTTCCATCGGCATCGAGCTGGAAGGCACCGACCAGCTGCCCTATACCGATGCCCAGTACGCCGCCCTGGCCCAGTTGACCCAGCAGATCCGTGGCGCCTGGCCGGTGATCGACCTTGGGCGGATCTGTGGCCACAGCGACATCGCCCCGCAGCGCAAGACCGACCCCGGCCCGGCTTTCGACTGGCCGCGCTACCGCGCCGAGCTGCAACGCAATGAGGACAAGGCATGAGTTTCCTGGTGTTGGTGCTGGCGCTGTGGGTGGAGAAATTCTCGGCCCTGCGCCAACAGGTGCAACGCGATGGTTTCTTCCTGGGCGAGCTGGTGCGCCTGGAACGCAGTGGCAAGGTCCATCCGTGGTGGACCCTGGCAATCCTGATCCTGGCACCGGTGGCGTTGCTGGTGTTGCTGCTGCATGTGCTGGAGCCCGTTGCCTACGGCCTGCTGGCGCTGCCGGTGCACCTGCTGGTGCTGATCTACAGCCTGGGGCGTGGCGATGTGAAGGCGGCCTTGGGGCCGTTTCGCGATGCCTGGCGCCGGGGCGACGAGCAGGCCGCGCTGCATGTGGCCGAGCGCGACCTGGGCCTGGCCGCGGACGATGCCCCGGGGCTGATCAAGCGGGTCCAGGGGCACCTGCTGTGGCAGGCCTACCAAAGTTTCTTCGCGGTGATCTTCTGGTATTTCCTGTTGGGCCCGGGGGCGGCGCTGGCCTATCGGCTGCTGGCCCTGACCACCGAACATAGCCGCCAACCGGCGCTGCAGGCCCTGGCCGGGCAGTTGCGCCATGCCTTGGACTGGCTGCCGGTGCGGGTGATGACGGTGAGTTTCGCCCTGGTCGGCAACTTTGTCGCGGTGACCCGGGTGATGTTGCACGAATTGCTCGCCTGGCATGTCAGTGCCGGGCACCTGGTGGCCAAGGTCGGCCGGGTGGCGGACGACATTCCCGAAGAGGAAGA
Organism: Pseudomonas sp. VA159-2; assembly: GCF_024126635.1. Lineage (NCBI taxonomy): Bacteria > Pseudomonadati > Pseudomonadota > Gammaproteobacteria > Pseudomonadales > Pseudomonadaceae > Pseudomonas > Pseudomonas sp. VA159-2. The sequence continues at coordinate 130,360 of NZ_JAMYBV010000001.1, read as the reverse complement.
CCGCCAGCGCGGCCTGGAGCGGCTGGACAGCCTGTGGGAGTTGCTGCTGCGTTGCGCGGTGCTGTGGTACGCCTGCTTTGCCTTGTGGACCGTGCTGATCTGACCCCTATGGGGAACGCTGTAGCCAGCCTTGCTGGCGAACACCGACACAGTCGGTGTCATCCACTGTGGGGAACGCTGTAGGAGCCAGCCTTGCTGGCGAACACCGACGCAGTCGGTGCCATCCAGCGCGCGCTTAACCTTAAGTTACAAACCTTGCGTTCATTCTGCGCTATACAAGGCACGGGCCCGAAGATGGCCTAGTGCTACCCCGCAGAACAACAAGAATTCAAGGAGGTGACCTGTGAAGCGTCTGCTCTATCCGGCCATCGCACTGATGAACCGGCTGAGCTTCGGCATGAAGTTCAGCCTGATCAGCGTCCTGTTCTTCCTGCCCATGCTGGTCACCAGCTTCTACCTGGTACGCGATGCCTATCATCAGCTCCAGGCCACCCGCGGCGAGCTGCATGGCCTGGCGCCGTTGGCCCAGAGCCTGGCCCTGCGCGGCGACCTGGAAACCCTGGGCAACCTGTTGCAGATCAACGCCGTGCTCGGCCAGTCGGGCCAGGCCGGCGATCTCGAAGCCCGCATCGGCGCCTTGCAGGACAAGGTCCAGGCCCAGCTCGACGGCCTGGGCAGCAGCGACCCGGTGCTCGAAGCCAAGCGCAGCGAACTGGCCGATGCCTTCAGCGCTGCCCGTGGCGAGAGCTCGCTGCAGAACAAGGCGGCACTGTTCGACAAGCTGCTGGCCCAGGCCCAGGTACTGGGCAAGCTGGTCGCCAGCCAGTCGGGGCTGGGCCAGGACAGCCAGGCCTCGGTGCGCCAGCTCAGCGAGCTGGTCGGCAGCGCCACGGCGCAGGTCACCCAGGCGCTGGGCGAAGGTCGGGCGATGGGCGCGGTGGCCCTGGGCCGTGGCTTCATGGACTCCTCCGGCAGCGCCCGTTTCGAAGACCTGCTGCAACGCCTGGAACGGCTGTCCGCCGACTACGCCCTGCGCCTGGACGACGCCCTGGCCGGCGATGGCCAGGCCAAGGCGGCGCTGGGTGTCAGCGCCCAGGCCAGCCAGGCCACGGTCAAGCAGGCCGCGACGCTGTTCGAGGACCAGGTGGTGGTGGCCGAGACCCTGGATGCGCCTTGGGCCGGGTTCTACCAACAAACCAGCGAGCTGATGGCCCAGACCTACCGGCTCAACGAGGCGGTGCTGGCCCACCTGCACGGCCAACTGGAGGACCGCCTGGCCCAGCACCGCCTGCGCACCGTGGCGCTGGTGGTGGCCCTGGCCACGGTGTTCCTGCTGATCATCTACCTGTACAGCGGCTTCTACGTGTCCACCCGGCAGACCCTCGGCAGCCTCGGCAGTGCCATGGACAAAGTGGCCGCCGGCGACATGACCGTCAGCTTCCAGGCCAGCAGCCGCGACGAGTTGGGCGAGCTGGGCCGGGGGTTCAATGAAACCGTGCGGCGCATTCGTGGCCTGATCGAGCAGGTCGGCAAGACCGTGACCACGGTCGAGGACCAGGCCGGCCAGGTGCTGTCGGTATCCAGCCGCAGCAACTTGGCGGTCAGCGGCCAGCGCGAACAGATCGAACAGGTGGCCACGGCGATGAACCAGATGAGCGCCACCGCCCAGGAGGTGGCCCGCAGCGCCGCGCTGGCCGCCGAGGGCGCGCAGCGGGTCAACCACGAAAGCGCCTCGGGTCGCGACCTGGTGCAAAGCCAGCAGGGTAGCATCGCCCGTCTGGCCGGCGAGATCGACCAGAGCGTGGCTGCGGTGAACCAGCTGGCCGGTGACAGCCAGGCCATCGGCCGGGTACTGGAGGTGATCCGCAGCATTGCCGAGCAGACCAACCTGCTGGCGCTCAACGCCGCCATCGAGGCGGCGCGGGCCGGGGAGCAGGGCCGTGGTTTCGCCGTGGTCGCCGACGAGGTGCGCACCCTGGCCAAGCGGACCCAGGACTCCACCGAGGAGATCGCGCAGATGATCCAGCGCCTGCGCGAGGGCGTGGGCGCGGCGGTGCGGGTGATGGGCAGCAGCCACCAGATGGCCGCCGGCACCGTCGACGAGGCGCGCCAGGTGCAGCAGGCGCTGGGCAATATCCTCGGCGCGGTGGGCGGCATCGTCGAGCAGAACCAGCAGATCGCCGCCGCGGTGGAGCAGCAGACCGCCGTGGCCCATGACATCGACCAGAACATCGTGGCGATCAACCGCGCCGCCCAGGACACCACCGAAGGCGCCTGCCAGACCGAAGAGGCCAGCCGGGCGCTGTCGGCGCAAGTGGTAGAGCTCAAGCGGTTGATCGGCGCGTTCAGGGTGTGATCAAGGACAACGGGTCCCTGTAGGCGCGGCCTTGCGTCGCGAAAGGGCCGCAACGCGGCCCCTGCGATCTTTGCGTGCACATCGAAATTGGCGCTGCTACGCAGCCCTTTCGCGACACAAGGCCGCGCCTACAAGGGATGCGTGTCGGGCTACCAGCCAAACACCTCGCAGGCGTTGCGACTGCTGGCCTCGGCCAGCAGCCCTGGTCCGATCCCCATGACTTCGGCCAGTGCCCCGGCAATCTCGGGTAGATGCTCCGGGCTGTTGCGCTGGCCCGGGAACATGGCCGGGGCCATGTCCGGCGCGTCGGTCTCCAGCACCACGCTGTCCAGCGGCAGGCGTGGCAGGGTCTTGCGCAGGCGCAGCGCCTGCGGCCAGGTGGCGGCGCCGCCCAGGCCCAGGCGAAAGCCCAGCTTGATGTATTCCCGGGCCTCTTCGTAGCTGCCGGCGAAGGCATGGATGATTCCCGCTCGCGCCGGCCTGTAGCGCTTGAGCGTGGCGATCACCTGGGCATGGCTGCGGCGTACGTGCAGCAGCGCCGGCAGCTCGAAGTCGCAGGCCATCTGCAGCTGGGCCTCGAACAGCGCTTGCTGGCGCTCCGGGTCCAGCTCGGCCAGGTAATAGTCCAGGCCGAACTCGCCCACCGCGCACAGCCGCGGATCGCCGCCCAGGCGCTCCAGCCACTGGCGCAACAGGCCCAGGTGCTCGGGGCGGTGCTGTTCCAGGTAGACCGGGTGCAGGCCCAATGCCGCGCGGATGCGCTCATCGGCGCAGGCCAGGTCCCAGACCCGCTGGAAGTTGCCCTCGAACACCCCCAGCACCACCATGCGCTCCACCCCGCGCGCCGTCGCGTTGGCCAGCAGGCGCGGGCGGTCGGCGTCGAAGTCGGGGAAGTCCAGGTGCGTGTGGGTGTCGATCAGGCGCATGCTCAGGCCGTGCCGATGCGTTGCTTGAAGGTGCGGCCGATGGCGTGCACGCCAGGCTCGTAGCGTTTGTCCTCGATCGCGGCCAGGGCCAGCTCCAGCGCGGTGGCGGCGATCAGGCCGTGCTGCTGGGCCATGGCGTTGACCGGCAGCGGCAGGAAGTCGAGCAGCTGGTTGTCGCCAAAGGTGCCTAGTTGCAGCTGACGCGAACCTTCCGGGCGGCTTTGCAGGGTGTCGAACACGCCTTGCAGCAGCACGTAGGAGGTGGTCACCAGGGCATCCGGCAGGCCGCCCAGCTCGTCGATCAATTGCGCCATCAATTGCTGGCCGCATGCACGGCTGAACGCCTCGCCCTGGTAGCGGCGGACTTCGCCGTCGAACTGGCGCAGCGCCTCGTCGAAACCGCCGGCGCGGGCCTGGCTGACCGACAGTTCCGGGCGTGCGCCGATCAGCGCGATGCTGCGCGGCTGGGTCTTGAGCAGGCTTTGCGCCAGTTGCCGGCTGGCCTCGCGATCGTCGCTGATCACCGAGCAGAAATGCGCCGGGTCCAGGCCCCGGTCGATGGCGATCACCGGCAGGCCCTTGGCCTGCAGGGCGCGATAGCTATCGTCTTGCGGCGGTAGGCAGCTGGCGACGAACAGCGCGTCGCAGCGTCGGGCGCGGAACAGTTGCTGCAGTTGGCGTTCGCTGTCGGGCTGGTCGTCGCTGCTGGCGATCAGCAGCTGGTAGCCACGGGCGCGGGCGCCCTGTTCCAGCTGTTTGGCAATGCGGGCGTAGCTGGGGTTCTCCAGATCCGGGAGAATGAAGCCCAGTGTCCGCGTGTGGCGGCTGCGCAGGCCGGCGGCCTGGGGGTTGGGCGTGAAGCCGTGTGCCTCGACCACCGCGCGCACCCGCTCGACGGTGCTGCTGCTGATGCGCTGCTGTTCGGCCTTGCCATTGATGACGTAGCTGGCGGTGGTCACGGACACACCGGCCAGACGGGCGATATCGCTGAGTTTCACCGAATTTTCCTTGTTATTTCCGGGGCTGGCTGCGTGGCTTGACCGGGTAGTTTCACCCATTGGCGAGCCCGCGCGCAGACGACCATTGTCGCAATTGTCCGACAGGATGGGGCTTTTTCGTCGGCAGATTATCGAGTAACGTGGCCGCCTGGTCAGATTAAACGTTTCAGCTTGCTGAAATTTCCTGCCTTGCAAGTCTGAAAGCGCCACTGGCGTTGAACATTGTCACGACATCTGCCAGCCAATTTCACAACAATACCTCGGCGCCCGACGTGGGCGACGCAAAAGGAGAGGGTCATGCTCGAGCTTGCCGTGGAGCAGATTGCCATGGGCCAGCGCGCCGCCGACAAAGGCGCGGCGCTGGCGTTGCTGGCCGACCGACTGGTCGCCGATGGCCTGGTGGCCGAGGGTTACCTGGCCGGGCTGCAAGCCCGCGAGGCGCAAGGCTCGACCTTCCTCGGCCAAGGCATCGCCATCCCCCACGGCACGCCGCAGACCCGCGACCTGGTGTTCGCCACCGGGGTGCGCCTGCTGCAGTTCCCCGAGGGGGTGGATTGGGGCGACGGCCAGACCGTCTACCTGGCCATCGGTATCGCCGCGCGTTCCGATGAACACCTGCGCCTTTTGCAATTGCTCACCCGCGCCTTGGGCGAGACCGACCTGGTCGAGGCGCTGCGCCGGGCCAGTAGCGCCGAGGCGCTGCTCAAGCTGCTGCAAGGCGCGCCGCAGGCCCTGGCGCTGGATGCGCAACTGGTCGGCCTGAACCTGGCCGCCGAGGACTTCGACGAACTGGCCTGGCGCGGTGCCCGCCTGTTGCAACGCGCCGGCTGTGTCGACGGCGGTTTCGCCGGGGTGCTGCAACAGGTCGAGCCACTGCCCCTGGGCGAAGGCCTGTGGTGGCTGCACAGCGAGCGTCAGGTACGCCAACCCGGCCTGGCCTTCCTCACCCCGCAGCAGCCGCTGCGCTACCGTGGGCAATCGCTCAATGGCCTGTTCTGCCTGGCCAGCCTCGGCGCGGCCCACGAGGCCTTGCTCGAGCGCCTGTGCGAAGTGCTGATCGAAGGCCGTGGGCAGATGCTCTACCAGGCCACCAGCAGCCGCGCCGTGCTCGAAGTGCTGGGTGGCGAAGTGCTGGCCGACTGGCCGAGCGCCCGGGTAGTGCTGGCCAACCCTCACGGCCTGCATGCCCGCCCGGCCAAGGTGCTGGCGCAACTGGCCAAGGGTTTTGCCGGCGAAATTCGCCTGCGCCTGCTCGACAGCGCCCAGCCGGCGGTGTCGGTGAAGAGCCTGAGCAAGCTGCTCAGCCTCGGCGCGCGCCGTGGCCAGGCGCTGGAGCTGATCGCCGAGCCGGCCATCGCCGCCGAGGCGCTGCCGGTGTTGCTGGCCGCCATCGAACAGGGCCTGGGCGAGGCGGTCGAACCGTTGCCGCAGGCCCAACAGCCCCAGCTGGCGCCGGTCGAAACCCTGCAAGCACCGTTGCCGGGCAGCACGCTGCAAGGCGTCGCGGCAGCGCCCGGCATCGCCAGCGGGCCGGCCCATGTCTGCGTCGAGCGCGAGATCGACTACCCGCTGCGGGGCGAGTCTGCGGCCCAGGAACGGGCGAAACTGCGCCAGGCCATCGACAGGGTGCACGCCGACCTGCACACCCTGGTGCAGCGCAGCACCGCGGCCATTGGCGAGATCTTCGTCACCCATCAGGAAATGCTCGCCGACCCGGCGCTGAGCGATGAGGTCGAACTGCGCCTGGCCCAGGGCGAAAGCGCCGCTGCCGCCTGGATGGCGGTGATCGAGGCCGCCGCCCGCCAGCAGGAGGCGCTGCGTGACGCGCTGCTGGCCGAGCGCGCCGCCGACCTGCGCGACATTGGCCGCCGGGTGCTGGCGCAACTGTGCGGCGTGCGCGCCGCCGCCGAACCCGAACGACCCTACGTGCTGGTGATGCGCGAGGTCGGCCCGTCCGACGTGGCGCGCCTGGACCCGGCACGAGTCGCCGGCATCGTCACCGCCCAGGGCGGCGCCACCGCCCACAGCGCCATCGTCGCCCGCGCCCTGGGTATCCCCGCGGTGGTGGGTGCCGGAGCCGAGCTGCTGTTGCTGGACAACGGCACGCCGCTGCTGCTCGACGGCCAGCGCGGCCGAGTCGCCATCGACCCCGCCGCGGACCAACTGCAACAGGCCCTGGCCGAGCGCGACGCCCGCGAGCGGCGCTTGCAGATCGCCTGGGCCAACCGCCATGAGCCGGCAGTGACCCGCGACGGCCATGGCGTCGAGGTGTTCGCCAACATCGGCGAAAGCAGCGGCATCGACAAGGTGGTGGAGCAGGGCGCCGAAGGCATCGGCCTGCTGCGCACCGAACTGATCTTCATGGCCCACCCGCAACTGCCCGACGTGGCCACCCAGGAGGCCGAGTACCGTCGCGTGCTCGACGGTCTGGGCGGGCGCCCGCTGGTGGTACGCACCCTCGACGTGGGCGGCGACAAGCCCTTGCCCTATTGGCCGATCGCCGCCGAGGAAAACCCTTTCCTGGGCGTGCGCGGCGTGCGCCTGACCTTGCAGCGCCCGCAGGTGATGGAAGACCAGCTGCGCGCCTTGCTGCGCGCCGCCGATGAACGGCCGCTGCGCATCATGTTCCCCATGGTCGGGCAGATGCAGGAGTGGCGCGCGGCCAAGGCCATGGTCGAGCGCCTGCGCGAAGAAATACCGGTCGCCGACCTGCAGCTGGGCATCATGGTCGAGGTGCCGTCCGCCGCGCTGCTGGCACCGCAACTGGCCCGCGAGGTGGACTTCTTCAGCATCGGCACCAACGACCTGACCCAGTACACCCTGGCCATCGACCGTGGCCACCCGAGCCTCTCGGCCCAGGCCGACGGCCTGCACCCGGCGGTGCTCGCGCTGATCGACATGACCGTGCGCGCCGCCCATGCCCAGGGCAAGTGGGTGGGCGTGTGCGGCGAACTGGCGGCCGACCCGCAGGCGGTCGCCGTGCTGCTGGGGCTGGAGGTGGACGAACTGAGCGTCGCCGCCCGCAGCGTCGCCGAAGTCAAGGCCCTGGTGCGCCAGGCCGACCTTTCGACGGCCCGCGCCCTGGCGCGCGAGGCCCTGCAACAAGACAGCGCCGAGGCAGTCCGGGCGTTGCTGGAGCGTTACTGAAATGGCCAAGATCCTCACCCTTACCCTCAACCCGGCGCTGGATATCACCATTCGCCTCGATCGCCTGCGCCCCGGCGCGGTCAACCGCAGCCAGGCCCAGCACAGCCATGCCGCCGGCAAGGGGCTGAACGTGGCCCAGGTGCTGGCCGACCTCGGCCATCAGGTGACGGTCGGCGGCTTCCTCGGCCAGGACAACCTGGCGCCGTTCGAGGCGCTGATTGCCTGGCGTGGGTTTGCCGACTGCTTCGTGCGGGTGCCAGGGGAAACCCGCAGCAACATCAAGCTGGTCGAGGCCGATGGCCAGGTCACCGATATCAACGGGCCTGGGCCGCAGGTCGACGAGGCCGCCCGCAGCGCCTTGCTGCAACGTCTGGCTCAGCTGGCCCCGGGGCATGACGCCGTGGTGGTGGCCGGCAGCCTGCCGCGGGGGATCAGCCCCCAGTGGCTGCGCGAGCTGCTGCTGATGCTCAAGTCGCAGGGTTTGAAGGTGGCCCTGGACAGCAGCGGCGAAGCCTTGCGCGCCGGCCTCGAAGCCGCGCCCTGGCTGGTCAAGCCCAACACCGAGGAACTGGGCGAGGTGCTCGGGCTGCCGGTGCCTGACCCGCTCGGCCAGCGTGCCGCCGCGCAGCGCTTGCTGGCCAGCGGTATCGAACATGTGGTGGTGTCCCAGGGCGAGCAGGGCGTGACCTGGTTCGCCGCCGGCCTGGCACTGCATGCGCAACCGTCGAAAGTGCGCATCGCCAGCACCGTCGGCGCCGGTGATTCGCTGGTCGCCGGCATGGTCCATGGCCTGCTCCAGGCCGAGGCGCCCGCCGCCACCTTGCGCCGCGCCACCGCCATCGCCGCCCAGGCGGTCACCCAGGTCGGCTTCGGCATCCATGATCGCGAGCAGCTGGCCCGCCTGGAAGCTGCCGTGCACCTGACAGAACAACAAGAAGAGGGCTGCTGATGAACATCGCCATTGTCACCGCCTGCCCCAACGGCCAGGTGTCCAGCGTGCTCAGCGCGCGCCTGCTGGCCGCCGCGGCCCAGCGTCGCGGCTGGAAGACCTGCGTCGAGGTGCAGGATGCCGAGCACCCCGAGCGTCGCCTGAGCACGGCGCAGATTGCCCAGGCCGACTGGGTGCTGGTGGTCAGCACTGGGCCGGTGGACCTGGCGCGCTTCGCGGGCAAGCGCCTGTACCAGAGCACGCCGGCCCAGGCCTTGGCAGACCGCGAGGGGTTTCTTCAGCAAGCCGCCGCCGGGGCCAGGCTGCACGAGGCGGCGCCGACCGCGCAGGGCCGCGCGGCGAAGATCGTCGCGGTCACCGCCTGCCCGACTGGCGTGGCCCACACCTTCATGGCCGCCGAAGCGCTGCAGCAGGCCGCCCAGGCCCTGGGTTACCAGCTCAGCGTGGAAACCCAGGGCTCGGTCGGCGCGCGCAACCCGCTGCCTGCCGAGGCCATCGCCGAGGCCGAGGTGGTGCTGCTGGCCGCCGATATCGAGGTGCCCACCGCGCGTTTCGCCGGCAAGCGCATCTACCGCTGCGGCACCGGCATCGCCCTCAAGCAGGCCCGCGCCACGCTGGACAAGGCGCTGGCCGAAGGCAAGCTGGAAAGTGCCGGTACCGTGCCCAGCGCAGGGCAAAAGGCTGAAAAAGCCGGCGTGTACAAGCACCTGCTGACCGGGGTGTCGTTCATGCTGCCGATGGTGGTGGCGGGTGGTTTGCTGATCGCGCTGTCATTCGTGTTTGGCATCGAGGCGTACAAGCAGCCCGGCACCTTGCCCGCTGCGCTGATGCAGATTGGCGGCGAAGCGGCCTTCAAGCTGATGGTGCCGTTGCTGGCCGGCTACATCGCCTGGTCCATCGCCGACCGCCCTGGCCTGGCGCCGGGGATGATCGGCGGCCTTTTGGCCAGCACCCTGGGCGCAGGATTCATCGGTGGCATCGTCGCCGGTTTTATCGCCGGCTACTGCGCCAAGGCCATCGCCCGCTGGGTGCGCTTGCCGAGCAGCCTCGAGGCGCTCAAGCCGATCCTGATCATTCCGTTGCTGGCCAGCCTGTTCACCGGCCTGGTGATGATCTACGTGGTCGGCCAGCCGGTGGCGGCCATGCTCGAAGGGCTCACCCAGTTTCTCGACAGCATGGGCACCGCCAATGCGGTGCTGCTCGGGCTGCTGCTGGGCGGCATGATGTGCGTGGACCTCGGCGGGCCGATCAACAAGGCTGCCTATGCGTTCTCGGTGGGCCTGCTGGCCTCCTCCAGCTACGCGCCGATGGCCGCGACCATGGCGGCCGGCATGGTGCCGCCGATCGGCCTGGGCCTGGCCACCTTCATGGCCCGGCGCAAGTTCGCCCAGAGCGAGCGCGAGGCCGGCAAGGCGGCGCTGGCGCTGGGGCTGTGCTTCATTTCCGAAGGGGCGATCCCGTTCGCCGCCAAGGACCCGCTGCGGGTGATCCCGGCGAGCATTGCCGGCGGTGCCTTGACCGGGGCGCTGTCGATGTACTTCGGCTGCAAGCTGATGGCGCCCCATGGTGGCTTGTTCGTGCTGCTGATCCCCAACGCCATCAACCATGCGCTGCTGTATTTGCTGGCGATCACGGCCGGCAGCTTGCTGACGGCGGTGGTGTATGCGCTGATCAAGAAGCGCGAGCAGGTGGAGATGGTGGTGGCGCCGGCCAAGGGCTAGCCAGGCACTGTGCAATCGCTGTAGAGGATGGCCCAGCCCTTCGGGCTACGCTGTTGCGCAGAGAACTACCCCCCTGTGGGAGCGGCCTTGCGTCGCGAAAGGAGCGCGCAGCGGCCCCAGGTTCTGAGCCACCCTCGAAATTGCCGGGGCTGCTGCGCAGCCCTTTCGCGACGCAAGGCCGCTCCTACAGGGACTCGCTAAAGCAATGAGTTACGGTTTGTTCCATGGGAGTGGCCGTCACCCCCGGGGCTTGCCCCGCAACGGTTTCAGTAGATCGCCCAAGCCGTTGTGGTCGATCTCGTGCATCAACGCCAGCAACCCGCCCAGCTCCCCGGGCGGGAAGCCCTTGCGCGCGAACCAGGCCAGGTAGTCGCCCGGCAGGTCGGCGATGATCCGCCCCTGGTACTTGCCGAAGGGCATGGTGCGGGTGACCAGCAATTGCAGGGATTCGGCTTTCATCGGGCAGCGGCCTGTGGCGGGTTGAGCGCGGACCATACTGCAAACTGCACGACGACCCAAGCGGCAATCATGCAGAACGCCTCGCCCCGCTTGCCCTTGTTTATCTTCAAGTCCTTGATTTAAATGGTTTTTATTTTTGTCGATAATTTGGCACGAAGCCTGCTCCTGTCTCTGTGACTATCACCTGCCAAGGAGTTCAAGCCATGAGCAATCCCAACAAAGATGTAATCGACGTGCTCAACGACCTGATCGAGTACAGCAAGGACGGCGAGAAAGGTTTCAAGGAGTCGGCCGATGATGTCAAGAATCCGGAGTTGAAGGCATTCTTCGTCCAGCGTGCCGGCGAATGCGCCAATGCCGCAGCCGAACTGCAAAGCGAAGTGCGTCGGCTCGGTGGTGATCCGGAGACTTCCACCAGCCTCAGCGGCGACCTGCACCGGGGCTGGGTCAACCTCAAGTCGATGGTCACTGGCAAGGACGAAGAGGCTGTGCTCAATGAAGTGGAACGCGGCGAGGATCATGCGCTGAAAGCCTACAAGGATGGCCGCGAGAAGCTGGTCAAGCTGGGGCGTACGGCGAACGATTCGGCCTACGCGCTGGTGGAGAAGCAGTTGCAAGGCGTGCAACGCAATCATGACCAGGTGAAGGCGCTGCGTAACGCGGCGCGCGCGGGATCGTAAGCGGGATCGTTGGGGGCGCTGTGCGCCCCTTTGGCGACACAAGGCCGCTCCTGCAGGGGAACACAATGCCCTGTAGGAGCGGCCTTGTGTCGCCAAAGGGCTGCGCAGCAGCCCCCTAGGGCCTCGGCCCTTCAACCCGATTGCGACCATTGGCCTTGGCCCGGTACAGCGCCTCGTCGGCATCCCCCAGCAAGCCCGCCAGGTCTTGCGCGCCACCCGGCGCATGCAGGCCAATCCCCACGCTCACCGTCACCGCGCGCTCATCGTCGCCGAACGGCGGCATCGCCTCGACACTGGCACGAATGCGCTCGGCCAGCAGCAGCGCGCCGGCCAGTTCGGTCTCTGGCAGCACCACCTGGAACTCCTCGCCGCCATAGCGCGCCGCCAGGTCCGCCGGTCGGCGGATGCACCGCTGCAAGGTGCTGGCCACCTCGCGCAGCACATGGTCGCCGCCGGCGTGGCCATGGCGCTGGTTGAACGCCTTGAAGTGATCCACATCCACCATCAGCACCGCCAGTGGCTTGCGGTTGCGCTGGGCGCGGGCCCATTCCTGGCGCAGCACCTGGTCGAGGCGGCGGCGGTTGGCCAGACCCGTGAGGCTGTCGGTGGCGGCCAGGGTCGCCAGGCCCTGCTCGGCATCGTGGCGGCGGCGCAATTCGCGGCCCAGCAGCAAGGTCAGCCAGAGGATGCCGATGCACAGCACGCCAGTGGCCACGCTGACCACCATTGCGGTGCGTCGCCATGACTGGAACACCTCGTCGGCCGAGTGCGCCACCAGCACGATCAGCGGCAGGTCGGCGACCCGGGCGAAGGTATAGAGGCGCTGGCCTTCATAAGCTGTCGAGCGGGCGGTAAAGCTGCCGCTACGCTCGCCGAGGATGCGCTTGAAGTTGGGACGCTCGCTGAAACTGGTACCGATAAGCGGATCCTGCGGGCGGGTCGGCTGGCGCGCCAGCAGCTGGCCGTCGGTGTTGAACAGGTTGACGCTGCTGTCCACGCCGATGTCCAGGCGTTGGAACAGCGCGTTGAAGTAGGACAGGCGCAGGGCCCCGGCTGCCAGGCCCTGGAATTCGCCATGGGGCCCGGAGATGCGTCGGCTGAAGCTGATGCACCAGTCCAGGTCGCCAAGCCGCGCCTTGAACGGCGGGCTGATCAGCAGGCCCAGGTGCGGCTGATCGCGGTGGGACTGGAAGGGCACGGTGTCGGCGAAATTGGCCTGGCGCGGCAGCGCGCTGGTGGAGTCGCCGAGCACGTCGCCCTTGGCGTCGAGCCAGAGGATGTCGCCGCGCACCGGGGCGGAGAAGGCCTGGTTGAAGAGAATCTGCTGGCGCAGCCTGGGCGACACCTTGAGCAGCTCGGGGTGCTGCACCGCCCAGATCAGGCCCTTGAGCGACTGGTCGTAGAGTTCGACGTTGCGCAGGATGTCGCTTTCGATCAACTGCACGATGTTGCTCGACGAGCGCATGGCCGATTGCTCGACGCTGTCTCGCTCACGGGCCAGCAGGTAGCTGACGATGGCCACGATGGCGAGCACGGCAAGGCAGCTGCCCAGGTTCAGGATCAGCTCGGGGTGCGACTTGTACAGGGCGGATCGTGGTGATCGGGTGGGCAACGTCATGCTCGCAACTGCATAAGCCCCGGGATCCCTGGGGAATGGGCCGAAAAGCGGCGGCGATATTCTAGGCAAGCGGTGATTGTCGGACAAGATCAAAGGCGATTTGGCCGACGGAAATGATTCAGGAGGGCCGGGCCCAGGCAACGAGCGGCTGACTGTGCAGGAGCGGCCTTGTGTTGCGAAAAGGGCTGTGCAGCAGCCCTAGATTTTGCAGGGCTGCTTGAGAGTGCTGGGGCCGCTGTGCGGCCCTTTCGCGACACAAGGCCGCTCCTACCGTTATTACCGCGTTAGAACACGTTCAGCGGGTAATCCACGATCACCCGGAACTCGTCGTTGTCCTGTTCGCTCGCATACGCCGCGTTGGCCCGGTGCGTGGCATAGCGCAGCAGCACCGACAGGTCCTTGAGCTGGCCTTCCTGGAACACGTACTTCAGGTCGAAGTCACGTTCCCAGTGCCGGGCATTCTTGCCGTCCGCGTTGTAGAAGTCATAGAACTCGGTGTCCTGGCTGGCCTTGGTCAGGTCGGCCTTGCCGCGCGAGTAGGACAGCGAGGTGCTCAGGCCCGGCACGCCGAGGCCGGCGAAGTCGTAGTCGTACTGCAGCTTCCACGAGCGCTCGTTCGGCGCGTTGAAGTCCGAATACATGCGCGAGTTGTCGAGGAAGATGCTGTCACCCAGGTTGATGTAGTCGAACGGCGTGTTGCCGTTGACCCGCTGGTAGGCGGCGGTGACGCTGTGGTAACCGGCTGCCACGGTGAAGTGCACGCTCCAGGTGTTGTTGTCGATGCTGCCCAGCTTCGACTGGCCGGTGTCCTGGGTGTGATAGAAGTGCACGCCTGGGTTCAGGCTGACCAGGTCGTTGACCACGTAGGTGTAGTCGAAGTCGGCGTAGTACTGGTTCCAGATGTCCTTGAGCTCGGCGGCATAGACATTGGCGGTGATGTGCTCGGTGCCGCTCCACGACGCGCCGGCCCAGCTCAGGTTCTGGCTGTCCTGCTCGGGCGTCTGGTTGCTGTAGTAGGTGTTGATGCGGCGGTGGCCGCTCTGGTTGTACGGCTTGGTGAAGCTGACCTTGCCGCCTTCGAGCATCAGCCCGTCGATGCTGTTGTTGGTCACCGCGACGCCGCGGAAGGTCTGCGGCAGCATGCGGCTTTCGCCACCGGCGATCACCGGGTTGGTGAGGAACAGGTCACCGGCCTTGAACTCAGTGTCGAAGCCCTTGAGCTTGATCGCGCCGCCGGCGGTGGAGAAGGCGTGGCGGGCCTTGTCGCCCGGTTCGCTCGGCAGGATCGAGGTGCCGGCATGGCCGGAGCCACCGTCCAGTTTCAAACCGATCATGGCGTGGGCATCGAGGCCGAAGCCGATGGTGCCGGGCGTGTAGCCGGACTCGAAGCGCGCCACGGCGCCCTGGCCCCACTCGCGCTTGTCCTCTACCTTGCGGTTCTTTTCGTTGCGGTTGAAGTAGGCATTGCGAAAATGCAGCTTGAGCGAGGACCCTTCGATGAAGCCCTCGGCTTGCGCTTCTTCGGCCTGGGCGGCGACGGGAATCGTTGCGGCCAACGCAACGAACAACGGGGTGAAACGAAACGCGGAAAGCACCGGTACAAACTCCTTTGGTCAAGCGGTTGGGCAGATTTTATTGTCGTGTCTGCCGATCTCTTATTAGAGACGCAACATCCCTGCTGATATTTTCGACACATAAAAAAAGCCGCTGATTAGCAGCGGCTTTGAAAGGCTAACATATCGTCACAGGCGGTGCCCATGGTGTAGCCAAGGGAAAACTTCGAATCGAAAATGGCCGGTCAGCTATCGACATCGCTGTCGGCGGACACTTTGGAAGCTGTCTGCTGCGAGTCTTTCACCGCGTCGGCCGGCTTGGCGGCATAGGCGTCGCGGGCCTCTTGATGGACAGCGGCAAGTTCGCTGTTACGGGCGACGAAGGCCGGCGATTCTTCGGCCATGGCCAGGGGCGACAACAACAGGGACGACAGGACGAAGACGCTGGCAATACCCATACTGTTGGACATTTGATGCAACCTTCTTGCAGAGCAAGTGCGAGTGATGACGGGGCTAAAGTTAGCCCTGTAAACAACCTGGAAACAGAGGCCGTTTGGATAAGCACTGTTGCATAAAAGGTAATTATTGCGGGTAAAAGTGTCAGATTTTTACCGCAAACCCGCGTAGTTGACCGTTCGGCAGGCTGATGCCGAAGGTATTGGCGCCTGCTGCGCTGCGCACGAACACACTGCCGCCGTGCATCAGGGCGATGGCCTTGACGATCGCCAGGCCCAGGCCATGGTTGCCGCCCCCGCTGTTGGCCCGGGCGGCATCCACCCGGTAGAAGCGCTCGAACAAAAGCGCCAGGTGCTCGTCGGCGATCGCCGGGCCAGGGTTGCTGACGGCGATGTTGACCTGCTGCTCATCGGCCTCGATGCGCACCTCGATCACCTGGTGCGGCGCGGTGTGCTGCACGGCGTTGTTCAGCAGGTTGATCAGCGCCCGGCGCAGTTGGGCCTTCTCGATATGTGCCTGGGCGTCGCCGCTGACGCTGACGCTGACCTGGGCGTCCTCGAGGATGAAGTCGAGGTAGTCCAGGGTGGTGGCCACTTCCTCGGCCAGCGATGCCTGGGTCAGCGCGGTGGCCTTGCTGCCCTGGTCGGCGCTGGCCAGGAACAGCATGTCGTTGATGATGCTGCGCAGGCGCTCGAGCTCCTCGAGGTTCGATTGCAGCACCTCGAAGTAGTGCTCGGCGCTGCGCCCGCGGGTGAGGGCGACCTGGGTCTGGCCGATCAGGTTGGTCAGCGGCGAACGCAGTTCGTGGGCGACATCGGCGTTGAACGCTTCCAGTTGCGTGTAGGCCTGGCTGACCCGGTCGAGGGCGGCGTTGAAGGCGCTGGCGAACTGCGCCAGTTCCGGCGGCAGGTCGTGGCTTTGCAGGCGCCCGTCCAGGCGCGGCGGGGCCAGGGTCTGGGCTTCGTCCGAAAGCGCCTGCAAGGGCTTGAGGCCGATGCGCGCGACCCAGTAGCTGAGCAGCGAGGCCAGCAACACGCCCAGCGCGGCCAGGCCGACGATGGCCACCAGCAGGCTGTGCTGGGCCTGCCAGAAGGTCTCGGTGTCGATGCCGATCAGAAAGCGCAGCGGCGGGCGCTCGCCCAGGGCCGGCAGTTCGCTGACCAGCACCTTGTAAGGGTAGGGGCTGTTGGCCAGGCGCAGGTCGCGCATGCCTGGCGCGCCTTCGGCGAAGGCGCGCAGCTGTTGGCTGGGCTGGCCGTACTCGAAGGCCGGGTCGCTGCTCACCACCCAGAAGCGGATGCGCCGGTCTTCTTCGCTGAGCAGGTTGAGCTTGTTGTTGATCTTGGCCCAGTGTTCGGCGGTGCCGTAGCGGTTGAGGGTGGACTCGAGCACGCTGAAGCGCGCGTCCAGTTCGGCTTCGGGCAGCAGGTCGAGGCTGCGGTCGACCTGGCGGTACAAGGCGCTGCCGATCAGCACGAACACGGCCAGGGCCACCAGGGTGAACAGTGCCGAGAGGCGCAGGGCGATGGAGTTGCCGGGTTTGCTTCGGAAAAGGGTCATGGGCTGTCGCTCCCTGGGGCTGCTTTGCAGCCCTTTCGCGACGCAAGGCCGCTCCTACAGGGGGACGCGATCCCCGGGAGGAGCGGCCTTGCGTCGCGAAAGGGGCGCATAGCGCCCCCCGGGCTACCCACGGTTCTCCAGGACATAACCCATGCCTCGAATGGTATGCAGCAACTTGTTGTCGAACGGCCCGTCGAGCTTGGCGCGCAAGCGCTTGATCGCCACCTCGACGACATTCGCGTCGCTGTCGAAATTGATGTCCCAGACCAGCTCGGCGATGGCGGTCTTGGACAGGATCTCGCCCTGTCGGCGGGCCAGCACGCTGAGCAGCGAGAACTCCTTGGCGGTCAGCTCCAGGCGTTGTCCGGCGCGGCTGGCCTTGCGCGCCATCAGGTCGATCCACAGGTCGGCGACCTGGATCTGCAACGGTTCGTGGACCGCGCTGCGGCGGGTCAGGGCCTGCAACCGAGCCACCAGTTCAAGGAACGAGAACGGCTTGCCCAGGTAGTCGTCGGCACCTTCGCGCAGGCCGTGGATGCGGTCCTCGACCCGCTCGCGGGCGGTGAGCATGATCACCGGCGTCTGCTTGCGCGCCCGCAGCGCACGCAGCACGCCATAGCCGTCCAAGCCGGGGAGCATGACGTCGAGCACGATCACCGCGTAGTCACCTTCCAGGGCCAGGTGCAGGCCGTCGATGCCGTCGCGCGCCAGGTCGACGGTAAAGCCCTGTTCGCTGAGGCCGCGATGCAGGTAGTCGGCGGTTTTCTCTTCGTCTTCGATGATCAGCACACGCATGGTCTTGTCTCAACTGGCGGTCGGCGCCGGGGCAACGGTGGCCCGGCGGCGGTGGAACAGGCGCTCCAGGGCCAAGTATATGACCGGGGTGGTGAACAGCGTCAGCGCCTGGCTCACCAGCAAGCCGCCGACCACGGCGATGCCCAGCGGCTGGCGCAGCTCGGCGCCGGCGCCAACGCCTAACATCAGTGGCACCGCGCCGAGCAACGCGGCCAGGGTGGTCATGATGATCGGGCGAAAACGCACCAGGCACGCCTGGTGGATCGCCTGCTCGGGCGTCAGGCCCTGGTTGCGCTGGGCCTCCAGGGCGAAGTCGATCAGCAGGATGCCGTTCTTCTTGACGATGCCGATCAAAAGCACCACGCCGATCAGCCCCATGATGGTGAAGTCCTGGCCCATGGCCCAGAGCAGTACCAGGGCACCGAGCCCCGCCGACGGCAGCGTGGAAATGATCGTCAGCGGATGCACCAGGCTCTCGTAGAGCACGCCGAGGATGATGTACACCGCCACCAGCGCGGCGAGGATCAGGTACGGCTGGCTCGACAGCGAGCTCTGGAACGCCTGGGCCGCGCCCTGGAAATTGCCGGTGATGGCGTCGGGCATGCCCAGCTCGCGCTGGGTGCGCTCGAGGATCTGCACCGCCTCGCCCAGGGCCACGCCCGGCGCCAGGTTGAACGACAGGTTGGCGGCCGGGAACAGGCCGTCGTGGCTGATCGACAGTGGCCCGGTACTGGGCGGCGCGACATGGGCCAGGGCCGACAGCGGCACCATCTCGCCGGACAGCGGCGAGCGCAGGTAGAAGTAGTTGAGGCTCTCGGCCTTGCCGCGCTGGCGGGCGTCCAGCTCGAGGATCACCTTGTACTGGTTGGTCTCGGTCTGGAACTCGCTGATCTGCCGCTGGCCGAAGGCGTCGTACAGCGCCTGGTCGACGTCGCTGGTGCTCAGGCCGAAACGCGCCGCGGCCTGGCGGTCGATGTCGATGCGGGTGACGCTGGCGCCCAGCTGCAGGTCGTTGGACAGGTCGCGCAACGCCGGGTTGTCCCGCAGGCGTTCGGTCAGGCGCTGGGTCCACAGGTTCAGGGCCACCCCATCGTTGCTCTTGAGCACGTACTGGTACTGGGTGCGCGACGGCCCGGAGCTGAGGTTGATGTCCTGGCCGGCCCGCAGGTACAGGACGATGCCAGGCACCTGGGCCAGCTTCGCGCGCATGCGGTCGATCCATTCGCTGGCCGAGACGTCGCGCTCGCCGCGGGGCTTGAGGGCGATCCAGAAGCGGCCGTTGGCGATGGTCTGGTTGCTGCCGGTGACCCCCACCGAGTGGGAGAAGGCGCGTACCGCCGGGTCGGCCTCGATGATCCTGGCCAGGGCCTGGTGTTTTTCGATCATCGCCGGATACGACACGTCCGCCGCCGCCTCGCTGGTGCCGAGGATGAAGCCGGTGTCCTGCAGCGGGAAGAAGCCCTTGGGGATGGCCACGTAGCCGGCCACCGCCAGCGCCAGGGTGACGCCGAACACCGCCAGGGTGGTGCGCTGGTGGGCCAGCGCCTGGTCCAGGCCTCTGGCGTACCCGCGCAGCAGGCGCTGGCCGAGGCCGCCGTGCTGTTCGGCGGGTGGGCGGCGCATGCACAGCGCGGCGAGGGTCGGCGCCAGGGTCAGCGATACCAGCACCGAAATCAGGATGGTCGCCGTGGCGGTGAGGGCGAACTCCTTGAACAACCGACCAACCACCCCGCCCATGAACAGCAGCGGAATGAACGCGGCAATCAGCGAGAAACTGATCGAGACCACGGTGAAGCCGATCTCGCCGGCGCCCTTGAGCGCGGCGCTGCGGCTGTCGTCGCCGGCCTCCAGGTGGCGGTGGATGTTCTCCACCACGACGATGGCATCGTCGACCACGAAACCCACGGCGATGACGATGGCCACCAGGGTGAGGTTGTTGAGGCTGAAGCCGAACAGGTACATCAATGCGCAACTGGCGATCAGCGACACGCCGAGCACGCTGGAGACGATGAAGGTCGCCGACCACTGGCGCAGGAACAGCGCCATCACCCCGATCACCAGGGCCACGGCGATCATCAGGGTCAGCTCCACTTCGTGCAGCGAGGCGCGGATGGTCTGGGTGCGGTCCTGCAGCGCCGACACCTCGACCGCGGCCGGCAGCATCTGCTGCAAGCGCGGCAGGGCGTCCATCACCCGGTCCACGGTGTCGACGATGTTGGCCCCGGGCTGGCGGAAGATCACCAGGTTAAGGCCCGGTTGCTGGCCCGACCAGGCCTTGACGTAGGCGTTCTCGGCGCCTTGGATCACCTTGGCGACGTCAGACAGGTGCACCGGCGCGCCATCGCGGTAGCTGACGATCAGCCGCGCGTAGTCCTCGGGGTGGAACAGCTGGTCGTTGGCGGCGAGGGTCGACACGCTGTGCTCGCCGTACAACGCGCCCTTGGCCAGGTTGAGGCTGGTCTGCTGGATGGCCTGGCGGATATCGGCCAGGGTCAGGCCGATGGCGGCGAGTTTCTCGGGCTGGGCCTGCACGCGGATCGCCGGGCGCAGCTGGCCGGTGATGTTGATCAGGCCGACCCCGTCGATCTGGCTGAGCTGGCGCGCCAGCAGGGTCTCGGCGTAGTCGCTGAGCTCATTGCCGGGCATCTGCGTGGCGCTGACGGTGAGGATCAGCACCGGGCTGTCGGCCGGGTTGACCTTGCGCCAGGTCGGCGGGCTGGGCATGTCCTGGGGCAGGCGCGCGGTGGCGGTGTTGATCGCCGCCTGGACTTCCTGGGCGGCGGTGTCGATGTTCTTGTCGAGGGTGAACTGCAGGATCAGGTTGGTCGAGCCCAGGGCGCTGCTGCTGGTCATCTGGCTCATGCCGGGGATGGCGCTGAACTGCACCTCCAACGGGGTGGCGACCGAAGAGGCCATGGTCTCGGGGCTGGCACCGGGCAACTGGGCGGTGACCTGGATGGTCGGGAAGTCCGCTTCGGGCAGGGGCGCCACCGGCAGCCGGGGGAAGGCGATGGCGCCGAGCAGCACCAGGGCGAAGGTCAGCAGCAAGGTGGCGATGGGGTGGTCGATGCACCAGGCCGATACGCCGTTGCGGGTGTTCATGGCGAGCTCCTGCGGTTGGCCATCGCCGCCGGAGCGGGGGCCTCGGGCGTGACCTCGACGGTGCTGCCGGGCTTGAGCCGCGACTGACCGTCCAGCACCAGGCGATCGCCAGCCTTGACCCCGGCGATGACGTTCAGCGTGCTGTCCTGGTACACCACCTTGACCGGCACGGCGCTGACCTTGTCGCCGTCCAGGCGGTAGACGAAGTGACCGTCGATGCTGCGCTGCACCACGGGTGGCGGCACCACCAAGGCACCCTCGTGCACCGCCGTGCGCAGGCGCACGGTGACCAGCTGGCCGGGCCACAGGCGGCCGCCGGTGTTGTCGAACTCGGCCTTGACCCGCACCGTGCCGGTGGTGGCCGAGACCTGGTTGTCGATCAGCATCAGGTGGCCCTTGGCGAGCAGGCTGCGTTCGCCGTCGGCGTCCATGTACGCCTCGACCTCGGCGGGGGTAGACGATTTCAGCAGGCCCTGCAGGACGGGGAGTTGCTGCTGGGGCAGGGCGAACTCCACGGCGATGGGGTCGATCTGGGTGACGCTGAACAGGCTTTGCGTATCGCTGCTGCGCACCAGGTTGCCGGGGTCGATGTTGCGAATGCCGACGCGCCCGGTCACCGGCGAGCGGATCTGTGTGTAGCTGAGCTGCACCGCGGCGTTGTCGATGGCGGCCTGGTTGCCCTTGAGGGTCGCCTGCAACTGCTTGACCAGGGCCTGCTGCTGGTCGAGGGTCTGCTTGGACACGCCGTCGTCCGTGCTCAGCAACTGGTAGCGCCTGAGGTTGACGTTGGCCACCTGCAGCTGCGCCTGGGTCTGCCCCAGCTGGGCGCGGGCCTGGTCGAGGTTGGCGCGGATCGCCCGGTCGTCGAGTGCGGCCAGCAGGTCGCCGGCCTTGACCCACTGGCCCTCCTTGACCAACACCTGGGTCAGCACGCCCTCCACCTGTGGCCGTACCTCGACGCTGTGCAGCGACAGCACCGAGCCGATGGCACTGAGGTAGCGCGGCACATCCTGCTCGACCACGGCCACCACCCGCACCGGCACCGCGCTGGCGGCGCGGCTGGGCGGGGGGCTGGGGCGTTGGCCGAGCCACAGGCCGGCGGCGGCCAGCATCAGTAAAGCCAGCGCGGCAACAACGAGGGGGCGGGACGGACGTCGCATCGGGGCGGGTACCTTGGCCGGAGGGCTGGGAACGGGTCTGGTATAGCCAGGGTTATAGCGCGCCGATCGGGTCGCCAGCGTGACGTCTGGCTGTCACGGCTGTCAGTTTCGAGCGGTTGATGGCCAAGTGCCAATACCCTGCCGTGGATCAATATTGCCCCCGCGTTTGAACCTAAAGTCGTACGCCCTGCCGATTTTCCCGTACAACAACGAGAGCCTCCGATGAAGTGCAATATGCCCGTTACCGGTCGCGAAGTGGATTACCCCGGCGACGCCAACATCCTGTCCACCACCGACCTGGACAGCCGTATCACCTATGCCAACGACGATTTCGTCCGGGTCAGCGGTTTCACCCCGCAGGACCTGCTGGGCAACGCCCACCATATCGTCCGCCACCCGGACATGCCGGCCGAGGCCTTTGCCCAGATGTGGCAGACGCTCAAGGCCGGGCATTCGTGGATGGGGTTGGTGAAGAACCGCTGCAAGAACGGCGACCACTACTGGGTGAGTGCTTTCGTCTCGCCGATCAGCAGTGGCGGACAGGCGCTGGAATACCAGTCGGTGCGGACCAAGCCCGAGCGGGCCCAGGTCGAGGCGGCCGAGCGCTGCTATGCGCGTCTGCGCCAGGGCCGGCGCGACTGGCGCCAGCGCTTGCCGGTAGCCGGGCTTGGCGCGCGCCTGGCGCTGTCGGTGGGCGCGGTGTGCGCGCTGGTGATCGGCGTCGGGCAGTGGTGGCATGGCGCCTCCTGGCTGGTCACCCTGGTGCAGATGGCGTTGGCCGCAAGCCTCAGCGCCCTGGCGATCCAGTGGCTGTTGCGCCCCTACGAGCGCCTGCGCCGCCAGGCCCTGGCGATTGCCGACAACCCGCTGAGCCAGCAGTTGTACACAGGCCGGCGCGATGGCCTGGGCCAGATCGAGTTCGCCATGCGCATGCTCAAGGCGCAGTTGGGCGCGGTGGTGGGGCGTATCGGCGATACCTCGTCGCGCCTGGCCGGGCATTCCGGCGCGCTGGCCGAGGCGCTGCACAGCAGCCATGCCAACAGCCTGGAGCAGCAGGGCGAAGCGGACCAGGTGGCCACCGCGATCCAGCAGATGAGCGCCAGCGTCGCCCAGGTGGCCAGCAGCGCGCAGATGGCCTCGATGGCCGCCGACCAGGCCGAGGACGAGACCCAGGCCGGGCACCAGCTGGTCGATCGCAACCGCTGTGCGATCCAGGACCTGGCCGGTTCGCTGGTGGAGGCCAGCGAGGTGATCGAACAGCTGGAAAACCACAGCAGCGAGATCTCCGGGGTGCTCGACGTGATCCGCGGCATTGCCGAACAGACCAACCTGCTGGCGCTCAATGCCGCCATCGAGGCGGCGCGGGCCGGTGACCAGGGGCGTGGTTTCGCCGTGGTGGCCGACGAGGTGCGTGGCCTGGCCCAGCGTACCGCGCAGTCGACCCACGATATCCAGCGCATGATCGCCGCCCTGCAGGACGGCGCCCGGGCCGCGGTGCAGGTGATGCAGCAGAGCAGCGCCCATGCCGGGCACAGCGTCGAGCAGGCGCAACTGGCCAGCGACGCGCTGGACAGCATCAGCGTGCGGGTCAACCAGATCAACGAGATGAGCTTGCAGATCGCCGCGGCGGTAGAGCAGCAGAGCCAGGTCAGCGAGAACATCAACCGCAACATCACCTGCATTCGCCAGGCCAGCGAGGCGACGGTGACCATGGGCCAGCGCAGCCATGGCAGCGCCAGTGACGTGGCCGACCTGGCCAAGGACCTACGGCGGTTGGCGGATGAGTTCTGGCGGCGCTGCCAGTGAGCCGTTGAGCGGGCCTACCCCGCGATTGGAGCTATCTAGAAACCGATGAACGCGTAGTAGACCGGTGTTTCGCCCGTCACCTGCAGGCAATGGTCCTGCAGTTCGGCGGCAAGCGCCGCGTCCTGCACATGCACCGCCCAGGGGCCGTCGACCGCCTGTGGCGCCTGCTCCAGCACCGTGGCAAACGCCGTCATGTCCGGCAGCCATGCGGTAAACCCGTTGCCCTTGAGCGCACTGGTGGTCATCCCCAGCGCCTGGCAGATCGCCACTTTGCCCGCGATATCCTCACGATCAGCCTGGCGCGAGGCCTCGATCAAGGCGCGCAGCCTTTCATCCTGCGGCAGGCTGCCATGAATCAGCACCGGTCCCTGCTCCCAGGCCTCGGGTGGGCAATCCTTGTTCTGCGGCCGCAGCGGCAGGTGCGGGTTGATCTCCGCCGGGTAGATCCGGCACACCAGCGGCCGGCTGTCATAGATGCTGCACAGGTCGTCGGCGTCGAGGTGGCGACAGCGCCCGGGGTTGAACGCGGCGAAGGTCACCGATACGCGTAGCTGGCCTTTGCCGCAAGCCACTGGGTGCGAGCGGCGCAGCACATGCTCGCGCTGGTCGTCCGGCATGCCCGGGCCATCGGCCAGGAAGCCTTCGATCAACACGATCACCTGGCCAGCGGATAGCGCCCACTGTCGGGCTTCGGCCAGGGTCAGCGGCACGTGGTGGCCGGTGCAGCATTTACCGCAACCGGTGCAGGCGAAACGCAGTTCCTCGCTCACGGTTTGCCTGGGTTCCATTCGGTGACCACCGCATGCTGCTGCTGGCGACTGTACAGGCACAGCTCGGTGCCGCTGCGGTTGTTCATGTGTTTTTGCGGGTAGACGCCTTCGATCAGCAGTGCGCTGTAGCCGACCTGGTCGTCGAACTCGGCGGGCTTGCCCAGGGCGTGGGCATCCTTGAACTGACTGGCGGCCAGGCAGGCCTTGAGCATCTGCTGGCGCTGGTCGTTCCAGGCCTGGCTGCTGGAGGCGTGGGCTGCGCCGCTGATGAGCAGGGCGCAGGCGATCAGGGTGGGGCTGAGATATTTCATACGCGATACCGGCAATGAACATCCGAAGGGCGCGAATTATGCCCGAACATTCTCCTGCATCAAGCCAGGAAAATCCTGACTTGATATGTCAGCGCTCCTCGAACACCACCGCCCGCGCCGCGGTCACCAGGCAGTTGGTCAGCTCGGGCGAGGAGAACTTGGTCAGGATCGCGTTGGCCCCGGCCAGCTTGGCCTTGTCGCCGCTCATCGCGCTGTCCAGCGAGGTGTGCAAGAGGATGTACAAGTGCTGGAAGTCCGGGGTTTCGCGCAGGGTGCGGGTGAAGGCGAAGCCGTCCATCTCGGACATCTCGATGTCGGAAACGATGATGTTGATTTCCCGCTCGGTGCCTTGCAGCTCCAGCAGCACATTGATCGCGTCCTTGGCGCTGCGCGCGGTGTGGCACTCGATGCCGAGGTTGCGCAGGGTGTGCACCGATTGCTGCAGCGCCACCTGGCTGTCGTCGACCACCAGGATGTTGGCGGCGGCCAGCAGGCTGGCGTCCTCCTCGCTGACTTCACCCGGGTGCGGCTCGTGGGCCGGTGGGGCGATGCCGTGAATGACCTTCTCGATGTCCAGCACCTGCACCAGGGTGTTGTCGACCCGGGTCACGCCGGTGATGAACGAACGGTTGCCCGAGCCGTAGGGCGGCGGTTTGATGTCGGTGCTCAGGCAATGCACGATGCGGCTCACCGCCTGCACATGCAGGCCCTGGCGCGAGCGGCTGATCTCGGTGACGATCAGGCAGCCGCCGTCGGGGTCGGCCAGGGGCATTTCGCCGATGGCGCGGGACAGGTCGATCACCGACAGCGAGTTGCCGCGCAGGGTGGCCACGCCCTTTACGTGTGGGTGGGCCTCCGGCAGCTTGGTCAGCGGCGGGCAGGGGATGATCTCGCTGACTTTCAGCAGGTTGATTGCCATCAGCTTGCCGCTGCGCAGGGTGAACAGCAGCAGGGACAAGGAGTCCGCGCGGGCTTTTTGCGTGGCCATGGGCAACCTTCGCTATGAATGAGGGGGAGGATGCCGGGTTATCGGCTTTTTGCTGTCGGGCTTTAGCTTAGTTTGCTATTGGCGTTTGCAAGCAGGCGCAAGGCTTGCCGGTGCCACCGCGTCGCCTGGTTCGCCAGCAAGGCTGGCTCCTACAGGTATTGCAGGCCGTAACCGTTGTAGGAGCCGGCTTGCCGGCGAACACCGGCGTTGCCGGTGCCATCCACCGCGTCGCCTGGTTCGCCAGCAAGGCTGGCTCCTACGGGCATTGCAGGCCGTAACCGTTGTAGGAGCCGGCGTAGCCGGCGAACACCGGCGTAGCCGGTGCCATACTCCGCGCCGCCTGGTTCGCCACAAGCTGGCTCCTACAGGGTAGGGAGGGCGCTTAGCGCAAGCCCAAGCGCTTGGCCAGCCGGTTCAGGTTGGCCCGGTCCAGCCCCAGTTCCCGCGCGGCGGCGGCCCAGTTGTCCTGGTGGCGATTCAGGCACGTTTCGACAATCTGCCGCTGATAGTCATCCACCGCTTCGCGCAGCCCGCCCTCGGGCAATGGCCGGTCGGCCGACGGTGCCTCGGCGGCAACCTGCATGGCCGGTGCCACGGTGCGCAGGTCCAGGTCCGCCGCCTCCAGGGTGAGGATCCTTGGGCGCTGCCCATGCTGCCCCAAGGCCTTGAGCGCCGAGCGGCCGATCAGGTGCTCCAGTTCGCGCACGTTGCCCGGCCAGTCATACCCCAGCAGCGCGGCCTGGGCCTCGGCCGACAGGCGCAGGCTGCCCAGGCCCAGGCGCGAGCGGTTCTGCTCGAGGAAATAACCGGCCAGCAGCAGCACATCGCGGCCGCGTTCGCGCAGCGGCGGCACTTGCAGCGGGTACACGCTCAGGCGGTGATAGAAGTCGGCGCGGTAGTTGCCGTTGCGCACCTCTTCGGCCAGGTCGCGGTTGGTCGCGGCGATCAGGCGCACATCCACCCGATGCTCGCGGTCCGAGCCCAGGCGCTGCAACTGCCCGCTCTGCAATACCCGCAGCAGCTTGGCCTGTACTGCCAGTGGCAACTCGCCGACCTCGTCGAGGAACAGCGTGCCGCCATTGGCCAGTTCGAACTTGCCCCGGCGTTCACCGTGGGCGCCGGTGAAGGCGCCGCGCACGTGGCCGAACAGTTCGCTCTCGACCAAGGTGTCGGGCAGGGCGGCGCAGTTGAGGCTGATCAGCGGTTTGTCCGCGCGGTTGCTGGCGCGGTGCAGGGCCTGGGCCACCAGCTCCTTGCCCACGCCAGTCTCGCCGGTGATCAGCACGGTCAGGTCGCTGCCGCCGACCAGGCGGATCTCCTCGACCAGGCGCTTGTGCGCCTTGCTCTGGCCAATCAGTTCCTTGTCCTGGCCGCTGGCCTGGCGATACACCTCGGCACGCTGGTGCTCGTCCTCGGCGCGCAGGGCCAGGTGCTCGATGCGCTCGGCCACGGTGACGGTGGCGGCGGCCAGGCTGGCGAAGGCTTGCAGGGCCTCGAGCTCGAGGCTCTGGAACTGGCCGGCGGTGAGGGCATCGAGGGTCAGCAGGCCCCAGGGGCGTTCGTCGACCATCAGCGGGCAACCCATGCAGTCGTGCACCTCGAGGTCGACATGGGCGGCATCCACCAACCCGTCGTAAGGGTCGGGCAAAGGGCTATCGCTGGGGAAACGGGTGGGCTCGGGGCGGCTGAGCAAGGCCTGGAAGCGCGGGTGTTCACTGACCCGGAAGCGCCGGCCGAGGGTATCGGCCGACAGCCCGTCCACCGCCAGCGGCACCAGCCATTCGCCGTCCAGGCGCAGCAGCGCGGCGGCATCGCAGGGCAGCAGGCCGCGCATGGCCTGGAGCAAGCGGCGATAACGTTCCTGGTCGGGCAGGTCGCAGGACAGGTCGCTCACCAGCGGGAGGAGGGCGGTGAGCAGGGGTTTTGCAGTCATATGGACTCCTGTTGGTCTAAATGACTATACGCGTGAGTGTGTCCTTTTGACACCGGTCAATGAAAACCCCCGGTTTTGTTGACGATGAAAGTTGGCACGATTGCTGAAATAGCCTACGCAACCATTCGAAGCCACAGGCTCAGGAGTTGTCGTAATGCTCAATGCCGAACAACGTGCAATCATCAAAGCCACCGTGCCCCTGCTGGAAAGCGGCGGTGAGGCCCTGACCACCCACTTCTACAAGATGATGCTCAGCGAGTACCCCGAGGTACGCCCGCTGTTCAACCAGGCCCACCAGGCCAGCGGCGACCAGCCGCGCGCCCTGGCCAACGGCGTGCTGATGTACGCCCGCCACATCGACCAGCTCGAGCAACTGGGCGGCCTGGTTGGCCAGATCATCAACAAGCACGTGGCCCTGCAGATTCTCCCCGAGCACTACCCGATCGTCGGCAGCTGCCTGCTGCGCGCCATCGAGGAAGTGCTGGGCAAGGAAATCGCCACCCCTGAGGTGATCGCGGCCTGGGCCGCTGCCTACGGCCAGCTGGCCGACATCCTCATCGGCGCCGAAGAGAACCTGTACAAGCAGAAGGAAGAGGCTGTCGGCGGCTGGCGCGGCACCCGCGAGTTCCGCCTGGTGCGCCGCGAGCAGGAAAGCAGCGAGATCGTCTCGTTCTACTTCGCCCCGGTCGATGGCAAGCCGGTACTCAAGGCCGAACCCGGCCAGTACATCGGCCTGAAGCTTGAGATCGACGGCCAGGAGCAGCGCCGCAACTATTCGTTGTCGGCCCTGTGCGACGGCGAGCAGTACCGCATCAGCGTCAAGCGCGAGGCGGGCGGCAAGGTCTCCAACTACCTGCATGATGGCTTGATGGTCGGCGATACCCTGCAACTGTTCCCGCCTTCCGGTGATTTCACCCTGGCCGCCAGCGACAAGCCGCTGGTGCTGATCAGCGGCGGCGTGGGCATCACCCCGACCCTGGCCATGCTCGAGGCGGCCCTCGAGACCGAACGCCCGGTGCATTTCATCCATTGCGCGCGCAACGGCGCGGTGCATGCCTTCCGCGACTGGATCGATGGCCTGGCGGCGCGCCACCCGCAACTCAAGCGCTTCTACTGCTACGCCGAGGAGGATGGCAGCCAGGCTGCCGACGCAGTGGGCCTGCTGGACCAGGACCTGCTGGCCCAGTGGCTGCCGCGTGAGCGCGATATCGACGCCTACTTCCTCGGACCCAAGGGCTTCATGGCGGCGATCAAGCGCCAGCTCAAGGGCCTGGGCGTGCCGGAAGGGCAGAGCCGCTACGAGTTCTTCGGGCCGGCTGCGGCGCTGGAGTGAAGCGCTGAGCCCATCGCGTGGCAAGTCCGCTCCCTCAAAGCCGAGGATGGCGGCGTGGGCGCGGGCTTGCCCCGCGATGGACTTCATCCCAATCGCTGCGGTTCGGCGTTCTGCCGGGCCGCCAGCCCATGGATGCTCCCGGCCGTGGGTAATCGAGAACGAAGCGGACGATGGCATACGGCGCTGTCGGCCTGGCCGAGCGCCGAACCGCAGCGATTGGGCCTATAGCCGATCTTCTATATAAGGAAGAGATGAACGCGGTTACACCTGCCTTCATCTTTAATCCTCCTTTAATCACTGTATCCTTCACTCCCGAGTGTCGAGGGGCTTGCCCCTGTCCGGCGCTCGGGCCGCCGTGTTTTTCACGCGCGGCCGTTGAACCGAAACCGACCTGCTCGGTCCTAGGTCAGCAGTGGATCGCGCGCACGCCTCTCCTCGATGCATTCAAAGGTCATCTCCAGCGTGTAGACTTGGCGCCCCCGGGCAGCCCGCGCTGCCACACTCCATCGAAGGAATCGGCAATGAACGAACTCTCATCGCGCCTGAATCGGGAACGGCGCTTTCTGGTGCTGCTCGGCGTGATCTGCCTGGCGCTGATCGGGGGCGCCCTGTACATGCAGGTGGTGCTGGGCGAGGCCCCCTGCCCGCTGTGCATCCTGCAACGCTACGCCTTGCTGTTCATCGCCGTGTTCGCCTTCCTCGCCGCGGCCATGCCGGGGCAGCGCAGCCTGACCTTCTTCGAGGCGCTGGTGGTGCTCAGCGCCATCGGTGGCATCGTTGCAGCCGGCAACCATGTGTATATACTCGCCAACCCGATGGTCAGCTGCGGCATCGATACCCTGCAGCCCATCGTCGACGACCTGCCGCTGGCCAAGCTGTGGCCGCTGGCATTCCAGGTCGATGGCTTCTGCGCCACCCCGTACCCGCCGATTCTCGGCCTGTCCCTGGCCCAATGGGCCTTGGTTGCCTTCGTGCTGACCGCGCTGCTGGTGCCGCTGGGCATCTACCGCAACCGTCGCCGCGCTTAGACAAAAGTCCCGAATTGACCTGGGTCTATTGCGCAGCGAGATAAGCCGCAAAGCGCGTGCAACGGTTGATCCAGGTCAGGCTTCGGCCCTTGCGCTATAAGGGGTTGAGGGCTATCAAGCGGGGTGCGACAAACTGTCGCGAAGTTGATTTTTTGAGCAGTATTGTTACGCATTCTGTAAAAGACTGTTGCTCAATAAGTCATAGTCATCGTTGGGCGACCTATCTACAATCGCCCCCAATTTCCGTTCGGCACTGCTTGCGAGTCGCAGGATTGATGGGAGCCGCAGCGCTTTCCATTTGCTGACTTCGACAAGTTTCGCCCAACGGCGATACCGGGCGGACACCCCTCCGCGTTTTCCCGCACCAAATGGACTTGGTCTGAAGTACAGGCCTGTTGCCTACGAAACCATAAGCACCGCTAACCCGCTTGACGCCAAGATCCTGCAGTCGGATCCGGGCAGGGGCGAGTACGGGCGCCAATTGCCGCACTTGGCAGGACGAAGTGTTGGCTACCAAAACACAAATTGCATTGAAGCAAGCTGATCTAGAGGTCGTGAGATGAGTAAAAAGCGTTACCCCAGACTGTTTGGCATATTGCCCTTTTTAGGCATGCTTTTACTCAGTGGGTGCAACTGGACCCTGCTCGATCCGAAGGGCCAGGTGGGCATTGAGCAGAAGAACCTGATCCTGATCGCCACCGGCCTGATGCTGCTGGTGGTCGTGCCCGTGATCATCATGACCTTGGCGTTCGCCTGGAAGTACCGTGCTTCCAACAAGGCAGCCACCTACACCCCAGAATGGTCGCACTCGACCAAGATCGAAGCCGCGGTGTGGATCATCCCGATCCTGATCATCATCGCCCTGGGTTACTTCACCTACCACTCCACCCACAAGCTGGACCCGTACCGTCCACTGGATTCCGACGTGAAGCCGGTGCAGATCGACGTGGTCGCGCTGGACTGGAAGTGGCTGTTCATCTACCCGGAACAGGGCATCGCCACGGTCAACAAGATCGTCTTCCCGGCCAACACCCCGGTCAACTTCCGTGTCACCTCCGACGCCGTGATGAACTCCTTCTTCATCCCGGGCCTGGGTGGCCAGATCTACGCAATGGCTGGCATGACCACCAAACTGCACCTGATCGCCAACGAGAACGGTGAGTTCGACGGTATCTCCGCCAACTACAGCGGCGCCGGCTTCACCGGTATGAAATTCAAGGCAACCGCCACTTCCCAAGCCGACTTCGATGCATGGGTCGCCGAGGTGAAGGCTTCGCCGAAGAAACTGGACCAGGCCGAATACGACGCCCTGGCCAAAGCAAGCGAAAACAACCCAGTCGCGCTGTACAGCGAGGCTCCGGCTGACCAGTTCCAGCGCATCGTCGACAAGTACGAAGGCATGAACCGCGGTCGTCCGAACCACGAAGAAGCAGGCAGCAAAGACCTGGCCACTACCAAGGGTGTGGAATCGAGTATGCAACCAGCTGCCGGTGCAGAGGAGTAAGAGATGTTCGGTAAATTAACTCTGGAGGCGATACCGTATCACGAGCCGATAGTCATGGTGACGCTTGCCATGATCGCGCTCGGTGGTATCGCTGTCGTTGGTGCCATCACCTATTTCCGCAAGTGGTCGTACTTGTGGACCGAGTGGTTGACCACGGTCGACCACAAGAAAATCGGCGTGATGTACATCATCGTCGCGATGGTCATGCTGCTGCGCGGCTTTGCCGACGCCATCATGATGCGTACCCAGTTGGCCGCCGCCACCGGTGGCTCCGAAGGCTACCTGCCGCCTGAACACTATGACCAGATCTTCACCGCCCACGGTGTGATCATGATCATCTTCATGGCGATGCCGTTCTTCACCGGCCTGATGAACCTCGCGGTTCCTCTGCAGATCGGTGCACGTGACGTTGCCTTCCCGTTCCTGAACTCCCTGAGCTTCTACCTGCTGCTGGCAGGCGTGCTGCTGGTCAACATCTCGCTGGGCGTTGGTGAATTCGCCAAGACCGGCTGGGTGGCGTATCCGCCGCTGGCGGGCATCCAGTACAGCCCTGGGGTGGGTGTCGACTACTACATCTGGGCGCTACAGCTCTCAGGCCTGGGTACGACGCTGACCGGCGTGAACTTCCTCGTCACCGTGATGAAGATGCGCGCACCTGGCATGAAGCTGATGGACATGCCGATCTTCACCTGGACCTGCACCTGGGCCAACGTGCTGATCGTCGCTTCCTTCCCGATCCTGACCGCTGCACTCGCACTGCTGACCGTTGACCGTTATCTGGACTTCCACATCTTCACCAACGAGCTTGGTGGGAACCCGATGATGTACGTCAACCTGTTCTGGGCGTGGGGTCACCCTGAGGTCTACATCCTGATCCTGCCGGCCTTCGGCGTGTTCTCGGAAGTCACCTCGACCTTCGCGGGCAAGCGCCTGTTCGGTCACCACTCGATGATCTATGCATCGGGCGCGATCGCCATCCTCGGCTTTGCGGTCTGGCTGCACCACTTCTTCACCATGGGTGCCGGCGCCAGCGTCAACACCTTCTTCGGCCTGGCGACGATGCTGATCTCCATTCCGACCGGTGTGAAGCTGTTCAACTGGCTGTTCACCATCTACCAGGGCCGTCTGCGCTTCACCGCGCCGATCATGTGGACCCTGGGCTTCATGGTCACCTTCTCGATCGGTGGCATGACCGGCGTTCTGCTGGCCGTTCCAGGTGCCGACTTCGTTCTGCACAACAGCCTGTTCGTGATCGCCCACTTCCACAACGTGATCATCGGTGGCGCGGTGTTCGGCTACATCGCCGGCTTCGCCTTCTGGTTCCCGAAAGCCTTCGGTTTCACCCTGAACGAGAAGTGGGGCAAAGCTGCCTTCTGGTTCTGGATCTCCGGCTTCTACGTTGCGTTCATGCCGCTGTACGCCCTGGGCTTCATGGGCATGACCCGTCGTCTGAACCACTCCGACAACCCGCTGTGGGA
Source organism: Pseudomonas sp. VA159-2 (assembly GCF_024126635.1). Lineage (NCBI taxonomy): Bacteria > Pseudomonadati > Pseudomonadota > Gammaproteobacteria > Pseudomonadales > Pseudomonadaceae > Pseudomonas > Pseudomonas sp. VA159-2. The sequence goes on along the minus strand of NZ_JAMYBV010000001.1, from coordinate 97,729 downwards.
ACCCTACCTGTACGTAGCCGTGGTCGGCGCCGTGCTGATCCTGTTCGGTATCGCTTGCCAGCTGATCCAGATCTACGTCTCGGTTCGCGATCGCAAGGACAACATGGACGTCACCGGCGACCCATGGGGCGGCCGTACCCTGGAATGGTCGACTTCGTCGCCACCTCCGTTCTACAACTTCGCGCACATGCCAGAGCATGTTGGCCTGGACGCCTGGCACGAAGCCAAGCAATCCGGTGCTGCGTACAAGGCGCCTGCCAAGTACGAAGCCATCCACATGCCGAGCAACACCTCCACCGGTCTGTTCATGGGCCTGTTGCTGACCGTGTTCGGTTTCGCCTTCATCTGGCACATCTGGTGGCTGGTGGGCGCGAGCCTGGTGGCAACCATCGCTGTCTTCGTTCGCCACGCCGCGCGTGACGACCAGGGCTACATGGTTCCGGCCGAGGAAGTGGCGCGCATCGAAGGCGAGCGCATGAAAGCGCTGGCCAACGCTGGTGCACTGCCTGCCGGCGGCGCACGTGTCGAATCGTTTGAACGGGTGTAATCAATGTCCAGCCAAGTAATCCACGGTGGCGCGCATGGTCATGACCATGCTCATGATGACCACCACCACGACTCGGGCCAGATGACCGTCCTCGGTTTCTGGCTGTACCTGATGACCGACTGCATCCTGTTTGCGTCGCTCTTCGCCACCTACGCGGTGCTGTCCGGCAGTTTTGCCGGCGGCCCGTCGGGTCACGACATCTTCCAGCTCGACTTCGTAGCGGTCGAGACGCTGTTCCTGCTGCTGTCCTCGATCACCTTCGGCTTCGCCATGCTGCAGATGTTCAAGGGCAACAAGGGTGGCGTACTGGGCTGGTTGGCCGTGACCTTCCTGTTCGGTGCCGGCTTCATCGCGATGGAAATCTATGAATTCCATCACCTGATCGCCGAGGGCTTCGGCCCTCAGCGCAGTGGCTTCCTGTCGGGCTTCTTCGCCCTGGTAGGTACCCACGGTCTGCACGTGACTGCCGGCCTGATCTGGATGGCAATCATGATGTACCAGATCAACAAGCACGGCATCACGCCGACCGCCAAGACCCGCATGAGCTGCCTGAGCCTGTTCTGGCACTTCCTGGACGTGGTCTGGATCTGCGTGTTCACCGTCGTCTACCTGCTGGGAGTTCTGTAATGGCTAGCGCACACGACACTCATCACGAAGGCAACCACGGCAGCGTGAAGTCGTACATGATCGGCTTCATCCTGTCGATCATCCTGACCGCGATCCCGTTCGGCCTGGTGATGTACCCGAGCCTGCCGAAGAACCTGACCGTTCTGATCGTGGTGGCCATGGCCGTCATCCAGGTGGTTGTGCACCTCGTGTACTTCCTGCACATGGACCGCTCGAAAGAGCAGCGTTCCAACGTGTCGACGTTCCTGTTCACCACCCTGGTAATCGCTCTGCTGGTCGGCCTGTCGCTGTGGATCATGTTCAGCATCCACTTCGAAATGTTGGCCAAGTGAGGTAAGACTGCATGTCCGTGAAGCACTTTATCCAAATCACCAAACCGGGGATCATTTTCGGTAACGTGCTTTCCGTGGCAGGCGGATTCTTCCTTGCCGCGAAGGGCCATGTGGACTTCGCCCTGTTCCTGGCGGTGGTGGTAGGTACTTCCCTGGTGGTGGCGTCCGGTTGCGTGTTCAACAACTGCATCGACCGCGACATCGACCACAAGATGGAACGCACCAAGAACCGCGTCATGGTGCAGGGCGGCATGTCGCTGCCCCTCGCGCTGATCTACGCCACCCTGCTCGGGGTGGCGGGTTTCAGCCTGCTGTATGTCCAGGCCAATCCGCTGGCGGCGTTCTGCGCCCTGGTCGGTTTCGTGGTCTACGTCGGCTTCTACAGCCTGTGGCTCAAGCGTAAATCGGTGCACGGCACCTTGGTTGGCAGCCTGTCCGGTGCCATGCCTCCGGTGATCGGCTACTGCGCCGTGAGCAACAGCTTCGACCTGGCCGCGGTGACCCTGCTGGTGATGTTCAGCCTGTGGCAGATGCCGCACAGCTTCGCCATCGCCATCTTCCGCTTCAAGGACTACAGCGCCGCCAACATTCCGGTGTTGCCGGTGGCGCGCGGTATCCTCGCGGCGAAGAAGCAGATCGTCCTGTACGTGCTGGCCTTCGTGCTGGCGACCCTGATGCTGACCCTGGGTGGCTACGCTGGCCTGGGTTACCTCGCCGTGGCGGCTGCCATGGGCCTGTACTGGCTGTACATGGCCTGGGGTGGCTACAAGGCCGAGGACGACAGCAAGTGGGCGCGCAAGGTATTCGGCTTCTCCATCCTCACCGTCACGGCGCTGAGCGTGATGATGGGCGTGGACAGCCAGACCGCGGCCGATGTGCTGATGACCTACGCACGCTGAGACAGCGGGCTGTTACACCAAGAACCCCGGCCATGTGCCGGGGTTTTTTATGCCTGTGGCCAATGCGGCCTGTGGGAAGGCTTGTCCCACGATTACGATCTATCAGCGCTGTGATTTCATTGATTTCAGTATATGAACCTGAAATTTCAATTAAAAACAGGAAATTATCCTTTACCTATATCTTCAATCGGGATTATCTTCTGATTCGGCCGCCGCAGCGGCCAACGTCGCTCGGACGGTTCCGGGCGCTTACGTCTGCAGAGGAACACCATGGCCAACCCAGGTTCGCCGCGCCGCTTCGCGCGCATCGATCGTCTTCCCCCCTACGTCTTCAACATCACCGCCGAACTCAAGATGGCCGCCCGCCGCCGTGGCGAGGACATCATCGACCTGAGCATGGGCAACCCCGACGGCGCCACGCCGCCGCACATCGTCGAGAAGCTGGTGCAGGTCGCCCAGCGCGACGACACCCATGGCTACTCCACCTCCCGTGGGATTCCACGCCTGCGCCGGGCCATCTCCAACTGGTACCAGGAACGCTACGCGGTCGAGATCGACCCGGAAAGCGAGGCCATCGTCACCATCGGCTCGAAAGAGGGCCTGGCGCACCTGATGCTCGGCACCCTCGATCACGGCGACACGGTGCTGGTGCCCAACCCCAGCTACCCGATCCACATCTATGGCGCGGTGATCGCCGGGGCCCAGGTGCGTTCCGTGCCGCTGGTGCCGGGCGTGGACTTCTTCAACGAGCTGGAGCGGGCGATCCGCGAATCGATCCCCAAGCCGAAGATGATGATCCTCGGCTTCCCGTCCAACCCCACCGCCCAGTGCGTCGAGCTGGACTTCTTCGAGCGCGTGGTGGCGCTGGCCAAGCAGTACGACGTGCTGGTGGTGCACGACCTGGCCTATGCCGATATCGTCTACGACGGCTGGAAGGCGCCGTCGATCATGCAGGTGCCGGGGGCCAAGGACATCGCGGTGGAGTTCTTCACCCTGTCCAAGAGCTACAACATGGCCGGCTGGCGGATCGGCTTCATGGTCGGCAACCCCGAGCTGGTCAGCGCGCTGGCACGGATCAAGAGCTACCACGACTACGGCACCTTCACCCCGTTGCAGGTGGCGGCCATCGCCGCGCTGGAGGGCGACCAGCAGTGCGTGCGCGACATCGCTGAGCAGTACCGCCAGCGTCGCAACCTGCTGGTCAAGGGCCTGCACGAGCTGGGCTGGATGGTCGAGAACCCCAAGGCCTCGATGTACGTCTGGGCGAAGATCCCCGAGCAGTATGCGCACCTGGGGTCGCTGGAGTTCGCCAAGAAGCTGCTGGCCGAGGCCAAGGTCTGCGTGTCGCCGGGGATCGGCTTCGGTGACTACGGCGACGATCATGTGCGCTTCGCCCTGATCGAGAACCAGGACCGTATCCGCCAGGCCATCCGCGGCATTCGCCAGATGTTCCGGGCCGATGGCTTGACCTGCAAGTAAGCAGTCCCTGGCCTATCGCGGGGCCAGCCCGCTCTCACATCGTGCATGGCGTGGGAGCGGGTTGGCCCCGCGATGCTTTTGCGCCGATCAGCGGCGATCTTTTTTTGCTTTGCCCCTCTTCTCAGCCGTTCGTGCCTGGATTACAAATAGCGCCGCGGGCGCTCGCCCGGATAACAACAACCTCCCTTCCTGGCCATCATGTCCGAACAGAATCCTTGCATGTCCTGCGGCGCCTGCTGCGGCTACTTTCGTGTGTCTTTCTTCTGGGGTGAGTGCCAGTCCGCCGGCGGCCTGGTGCCCGACGATCTGGTGGTGCAGATCAACCCGACCCGTGTCGCCATGATCGGTACCGACGCCAAGCCTTGTCGCTGCGTAAGCCTCGGTGGCGAGATCGGCACGCAAGTGGCGTGCTCCATTTATGAGAACCGTTCAAGCCCGTGCAGAGAGTTCGAGGCTTCGTGGGAAAACGGCGTGCACAACCCCAGTTGCGATGAGGCGCGTGCCGCGTATGGCCTGCCGCCATTGACCCCGCCAGGGGCCAACGAGCCGCATTGGCCAGAGGAGGGCGCCGAGGTCGCTTGATGGGTGATCGACCGCGAACAGGGGCAGGCTAAGCGCAGGCGGTTTTTTACCCGCTGGCTTGTCCCGCGATTGCAGCGCCGGTACCGTCGTGGCGCAAGCCCGCTCTACAAAACCGCCTGCGTCTCTAGCCTATTGGCCATTCGCCATGACCGTTCGTCGGTTGGATCCAACCCGCAATGGGCTGAAACCCGCGAAACACGTGCCGCCTCGACAAAGTATTAACACCATTTGATCGCGCCGACCGCCCTATCCTGCGGCTCCGAGCGGCTACACATTCCAGCAAAGGAAAATTTGTAGCCATGGTCAGGTGTTTCGCCGTTCGCGTGCCCAGAGTCACTGCAACAAGCGCTGTTCACGCATTCAGGGACTGAACCGCCTGATCCACGAAGGAGCTTTCCGTGGACAGAATTGTTGCCGCCCGTTTGCCTGCCCGTTTATCTCAATTATCCCTGGCCGTCAGTCTGGCGGTTGGGGGCATGGCCTTGGGGCTGACCAGCGAACAGGCACTGGCGGCCTGCACGCTCAACGCGGGCGTGGTGACTTGTAGCGGGGCGGCCAACCCGCTGGCGCCGAGTTATTCCAACAGCACCAACGGCCTGACGGTCAACGTCCAGCCCGGTGCCGGCCTTGGGGTATTGCTGGGGGTAGGGGGCACCGCGCTGACGCTGACCGGCAGTGGCAACACCTTGAACAACTCAGGCACCATCGACCCCACGCTGCTGGGGTTGCTCAGCCTGCAGTCCACGGGCGTGGTGATCGGCAGCACCGGTACCTCCGGCACCCTGACCATCAACAACAACCTGGGCGGCACCATCAAGGGCACGGGGGCGGTGCTCGGTGCGAACCTGCTCAACCTTACCGGCATGGCCATGGATGTGCGCAACGGCGCCGCCGGGACCACCACGATCACCAACGCCGGGACCATCGGTTCCACGCCGCTGGTGGGCCTGACCATCATCAGCGAGGACACCCCCATCGTCGCCGTGAGCGGCGGCGGCACGGTGAACTTCACCAACACCGGGACGTTGCTCGGGCGTACCGCATTCCAGACCTCTGCCAGCGGCAACACCTTCACCAACGCCGGCAGCTTGACCGGCAGCCTGTCGATGGGCGCCAACAGCACCAACCGCTTCAATGCCGTGACCGGCTCCAGTGTCAGCGCCGGCGCAGGTGTCGGGCTCGCCCTGTTGGTCAGCGGCAACCCCAACCTGGCGTTCGCGCCGGCCGGCAAGATCGACGGCGGCGCCGGCGGCGACAACACCCTGGCGTTGCAGAACGCCATCGGTGGCGGTAGTGGCACCAGTGGCAGTGGCACCATCAACGCCAGCAACTACATCAACTTCAATCGCCTGATCGTCGACAGCGGCACCTGGAGCCTGATCGGCCAGGTGCTCAACGGCACCACCCAGACCACCCTCAACGGCGGCCAGCTCAACTTCGACAATGCCAGTGCCTTCGGCAACGGGGTCATCACCGCCAACGGAGGCGGCCTGGCGGGCACGGTCGGCGGCTTGAGCCTGGCCAACGCGCTGGTGCTCAATGCGGGCCTGAACGTCGGCGGCGCCACCGACATGACCCTCAACGGCGTGGTTTCCGGGGTTGGTGGGTTGACCAAGACCGGTGCCGGCCTGCTCACCCTCGGCGCGAGCAACACCTATGGCGGTGGCACCACCCTCGCCGCGGGCGGCCTCAACCTGACCAGCGCCGCGGCGCTCGGCAGCGGCGGCCTGACCGTCAGCGGCGCCGGCAGCCTGCAAGGCAGCGTGCCGCTGGTGCTGAACAACGCCGTCACCCTCAACGCGGCGCTGAGCCTGCCCGGCAGCAATGCCCTGACCCTCGGCGGCGTGCTCAGCGGCAGCGGCTCGCTGGTCAAGAGCGGCAGCGCCAACCTGACCCTGAACGGCATCAACAGCTATACCGGCGGCACCACCCTGAACACCGGCACGCTCATCCTCGGCGGCGACAGCGCGCTGGGCACCGGCGCGCTGACCCTCGGCGGCAACGCCACCCTCGACAGCGCCGCGGCGCTCAACCTCGGCAACGCCATCGCCCTGGGCGGCAACACCCTGAGCCTGCCGGGCAACAGCGCCACGACCCTGGGCGGCGTGATCAGTGGCAGCGGCGCGCTGGCCAAGACCGGCGCGGCCGACCTGACCTTGAATGGCGTCAACACCTACAGTGGTGGCACCAGCCTGGCCGGCGGCAAGCTGACCCTCGGCAACAGCAGCGCGCTGGGCAGCGGCGCGCTGACCCTGGGTGGCAACGCCACCCTCGATGCCAGTGCCGGCGTGAGCCTGGGCAACGCCATCAGCCTCGCCAGCAATACGCTGACCCTGCCAGGCAGCAATGCCACCACCTTGGGTGGCGTCATCAGTGGCACCGGCGCGCTGGTCAAGAATGGCAGCGCCGCGCTCACCCTCAATGGCAACAACACCTTCAGTGGCGGTACCACGCTCAACGCCGGCGCACTCACCGTGGGCCACAACAACGCCCTGGGCGGCGGTGCGCTGACCCTGGGCGGCAATGCCAGCCTCGATGCCAGCACCGCGGTCAACCTGGGCAACGCAATCAACCTGGGGGCCAACACCCTGAGCCTGCTGGGCACCAGCGCGACGACCCTGGGCGGGGTGCTCAGCGGCACCGGCGCGTTGGTCAAGAACGGCAGTGCCGGCCTGACCCTCAATGGCAGCAACACCTTCAGCGGCGGCACCACCCTCAACGCCGGGGTGCTGACCGTGGGCAACAACAATGCCCTGGGTACCGGCGCGCTGAGCCTGGGCGGCAACGCCAGCCTCGACGCCGGCGTGGCGGTCAACCTGGGCAACGCGGTCAACCTGGGCGGCAACACCCTGACCCTGCCGGGCAGCAACGCCACCACCCTCGGCGGGGTGATCAGCGGCGCGGGCGCCTTGACCAAGAACGGCAGTACCAACCTGACCCTGTCGGGGGCCAACACCTTCAGCGGCGGGCTGAACCTCAACGCCGGCACCCTGACCCTGGCCAATGCCGCGGCCCTGGGCACCGGCGCGCTGACCGTCGGCGGCGCCTCGACGCTGTCCACCACTGTGGCCAGCACCCTGAACAACGCCGTCAACCTCGGCGCCAACCTGACCCTTTCCGGCGCCAACAACCTCAACCTGGCCGGCACCCTCAGCGGCAGCGGCGGCCTGATCAAGAACGGCAGCGCCACGCTGACCCTCAGCGGCAACAATACCCAAAGCGGTGCCACCGCGCTCAATGCCGGCACCCTGGTGCTGGGCAGCAACACCGCGTTGGGCACCGGCACCCTCAACGCCGCCGCCAACACCACCCTGGACACCAGCGTCGCCGGCCTGAACATCGCCAACGGCCTCAACCTGGCCGGCAACCTCAACCTGCCCGGCAGCAACGACCTGACCCTGAGTGGCGTGATCGCCGGCAGCGGTGGCATCACCAAGGCCGGCAATACCACGCTGACCCTGACCGGCGCCAACAGCAACAGCGGCTCGACCTTCCTCAACGGCGGCACCCTGGTGGTGGGCAGCAATACCGCGCTGGGCACCGGCACCCTCAACACCGCCGCCGGCACCCACCTGGATGCCAGCACCGCGGTCAGCCTGGCCAACGATGCGATCATCGCCGGCCCGCTGACTATCGATGGCACCGCCAACCTGGGCCTGAGCGGCCAGCTCAGCGGCCTTGGCTCGCTGGTCAAGAATGGCAACGCCAGCCTGACCCTGAGCGGCAACAACAACTACACCAACGGCACCCAGCTCAATGCCGGCACCCTGGTGCTGGGCAGCAACACCGCGCTGGGCATCGGCGGCCTGACCCTGGGCGGCAACGCCAACCTCGACACCAGCACCGCCGTCGCCGCCACCAACAGCATCAGCCTGGGCGGCAACAGCCTGACCGTGCTGGGCAGCAACGCCACCACCCTGACCGGCCAGATCAGCGGCACCGGTGCCTTGGTCAAGAGCGGCAATGCCGGCCTGACCCTCAACGGCAACAACACCTTCAGTGGCGGCACCACCCTCAACGCCGGGCTGCTGACCCTGGGCAACAGCAACGCCCTGGGCACTGGCGCGCTGACCTTGGGCGGCAACGCCAGCCTCGACGGCAGCGGCACCCTCAACCTGGGCAACGCCATCAACCTGGCCGGCAACACCCTGACCCTGCCGGGCAGCAACGCCACCACCCTGAGCGGGGTGATCAGCGGCACCGGCGCGCTGACCAAGAACGGCAGCACCAACCTGACCCTCAGCGGCGCCAACACCTTCAGCGGCGGCTTGAACCTCAACGCCGGCACCCTGACCCTGGCCAGCGCCGCCGCCCTGGGCAGCGGCGCGCTCAACGTCGGCGGCGCCGCGACCCTGGCCAACTCGACGGCGATGACCCTGAACAACGCAGTCAACCTCGGCGCCGACCTGACCTTGCCCACCACCAGCAACCTGACCCTGGCCGGCACGCTCAGCGGCACTGGCGGCCTGGTCAAGAACGGCAGCGCCACCCTGACCCTGAGCGGCAACAATACCCAGAGCGGTGCCACCGCGCTCAATGCCGGCACCCTGGTGGTCGGCAGCAATACCGCACTGGGCACCGGCGCCTTGAACGCCGCCAACAACACCACCCTGGACACCAGCGCCGCCGGCCTGAACCTTGCCAACGCGCTCAACCTGGCGGGCAACTTCATCCTGCCCGGCAGCAACGACCTGACCCTGAGCGGCACCATCGCCGGCAGCGGCGGCATCACCAAGAACGGCGCCACCACGCTGACCCTGACCGGGGCCAACAGCAACAGCGGCATCACCCGCCTGAACGCCGGCACGCTGGTGCTCGGCAGCAACACCGCGCTGGGTACCGGGGCCCTCAATACCCTGGCCGGTACCCACCTGGATGCCAGCACTGCGGTCAGCCTGGCCAACGATGTCACCATTGCCGGCCCGCTGACCATCGATGGCAGCGCCAACCTGGGCCTGAGCGGCGTGGTCAGCGGCATTGGCTCGCTGGTCAAGAACGGCAGCGCCAACCTGACCCTGAGCGGCAACAACCTCTACACCAACGGCACCCAACTCAATGCCGGCACCCTGACCCTGGGCAGCAACACCGCGCTGGGCATCGGCGCCCTGACCCTGGGCGGCAACGCCAACCTCGACGCCAGCACCGCCGTTGCCGTGAGCAACGGCATCAACCTCGGCGCCAATACCCTGACCGTGCTGGGCAGCAACGCCACCACCCTCGGCGGGCTGATCAGCGGCACAGGCGCGCTGGTCAAGAACGGCAGCGCCGGGCTGACCCTCAACGGCAACAACACCTACAGCGGCGGCACCACCCTCAACGCCGGGCTGCTGACCCTGGGCAACAACAACGCCATGGGCAGCGGCGCCCTGAGCGTCGGTGGCAACGCCAGCCTCGAAGGCAGCGGCGCCCTCAACCTGGGCAACGCCATCAACCTCGCCGGCGGCGCCACCCTGACCCTGCCGGGCAGCAACGCCACCACCCTCGGCGGGGTGATCAGCGGCGCGGGCGCCTTGACCAAGAACGGCAGTACCAACCTGACCCTGTCGGGGGCCAACACCTTCAGCGGCGGGCTGAACCTCAACGCCGGCACCCTGACCCTGGCCAATGCCGCGGCGCTCGGTAGCGGCGCGCTGAACGTCGGCGGCGCCGCGACCCTGGTCAACAGCGTGGCGATGACCCTGGGCAACGCCGTCAACCTGGGCGCCAACCTGACCCTTGGCGGCAGCACCAACCTGGCCCTGGGTGGGGTGGTCGGCGGTACCGGCGGCTTGATCAAGACCGGCACCTCCGATCTGACCCTGAGCGGCAACAATACCTTCAGCGGTGCCATCGACCTGCTCGGCGGCAGCATCACCACGGTGGGCGGCACGGCCCTGGGCAATACCTCCGGGGTCACCCTCGGCGCCGGCACCAACCTGAACCTCGGCGCCAGTGCCACCATTGGTGGCCTGGGCGGTGCCGGTACGGTGAATATCAGCGGCGGCAGCACCCTGACCCTGGGTGGCAACAACCTCAACAGCGTGTTCAGTGGTGCCCTGGCCGGTGCCGGCGGGCTGACCAAGACCGGTACCGGCAGTTTCGAGCTGTCCGCCAGCAACGTGATCGGCGGCACCACCACGGTCAACGGCGGCCTGCTCACTGTCAGCGGCTCGCTGGCCAGCGCCGGGGTGCAGGTCAATACCGGCGCCAGCCTGGGCGGCACCGGCAGCCTGCTGGGCCCGGTCGATATCGCCGACGGTGCGCACCTGCTGGCCAACAGCGGCGCGACCCTGACCACCGGCGCGCTGACCTTGCACAGTGGCTCGATCTTCGATGTCGGCCTGGGCTCGCCTGCAAGTGGCGGCACCCGACTGGTCAACGTCAACGGCAACCTGACCCTGGACGGTACCCTCAACGTCACCGATATCGGCGGCTTCGGCACCGGTATCTACCGGCTGATCGACTACACCGGCGCCCTGGTCGACAACGGCCTGCTGATCGGCAACGTGCCCGGCAGCATGCTGCCCGGCGACCTGCAGGTGCAGACCTCGATCGGCACCCAGGTCAACCTGCTGGTCGGTGGCGCCAGCAGCACCGTGCAGTTCTGGGACGGCAGCCAAAGCGTCCCTAACGGCGTGATCGACGGCGGCAGTGGCACCTGGGACGGCAGCAACACCAACTGGACCGACGTCAGCGGCGTGCTCAACGGCAGCTGGGCCAGCGACTTCGCGGTGTTCCAGGGTACCGCGGGGGATGTCACCGTGGCCGGTACCCAGGTCGCTACCGGGCTGCAGTTCGTCACCAACGGCTACCGCCTGATCGGCAGCGGCGGTCTGAACCTGGTCAATGGCAGCAATGGCGCCTTCGCCGTGCGTGTCGACCCGGGCGTCACCGCCACGCTCGACGTCGGCCTGTCGGGCAGCGGCCAGCTGGGCAAGCTCGACACCGGCACTTTGGTGCTCAACGGCGCCAACACCTACACCGGTGGCACCTTGCTCAATGGCGGCACGATCGTGGTCGGCAACAACAGCGCCTTGGGCAGCGGCGCGGTCAGTGCCGCCAGCGGCACCACCCTGGACAGCAACACCGCCGTCACCCTCGGCAACGCCTTCGGCCTCAGCGGTGCCCTGACCGTCGCCGGCTCCGCAGACCTGGGCCTGAGCGGCGTGCTCTCCGGCGCCGGCAGCCTGGTCAAGAACGGTGCGGCCAACCTGACCCTGGGGACCGCCAATACCTACACCGGGGGCACCACCCTCGGCGCCGGCACGCTCACCCTAGGCAGTGGCCAGGCGCTGGGCACCGGCGGCCTGGTGGTCAGCGGGGCCTCGAGCCTGGCCACCACCGGCAACCTCAGCGTGGCCAACACCATCGCCCTCAACAGCAACCTGACCCTGCCCAGTGCCAGTGACCTTACCCTGGGTGGCGTCATCAGCGGCACTGGTGGGCTGGTGAAGGCCGGCAGCGGCGTACTGACCCTGAACGGCAGCAACAGCTACAGCGGCGCCACCAGCCTCAACAGCGGCGCCCTGGTGGTGGGCAGCAACACCGCGCTGGGCACCGGCGTGCTCAACGCCCTGGGCGGCACGACCCTGGGCAGCAGCGCCAGCGTGACCCTGGCCAACCAGGTCAACCTGTTGGGCAACCTCACCCTCAGTGGCGCCCAGGACATGGTGCTCAACGGCACCCTCAACGGCGTCGGCGGGCTGGCCAAGAACGGCGCCGGCACGCTCACCCTCGCCGGCACCAACGCCTACCTGGGCAACACCAGCCTCAACGCCGGCACCCTGGTGCTGGGCAGCAACACCGCCTTGGGCCTTGGCCAGCTCAACGCCGCGGCGGGCACCACCCTGGACAGCAACGGCGCGCGCATCATCGGCAACTCGCTCAACCTCGCCGGGAGCCTCAGCGTGGCCGGCAGCAACGACCTGACCCTGGGCGGGCTGGTCAGCGGTGCCGGTAGCCTGACCAAGAACGGCGCGGCCAACCTGACCCTCAATGGCGCCAACGGCTACCTCGGCGGCACCCTGCTCAATGCCGGCACCCTGACCCTCGGCAATAACCAGGCCCTGGGCGTTGGCACGCTCACCGTCGCTGGCGCCGCCAACCTGGGGACCAGCGCGGTGCTGAGCAACGTCGGCAACCAGGTGGTGCTCAACGCCGGCCTGGACTTCGTCGGCAGCAACGACCTGACCCTCAATGGCCAGATCAGCGGTGTCGGCAGCCTGAGCAAGACCGGCAGCGGCAATCTCACCTTGGGCGCCAGCAACACCTACAGCGGCGGCACGACACTGGCCAGCGGCTTGCTGATCCTGGGCAACAACAATGCGCTGGGCACCGGCAACCTTTCGGTTACCGGCAACAGCAGCCTGGCCGCCAATGGCCCGTTGCAAGTGGCCAATGCCATCGGCCTGGGCGCTGGCACCACCCTCAGCGTGAACAACCTGCAAGCGCTGACCCTGGACGGCATCATCAGCGGTGGCGGCACCCTGAGCAAGCTCGGCGCCGGGCAACTGGTGCTCAACGGCAACAACAACTACAGTGGTGGCACTACCCTGCAGGCCGGCAGCCTGTTGCTGGGCAATGCCAACGCCATCGGCAGCGGCGTGCTCAATGTCACCGGGGCCGCCACGCTGGATGTTGGCCAGGCCATCGCCCTGGCCAACGCGGTCAATCTGGGCGCCAACCTGACCTTCGCCGGCACCGATGATCTGAGCCTCAGCGGTGTGGTCGGCGGTAGCGCAGGCCTGGTCAAGAGCGGCAGCGGCACGCTCACCCTCAGTGGTGCCAATACCTACAGTGGCGGCACCAGCCTCAATGGCGGCAGCCTGGTGCTTGGCAGCAACACGGCCCTCGGCACCGGCGACCTGACCGTTGCTGGCAGCGCCAGCCTGGATGTCACCGGCAGTGCCAGTATTGGCAATGCCGTGCACCTGGGCAGCACGTTGACCCTGCCGAGCACCGGCGACCTGACCCTGGGCGGGGTGATCGATGGTGTCGGCGGGTTGGTCAAGTCCGGTGCGGGCACCCTGATCCTGGCGGGTGCCAACAGCTACCTGGGGGGCACGACCCTCAATGGCGGCACCCTGCAGGTGGGCGACGACAACGCGCTGGGCCAGGGCATCCTGACCGTCGCTGGCGCCTCGACCCTGGGTAGCAGCGGCCCGGTCACCCTGGGCAACAACCTCAACCTCAACGCGGGTCTGACGGTCGATGGCAGCAACGACTTGACCCTGGCCGGCACCCTCAATGGCGCCGCGGGCCTGGTGAAGGCCGGCAACGGCAACCTGACCCTGGCTGGCAACAACGCCTATCTCGGCGGCACCGAACTGGCCGCCGGCAGCCTCACCCTGACCAACGCCGCAGCCCTGGGCCTGGGGGCGCTCAACGTCACCGGCAATGCCACCCTGGCGACTGGCGCGGCCATGGTCCTGGGCAATGCCCTGGACATCGCCGCCGGCAGCACCCTGACCCTCGATACGCCTAACTCGCTGGTGATCAGCGGCACTCTCAGCGGCAGCGGCAACCTGCTCAAGACCGGCGTCGACGACGCGCTGCTGGTCACGCCGAAGAGCCTGACCGGCAGCGTCGATATCCAGGCCGGCTCGCTGAGCCTGCTGGGCGCCGGTGTGCTCGACAGCGCCTCCGGGGTCAATGTCGGCGCCAGTGGCACCCTGAACCTAAACGGCAATGCCAACCTGGCCAGCCTGACCGGCAGCGGCCAGGCGGTGATCGGCAACGGCGCCACCCTGAGCATCGGCAGCAGCAACGCCAACGGCACCTTCGGTGGCGCCTTCAGCGGCGCCGGCAACCTCGACAAGGTCGGCAGCGGGGTACTGACCCTGGCTGGCAACAGCACCCTGGCGGGCACCAGCCAGGTCAGCGATGGCACCCTCAAGGTCGACGGCAGCCTGACCAGCGCCGGGCTGAACGTGGCCAGTGGTGCCAGCCTGGCCGGTAGCGGCAACGTCGCTGCCCCGGTGACCATCGCCAGCGGCGGCCACCTGGTCGGCAGCAGCGGCGCCACCCTGGGCCTCGGCGCCTTGGTGCTGGGCGCAGGTGCCATCGTCGATGCCGGCCTGGGCGCACCGTCCACCGGCAACACCGCGCTGTTCAACGTCGGCGGCAACCTGACCCTCGACGGTACCCTCAACGTCAGCAACATCGGTGGCTTCGGCAACGGCGTCTACCGCATCTTCGACTACAGCGGCGCCCTGACCGACAACGGCCTCGACTTCGGCGGCCTGCCATTGGGGGTCGGCCTGGGCGACGTGGCCCTGCAAACCGCCCTGGCCAACCAGGTCAACCTGCTGGTCAGCGCCGCGGGCCTGAACGTGCAGTTCTGGGACGGCAGCCAGACCACGGCGAACGGCCAGGTCGACGGCGGCAGCGGCGTGTGGAACGCCAGCAACAGCAACTGGACCGACCTCAATGGCACCGCCAACAACACCTGGGGCAACACCTTCGCGGTCTTCCAGGGCACGGCAGGCGATGTCACCGTCGACGGCAGCCAGAGCCTCACCGGCATGCAGTTCGTCAGCAATGGCTATCGCCTGCTGGCCGGCACTGCCGGGGCGCTCAACCTGGTCAACGGCAGCAGCGGCGACACCAGCGTGCGGGTCGACCCGGGCGTGATCGCCACCCTCGATGTCGGCCTGGCCGGCAGCGGCAAGCTCAACAAGCTCGACAGCGGCACCCTGGTGCTCAACGGCGCCAATACCTACAGCGGCGGCACCCGCCTCAGTGGCGGCGCCCTGGTGCTGGGCAGCAACAGCGCCCTGGGCAGCGGCGCGCTCGATGCCGCCAGCGGCACCACCCTGGACGCCAACCAGGCGGTCGCCCTGGGCAATGCCATCACCCTGGACGGCCCGTTGACCATCGCCGGCAGCAACGACCTGGCCCTGGGCGGCGTCATCAGTGGCGCCGGTGGCCTGGTCAAGGCCGGCAGCGCTCGGCTGTCGCTGGCCGGCAACAACAGCTACGCCGGCAACACCGCGCTCAATGGCGGCACCCTGGTGGTGGGCAGCAACAGCGCCCTGGGCAGCGGCTCCTTGAACACCACCTCCGGCACCAGCCTGGACAGCAGCCAGCCGGTAACCCTGGCCAACAACCTCAACGTCAGCGGCGACCTCACTGTGCTGGGCAGCAACGACCTGACCCTCGGCGGCAGCGTCGCTGGCAGCGGCCGCCTGCTCAAGGCTGGCCTTGCCCGCTTCGCCCTGATGGGCGCCAACACCTACAGCGGCGGCACCGAGCTGCAGGCCGGCACCCTGGTGGTCGGCAACAACGGCGCCCTCGGCAGCGGCGGCCTGGATGTCACCGGCAATGCCAACCTCGACAGCGCCAGCGCCGTGACCCTGGCCAACCCGGTCAATGTCGGCGGCGTGCTCAACGTGCTTGGCAGCAACGACCTGCACCTGGCCGGCGTGCTCAGTGGCGCCGGCACCCTGAACAAGAGCGGCCTGGCCGACCTGACCCTGTCGGGCAACAACACCTTCAGCGGTGTCCTCAACCTGCTGTCCGGCAGCCTCAGCACCCTCGGCACCACCGCCCTGGGTACCCAGAGCGAGCTGAACGTCAGCAGTGGCGCCACGCTCAACCTCGACGGCAATACCACCCTGGGCGACATCGGCGGCAGCGGCGTGATCGACATCGCCGCCGGCAACAGCCTCAATGTCGAGGGCGGCACCTTCGATGGCAACATCAGCGGCAGCGGCAGTCTCACCAAGCTTGGCGCTCGCACCCTGGCGCTGCGTAGCGCCAACAGCCACACCGGCGTCACCAACGTACAGGCCGGCAGCCTGGTGGTGAATGGGGCCCTGGCCAGCAATACGGTCAACGTCGCCAGCGGCGCCACCCTGGCCGGTAGTGGCGATCTCGGTGGCTCGGTCAACGTCGCCAATGGGGGGACCCTTGCGGCCACCAGCGCAGCCACGCTGGATGTCGGCAACCTGATGCTGGACAGCGGCGCCAACTTCAACGCCGCGCTCGGCACCGCCGGCACCGGCGGCGGGCCGCTGGTCAACGTGGCCAACAATCTGACCCTCGGCGGCACCCTGAACATCACCGATATCGGTGGCTTCGGTGCCGGGGTGTATAGCCTGTTCCGCTACGGCGGCAGCCTGGTCAACAACGGCATGAGCTTTGGTAGCACGCCGGTGCCGGTCACCGACCTCACCGTGCAGACCGCGGTCGCCAACCAGGTCAACCTGGTGGTCGGCGGGGCCAGCAACGTGCTGTTCTGGGATGGCAGCCAGACCGTCGCCAACGGCCTGATCGATGGCGGCAGCGGCACCTGGAACGCCACCAACAGCAACTGGACCGACGTCAACGGCGTGCTCAACGGCACCTGGAACGACACCTTCGCGGTGTTCCAGGGCGCCACGGGCACCGTCACCGTGGACGGCAGCCACAGCATCAGCGGCCTGCAGTTCCTCACCGACGGCTACGTGCTCGAGGCTGGCGCGGCAGGCGAGCTGCTGGGCAATGGCGTCACCAACCTGCGGGTCAACCCGGGTGTCAGCGCTACCCTCAACGTTGCCCTCAACGGCACCGGCAGCCTGGCCAAGCAGGATGCCGGCACCTTGGTGCTCAACGCCGCCAACGGCTACAGCGGTGGTACCGCGCTCAACGGCGGCACCCTGGTGCTGGGCAACGACAGCGCGTTGGGCAGCGGCACCCTGACCGCCGCCGCCGGCACCACGCTGGACAGCAACCGCGCCGTGACCCTGGCCAACGACGCCGTGCTCAATGGCGCCCTGGCCATCGCCGGCAGCAATGCCCTGACCCTCAACGGCGCCATCAGCGGCAGCGGCGGCCTGCTCAAGGACGGCGCCGGCCAGCTGACCCTGGGCGGCAGCAACAGCTACACCGGCGGCACCCAGATCAACGCCGGCAGCCTGGTGGGCAACACCAGCAGCCTGCAGGGCGCCATCCTCAACAATGCCGCGCTGACCTTCGAGCAGAACAGCAACGGCAGCTACACCGGCAACCTCAGCGGCACCGGCACCCTGGCCAAGAACGGCACCGGCGAGTTGCTGCTGACCGGCGTCAACAGCCTTACCGGCGCCACCCGCGTCAATGCCGGCAGCCTGCTGGTGGGCGGTCGCCTGGACAGCGCCACCGTGCAGGTCGCCACCGGCGCCCGCCTGGGCGGCAGCGGCACCGTGGCTGGCGCGGTACAGGTTGCCAACGGCGCCACCCTGGCGGCCGGGCAGAGCACCACGCCGCTCACCGTCGGCAGCCTCGACCTGGCCTCGGGCAGCGCCCTGGACTTCAACCTCGGCGCCCCGGCGGCCTCCACCACCGTGGTCAAGGTCAACGGCAACCTGGTGCTCGACGGCACGTTGAACATCACCGATGCCGGCGGCTTCGGCACCGGCGTGTACCAGCTGTTCAGCTACGGCGGCGTGCTCACCGACAATGGCCTGGTGTTCGGCGCCATTCCGGGCAGCGTGGTGCTGGGCGACCTGGCCTTGCAGACCGCCATCGCCAACCAGATCAACCTGGTGGTGCAGAACTACGGCGAGGAACTGCAGTTCTGGAACGGCGGCAAGACCAACCCCGATGGCAGCATCGGCGGCGGCAGCGGCACCTGGGGCTCGAACACCGGCTGGACCAACGCCAGCGGCACCAGCAATGAAGGCTGGAGCGGCGGCTACGCGGTGTTCGGCGGTACCCCGGGTACCGTCACCGTGGTCGGCAACCAGTCGTTCGAAGGCTTGCAGTTCCTCAGCGACGGCTACCAGGTGGTACCGGGTGCCGGCGGCAGCCTGACCCCGGTCAACGACCCTGACGGCAGCCTGGCACCGGTACGGGTCAACGCCGGCGCCACCGCCACCGTCAGCGCGCCCCTGGTGGGCAGTGGCGGCATCGAGAAGCTCGACGCCGGTACCCTGATCCTGGCCGGTGCCAACACCTACAGCGGTGGCACCACCGTCAGCGGCGGTACCTTGGTCGGCAACACCACCAGCCTGCAAGGCAACATCCTCAACAACGCCAGCCTGGTCTTCGCCCAGGGCAGCAACGGCACCTTCAACGGCACCCTCAGCGGTACCGGCACCACCACCAAGCAAGGCGGCGGCACCTTGCTGCTGACCGGCAACCAGCCATTCAGTGGCGCCTTCAACGTCAACCAGGGCGTGCTGCAAGTGGGCGATGCGGCCAACCCGGGCAGCACCCTCGGCGCCCAGGTCACCGTGGCCAACGGCGCCGCGCTGACGGGCAACGGCACCGTCGCCGGGCTGACCAACAACGGCACCGTGCTGCCGGGGCCGGCTGGCAACCTGAACGTCTCGGGCAACTTCACCAACGGCGCCAGCGGGACCTTGGTCATCGACCTGGGCACCGCGCCGGTGAACTACCTGAACGTGGGCGGCACCGCCAACCTCGGCGGCAGCCTGATGGTGGCCAACCTCGCCAGCGGCAACGGCCAGTACACCGTGGTCAACGCCGCAGGCGGGGTGAATGGCACCTTCGCCACCACCAACCTGGCCAACTCGGCGTTCCTCAACAGCGCGCTGGCCTACGGCGCCAACCAGGTGACCCTGTCGGTCAGCCGCAACGGCACCTCGTTCGCCGACGTTGCCGCCACCGGCAACCAGCGCGGCGTGGCCAATGCCCTGAGCAGTGCCGGGGCGCCGGCAACGCTGGTCAACAACCTGCTGCCGCTCGACAGCCAGGGTGCGCAGGCCGCGTTCGACAGCTTGTCCGGCGAGATCCACGCCAGTACCGCGACGGTGCTGATCGAGGATTCGCGCTACGTGCGTGAGGCGGTCAACGACCGCCTGCGCCAGGCCGATTGCAGCAACCAGGACGACCCACGTCGGACCCTGGCGCCGACCGCCAACCAGCAGCTGACCAGCGAAGGCTGCCAGGGCCAGGCGGTGGGCTGGATCCGTGCCATCGGCAGCTGGGGTACCTACGACGGCAGCAGCAGCCATGCCAGTGTCGACCGCGACCTGTCGGGCTTCATGCTCGGCGCGGACCGCGCCCTGGATGAGCAGTGGAAGGTCGGCGCCGCCGCCGGCTACACCCGCTCGAGCATCGACGCCCACCGTCGCCGCTCGGACGCCACGGTGGACAGCTACCACCTGACCACCTACCTGGGTTACCAGCTGGATGCCTTCGCCGCGCGCCTGGGCGTGGCCTACAGCTGGCACGACATCGACAGCAAGCGTGATGTCCAGGTGGGCAGCTACAGCGACCGCCTGAAAGCCAAGTACAAGGCGCGCAGCGCCCAGGTGTTCGGCGAGGTGGGCTATGCCATCGACGCCGGCGGCATCGCCCTGGAGCCGTTCGCCGGGCTGGCCTACGTCAACTACGACAGCGACACCGCCCACGAGAAAGGCGGGGCAGGGCGCTTGCAGGGCAAGGTCAAGCAGGACGTGACCTTCTCCACCGTCGGCGTGCGGGCGGGCAAGCGCATCACCCTCGACAACGGCAGCCAGATCACCCCGCGGGTGTCGCTGGGCTGGCGCCATGCCTTCGGCGACGACAAGCCTGATGCCGACCTGCGCTTTATCGACGGTGGCGCAGGGTTCAGCACCGAGGGCGTGCCGATCGCCAAGGACGCGGCGGTGGTCGAGGCCGGGGTGGACCTGTCGGTGGGCGCCAGTGGCAAGCTTGGGGTCGGGTACTCCGGGCAACTGTCCAGCGAGAACCGCGACCATGGGGTGGTGGTGAGCTTCAGCATGGGGTTCTGAGGTAGACCGCTGGGGCTGCCTTGCAGCCCTTTCGCGACACAAGGCCGCTCCTACAGGGAAATGCTATCCCCTGTAGGAGCGGCCTTGTGTCGCGAAAGGGCCGCAAAGCGGCCCCAGGGATGCCAGACCGAGCCACTGTCGTTAGACTGTCATCTCCCACGATCGGACAGGAGTCCCGGTGTGCCCGACCCCCGCAGTTTCCCCAGCGACCTGAGCCTCGACAGCCCGCGCCTGCAGCTGCGCCCCATGCGCCATGGCGACGCACAGCAGTGGCTGACCATCATGGCCGACCCCGAGGTGATGCGTTACTGGTACCACGCCCCTTGGCAAACCCTGGCCGAGGCCGAAAGCGCCCTGGCCGCCGACCGTGAAGCCTACGCCGCCGGCCAGTTGCTTAAGCTGGGCATGTACCGCCGCGACAACGGCGAGCTGATCGGCATGGTCCAGCTGTTCAACCTCGAGGAAGGCTCGCGCCGTGGCGAGATCGGCTACTGCCTGGCCAAGTCGGCCCAGGGCCGCGGCTACATGGACGAAGCCCTGACCTGCTTCATCGACTACCTTGCCCACACCCTGCACCTGCGCCGCCTGGAGGCGGAAATCGACCCGCGCAACCAGGGTTCGGCACGTACCCTCGAACGCCAGGGTTTCGTCCTCGAAGGCACCTTGCGCGCGCGCTGGTGCGTGGCGGGCGAGTTGTCCGACTCGGGGCTTTACGGCCTGCTGCTCGAACCGCCTGTCGCCTGAGGCCAGGGTGCGCTATGGTCGGCGTTCGACACTGAATGGACGGAGTTCGCGGTTGCCTGCCTTCTACCTGACCACAAGCCTGGCCCTGTACCTGCTGAGCCTGGCCTTCGATGGCGCCCTGACGGGGGCGGGCCGGCATGTACCGGCGTTGCAGATGCTGCTCTACGGTCCCTGGGGCATCGCCTTTGGTCTGTACCAGTGGTTCGCCAACCCATTGCTGGCGCTGGCTGTCCTCGCCCATCGACGCTTGCGCCGCCTGGCGCTGGTGTGCGGGCTGGCGGCGCTGTACCTGGTGGCCAGCAGCTTTAGCATCGCCCGCTTGCCGGACAACCAGAGCTACGCCTTCCAGGATGTGTCCGGCTTCGGCGCGGGCTTCTACCTGTGGCTGCTGGCGATCCTGGTGTTCTGCCTGGGGCAGCTCTGGTGGTGCTGGAAGGCGCGTTCGGCGGCGGATGTTCCGGGTTGGGGCTGGCTCGACGTGGCGCTGATCGCGGCCCTGAGCGTGGCGATCTATGCCGGTACGCAAATGCCCTCGCTGCGCTTCGAGCCGCACAAGGTGATCGTGCCGCCGGAGCAGCCGCAGACCTTGTGACCGTCGGCGCCAGTTTGCTGGGGAACCAGGTACCGCACTGCCGGCACCGGCGGCTGCGCGCGCAGATCGCTGCGTTGTGCGTGAATGAAAGTGCGGCAGGCTGCTAGGCTGTGCCGCGAACACCCGATAAAGGAATGCCCATGTTCAAGCAGTATCTGCTCGGCGCCAGTGCCTGGCTGGCGATCGCCTGCGCCCAGGCCGACGATTATTCGTCCACCTACACCCAGTGCATGGACAAGGCCTCCAGCACCTTGGCCATGGGCGCCTGCATCCAGGCCGAGACCAAGCTGCAGGATGACCGGCTCAACCGGGTGTACAAGCAGCTGATGGCCAAGCTCGACAGCCAGCGGCAGAAGGACCTGCGCGAGGTGCAGCGCACCTGGATGAAGTACCGCGACGGCAATTGCGCGTTCCACGGCAAGCTGAGCAACGGCAGCATCTACCGAATCGAAGGGGCAATGTGCGAAATGGACATGAGCAAGGACCGCGCCGCGGAGCTGGAACGCATCCTCAGCCCCGGGCAGTGACCGTCACCCGCTGCGCTGTTGGCGCCTGGCCCGGGCCTTGAGGTACTCGCGCACCTCCACGCCATCCCCGGCAAACTCGATACGGCTCGCCTTGGCCTCGCGCTGGTAGGCATACATCGGGTCGTAGTACTCGTTGAGCAGCCCTTCGATCCAGCCGCGGTGCAGGTGCACATCGCCACTGCGCAGTTGCTCGTCCAGGGCCTGCCCCAGCAACTCGGACAAGCGCTGGAAGCGCTCGCCGCCGAGGCGCTTGTGGATATTGGCCATGCTCTGGCGCATGCGCTCGGCGAACAGCCGGCGGCCATCTTCCTCGCCGTGCACCGCGACGAACTCGGCGCACAGGTTGATCACGTAGTCGCGCAGGATGCGCTCCACGCGGTTGGCGAAGCTGTCTTCCAGCCACACCAGCGGGTACTGCTGCATGCCCTGGTACAGCTCCAGCGGTACCGAGCAGCTGCCGACGATACGCCCTTCGTCCTCGAGCACGAACTGCTCGAGCCCACGCTCGCGCTTTTTCAGCACATCGATGGCCAGGGCGTTCTCGAAGTCGATCTGCGCCGGCTGCGCCGTGGCGCGCTTGCCGAAGCTGGAACCGCGGTGGTTGGCGTGGCCTTCGAGGTCGAGGACGTTGTCCAGCTGGTGCAGCACGTCGGTCTTGCCGGTGCCGGTGAGCCCGCCGACCAGCACGAAGTCGCACTGCTCGACTGCCTGCTGGGTGGTTTCCAGCAGCAGGGTGCGCATGGCCTTGTAGCCGCCGACGACTTTCGGGTACTGGATGCCCGCTTCCTTGAGCCAGCCCTGGACGATCTGCGAGCGCAGGCCGCCACGCAAGCAGTACAGGTAGCCGTCGGGGTGGGCCTGGGCGAACGCCGCCCAGGCCTCTAGGCGCTGTTGCTTGACCGTGCCGTTGACCAGTTGGTGGCCCAGAGCGATGGCGGCGGCCTGGCCCTGTTGCTTGTAGCAGGTACCGACCTTCTGCCGCTCCTGGTCGGTCATCAGTGGCAGGTTGAGCGCGCCGGGGAAGGCGCCCTTGGCGAACTCGACGGGGGCGCGCATGTCCATCAGCGGCACGTCGTCGAGGAACAGCTGTTTCAGCTCGGTGCAGTCGGGGCGCATCAGATCACCTCGACCGCGTGGCTCTGTCGCTCGACCAGCGCGCCGATGGGCGCCAGGTCCAGGCCCAGTTCCCGGGCCACGGCGAGGAACGCGTCCTCGCCCTCGGGGCTGACCGCCACCAGCAGGCCGCCGCTGGTCTGCGGGTCGCACAGCAGGTGCTTCTGGTCGTCGCTGAGCGCGCCGATCTTGTGCCCATAGCTGTCGTAGTTGCGCAGGGTGCCGCCGGGGATGCAGCCCTCGGCCAGGTAGTAGTCGACGCTGGGCAGGCGCGGCACGGCGTCGAACTCAAGGCGCGCGGTCAGGCCGCTGCCTTCGGCGACCTCGACCAGGTGGCCGAGCAGGCCGAAGCCGGTGACGTCGGTCATCGCCAGCACGCCATCGAGCTTGCCGAAGCGGCTGCCCGGGGTGTTGAGGGTGCACATCCAGTCGCGGGCCAGGCCCTGGTCCTGCTCGCGCAGCTTGGCTTTCTTCTCGGCGGTGGTGAGGATGCCGATGCCCAGGGGCTTGGTCAGGTACAGCTTGCAGCCGACGCTGGCGGTGTCGTTGCGCTTGAGGTGGCGCTTGCTCACCACGCCGGTGACGGCCAGGCCGAAGATCGGTTCGGGGGCGTCGATGGAGTGGCCGCCGGCCAGCGGGATGCCGGCTTCGGCGCACACCGCGCGGCCGCCGCGAATCACTTCGCGGGCCACTTCAGGTGGCAGTACGTTGACCGGCCAGCCGAGGATGGCGATGGCCATCAGCGGGTCGCCGCCCATGGCGTAGATGTCGCTGATGGCGTTGGTGGCGGCGATGCGCCCGAAGTCGTACGGGTCGTCGACGATGGGCATGAAGAAGTCGGTGGTCGAGACCACGCCGCGCTCGTCGTCCAGGGCATAGACCGCGGCGTCGTCGCGCGAGGCGTTGCCGACCCAGAGTTTCGGGTCCAGCGCCTGCGTGCCGCTCTCGGCGAGGATCACATCCAGCACCTTGGGGGAAATCTTGCAGCCACAGCCGGCGCCGTGGCTGTACTGGGTCAGACGAATCGGCTCGCTCATACGCACCTCGGGATTTTCGTGATGGGCGATTGTAGCAAAGCTGGCCTTTGCGCCTGCGCCTCTTATAATTCCACTCCGTCGGCGTTTTGCCGCACCTTCCCCGCTATTGAACCGGAGAACCCCCATGTTCAAACGCCCCCTGGCACTCGCTGCCGGCCTCGCGCTGTCCTGCTGCGCCGTTTTCGCCCAGGCAGCCGAGGTACTGCGCGTCAGCGCCATCCCCGACGAAGCGCCGACCGAACTGCTGCGCAAGTTCAAGCCGCTGGGTGAATACCTCGAGCAGCAACTGGGCATGAAGGTGCAGTTCGTGCCGGTGAGCGACTACCCGGCAGTGGTCGAGTCGCTGGCCAGCAACCGCCTGGACATGGCCTGGCTGGGCGGTTTCACCTTCGTCCAGGTGCACCTGAAGGATCCGACCGCGACCCCGCTGGTGCAGCGTGAGCAGGACGCCCAGTTCACCTCCAAGTTCATCACCGCCAACCCCGAGGTGAAGAGCCTGGCCGACCTGAAGGGCAAGACCTTCGCCTTCGGCTCGATCTCGTCCACCTCCGGCAGCCTGATGCCGCGCTACTTCATGTTGAAGCAAGACAACATCAAGCCCGAGGGCTACTTCAGCCGCGTCGCCTACTCCGGTGCCCACGATGCCACCGTGGCCTGGGTTGCCGCAGGCAAGGTCGATGCCGGCGTGCTCAACGCCAGCGTGTGGCAGAAGCTGGTCGATGCCGGCAAGGTCGATACCAGCAAGGTCAAGGTGTTCGCCACCACGCCGACCTACTTCGACTACAACTGGACCGTGCGCGGCAACATGGACCCGGCGCTGAAGGCCAAGATCAAGCAAGCCTTCCTCGCCCTGGACCCGGCCAAGCCTGCCGACAAGGCCATCCTCGACCTGCAGGCGGCCAGCCGCTTCATCGAGACCCAGCCGGAGAACTACCAGGGTACCGAGCAAGCCGCGCGTGAGGCCGGCCTGCTCAAGTGACTATTCGTCTGCAAGGGGCCAGCCTGCGCCACGGCCAGGTCCAGGCCCTGAACGCCGTGGATCTGCGCATCGACCAGGGTGAGCGGGTGGCGATCATCGGCCCGTCCGGGGCCGGCAAGTCGAGCCTGCTGCACCTGATGGCCACCGCCGTGCAACCCAGCGCCGGGCAACTGACGCTGCTCGACGCCCAGCCTTGGGCGTTGTCGGCGCGCGCTCGCCAGCGCCTGCGGGCACGGGTGGCACTGGTACACCAGGCGCCGCCCTTGCCGCCGCGCCAGCGGGTGGTCACCGCGGTGCTGGCCGGGCGCCTGGGCCAGTGGGGCACCCTGCGCGGCCTGCTCAACCTGCTGCACCCAGGCGATGTGCCGGGTGCGCGCCAGGCCCTGGCCGAACTGGGGTTGGCGGACAAGCTGTTCGTCCAGTGCGGGCAGTTGTCCGGTGGTCAGTTGCAGCGGGTCGGCATCGCCCGGGCGCTGTACCAGCGCCCGCAGGTGCTGCTGGCCGACGAGCCGGTCTCGGCGATGGACCCGGTGCTGGCCGACCACAGCCTGGCGCTGCTCAACCGCCATGCCCAGGCCCATGGCGTGACCCTGGTCGCCAGCCTGCACGCGGTGGAGCTGGCATTGGCGCACTTCCCGCGGGTCATCGGTATCCGCGAAGGGCACGTGGCCTTCGACTGCCCGGCTGAGGCGGTGAGCCAAAGCCTGCTGGATGCGTTGTATGCCAATGAGCAGTTGGCGTCGCCGGTCATCGCCGGGGCGAGCCTGACGGTGCAGATCCCACGATGCTGAACGCCGCTGCCCGCGACCCTGCGGCGCTACCTCGCCTGCTGTTGACCTTGCTGTGCCTGGCCCTGCTGTGGCCTGGAGTGCAGCTGAGCGAACTGAACCCCGGCGTGCTGCTGCAGGCGGAAAACCGGCAGCAGATGGCCAGTTTCGTCAGTGGTTTCTGGCCGCCGGCCCACGATCACGACTTCC
The DNA here is from genome assembly GCF_024126635.1 of Pseudomonas sp. VA159-2. Classification (NCBI taxonomy): domain Bacteria; kingdom Pseudomonadati; phylum Pseudomonadota; class Gammaproteobacteria; order Pseudomonadales; family Pseudomonadaceae; genus Pseudomonas; species Pseudomonas sp. VA159-2. The sequence continues at coordinate 71,614 of NZ_JAMYBV010000001.1, read as the reverse complement.
TTGGCCTGCTGTGGCAAGCCACCTTGCAGACCCTGGCCGTGGCCACTGCCGGCATGGCCCTGGCCCTGCTGCTGGCGATACCGGCCAGCCTGCTGGCCAGCCGCGCCCTGTCGCTGCGCGCAGCCTCCCGCGGCGGGCGCCCGGGGTTCTGGTCGCGCACCTTGCGCCTGCCGGTGCGCGGCCTGCTGGTGTTCCTGCGCAGCGTGCCAGAGATCGTCTGGGCGCTGCTGTTCGTCCGCGCCGTGGGGCTGGGCCCGACCGCCGGGGTGCTGGCCATCGCCATCACCTACAGCGGCATGCTCGGCAAGGTCTATGCGGAAATCTTCGAGTCGGTCGACCAACGCCCGGCCCATGCCTTGTTGCAGGCCGGCAGTAGTCGCTTGGCGGCGTTCTGCTACGGCATCCTGCCCAATGCCGCGGCCGAGGTGGTGTCGTACACCGTCTACCGCTGGGAGTGCGCGGTACGCGCCTCGGTGGTGATGGGCTTCGTCGGCGCTGGCGGCCTGGGCCAGCAGATCGATTTGTCGATGCGCATGTTCGCCGGCGACCAGGTGGCGAGCATGCTGCTGGCGTTCCTGGTGCTGGTGGTGCTGGCCGACCTGCTCAGCCGTTTTCTGCGCGGGAGGCTGGCATGAACCGGGCAATCAACCTATTGGTGCTGCTGGGCATCGTCGCGGCGGTGGTGGCGTCGTTCGCCTATCTGGAGCTGGACCTGCACGCGGTGGTCGGCGAGGGCGGGTTGGGGCAGATGGCGGAGTACGCCGGGCGCTTCCTGCAGCCGGACCTGTCGCTCGAGCACTTGCGCGCCGTGGGCCGGGGGGCGCTGGAGACCCTGGCGATGTCCGGGCTCGGCACCTTGCTGGCGATGCTGCTCGGCATGGTGCTGGCGCTGCCGGCGGCGGGGCGATTTGGCTGGCCGCTGCAAGGCGCGGCGCGTTTGCTGCTCAATGCGCTGCGGGCGATTCCCGAGCTGGTGTGGGCGGCGCTGACCGTGCTCGCCGCAGGGCTGGGGCCCAACGCCGGCACGCTGGCGCTGGCGCTGCATACCGCCGGCGTGCTCGGCCGCCTGTTCGCCGAGGCCCTGGAAAACGCCCCGCCGGAGCCGGCGGCGGCGATTCGCCTGCAGGGCGGCGGCCAGGTGGCGGCGTTTTGTTTTGGCACCTTGCCCAACCTGTGGCCGCAGCTGCTGGCCTACAGCCTGTACCGCTGGGAGAACAACATCCGCATGGCCAGCGTGCTCGGTTTCGTCGGCGCGGGCGGCCTGGGGCAGATGCTCTACACCACCCTGAGCCTGTTCCAGGAGGCCCAGGCCAGCACGGTGATCATCGCCATGCTGGTGCTGGTGTTGCTGGTGGATGCGTTCAGCGATGTGCTGCGCCAGCGGTATGTGAGGGCCTAGACAGGCGCTATCCCTGTAGGAGCGGCCTTGCGTCGCGAAAGGGCTGCGCAGCGGCCCCGGCGATCTACGAGGCGCAGCTCAAACCTGGGGCCGCTACGCGCCCCATCGCGCCGCAAGCCTTGCCGGCGAACACCGGCAGCGCCGGTCCATCCACCGCGTTGCCGGGTTCGCCAGCAAGGCTGGCTCCTACACCCTGCAACCTGCGAACACCCCGTAGGAGTCGGCTTGCCGGCGAACACCGGCAGCGCCGGTGCCGTCCACCGCGCCGCCGGGTTCGCCAGCAAGGCTGGCTCCTACACGCTGCAACCTGCGAACACCCCGTAGGAGCCGGCTTGCCGGCGAACACCGGCAGCGCCGGTGCCATCCACCGCGTTGCCGGGTTCGCCAGCAGGCTGGCTACGGCATGGCGTTCGCCGCAGACACCTGCTCCCCACGCTGCATCGACTCCAGGTTGCGCTCGATGGTCTCGCAGATGCTGTCCATCGGGATCTGGTGCTCGCTGGCGCGAAACGGGCTTTGCAGGTCGGTGCCGATGCGCTCGATCGCCAGCAGCATGAAGCCCACCACCGTCGAGGCCAGCGGCGTGAACCAGCCCAGCGATTCCACCAGCCCCACCGGCACGATCAGGCAGAACAAGGTGATGAACAGCCGTGGAAAGTACACGTAAGGGTAGGGCAGCGGCGTATTGGCGATGCGTTCCATGCCGCCCTGGGCATTGGACAGGTCCACCAGCGTCGACGCCAGCCGTGCCAGGCGAATGCTGTCCAGCCGCCCGGCCTGGTACTCCCGGGCCAGCAACGCCGCCGAGCCACCGAGGATATCGTTGGCGAAGTTGTTCGAACGGTTGCGCCGCTCGAATTCGTCGGGCGGGATGAACGCCATCAACTCGTCCGGACACGTGTCGCCCTTCAGGTGCGCCGCCAGGCAGTTCACATAGGCGATATGCCGGCGCAGCAAGGTGGCCTTCAGTGGGTTTGGCCCTTCCTGCGGGTCGTCTATCAGTGTCAGTACCTGGCGGGCAAAGCTGCGCGAGCCGTTCACCAGCGCGCCCCACAGCGTGCGGGCTTCCCACCAGCGGTTGTAGGCGCTGCTGTTGCGAAAGCTCACCAGCACCACCAGCGCCGAGCCCAGCAAGGTCAGCGGGATCAGCGGCAGGCTGAACTTGCTGTTGAAGAACAGCATGAAGTCGATGGTGACCAGCACGTCCCAGATCAGCAGCCAGAACAGCGACCAGCCGATATAGCCGAAGGTCTTGACCACCAAGCGGTACTTGCGGATGAGCAGGGTTTTCACGTGGGGAACCTCGAAGCGATGGATGCAGGTTCCGACGCCGGCGGCGGGGTAAGGTTCGGTGTGTTTCGTCGTGTAGGCGCCCGCCTTGCTGGCGAACGAACGCCACGCGCAAATCGGTGGTGGTGCTGTTCGCCAGCAAGGCTGGCGCCTACCGGGTTATGGGTTGCACATCTGCTTCATCTGCACCAGCGCCACCCGGCTGCCATCGGGCGCGCGGCGCTGTTCGATCGCGAACGGGACGAAACCCAGCTGTGGATAAAGCAGCAAGCCTGCGGTGTTGTGGTTGAAGCACGACACCCACAGCTCCCGCGCGGCGAACTGCTCGCGGGCCAGGGCGAGCATGCTTTGCACCAGGTAGCGCGCCACCCCCTTGCCCCGTGCGGCCGGTGCCACCACCACGTTGCCCAGCGCGCAGACGCCGCCGTGCTCGGCCTTGTAGAAATTGGCGAAGCCAACGAGCACGCCATCGGCCTCGATCACCGTCGAGCCGCTGCGCTGGGCGATGGCGTCGCTCAATTGTTCGGGCGTCAGGGGGTAGGTGGCCTTGGGGAACATGTAGAACAGTTCGTCCGGGCCCTGTGGGAAGCAGCAAAGGGCGGGGATATCGGCATGCGTGACGGGGCGGTGGCTTAGTTGCATGGGGAAATCCGTGCTCGAGTGAGTGGCCAGCATACGCCATGGCCTCGCCGTTGCACGTCCTATGTCTGCCTCACCCCAGGCAGTAGATGAGGGTAGAGCAGATGATCGTCTGATTGACCACCAACCCGGCCGTCACCCAGGCAGCGGCCAGCACAACGGCGAGCACAGGTGTTGCCCGCCGCGTGAAGCACAGCGCCAGGCAGGCGCCGATCAGTGCTCCAGGCAAGCTGAACAGGTAGGCGAACCAAGCCATCACATCGCCTCGTCCGCTGGTGAAGAACCAAAGGTAGAAAAGCCCGAGGTACAGCGCCATGGTCAGTGCGGCGCCGCCGATTACCGGGCTTGGCGCCCGTAGCATCAGCAGAATGACCAGGATGGCGGCCTGCGGCCCCCAGATGTCGACAACGTTCCCCCAGAAAAACTCGCCGAAGGGGGCGATGCAGGTGGTTACCACCATGCCCCCGAGCAAGCCAGGCAGAACGGTCCAAAGACGGGCTCGCATTCCTGTGTTCGATTGCTGTGCTGGCATACCCTGGACTTCCTGTCGTGGTGGTGGTGGTGGTGGTGGTGGTGGTGGTGGTGAAAACGGCTGGCTCTCGCCTGTTTTTCAGGCACAAAAAAACCGACCATAAGGTCGGTTTTTTCTGGATCTTGGTGCCCCGAGGGAGACTCGAACTCCCACTCCTTTCGAAAACGGATTTTGAATCCGCCGCGTCTACCAATTCCGCCATCAGGGCTTAGGCGCCGCAGTATAGAGAGGTCACTCAAGCCGGTCAATCGGCTTTCATGGTCAATTTTCGCGCATTGGGCTAAACTTCCCGGCCCTGTCGAACCCGAACATCATCATGCGCGTCGCCGATTTTTCCTTCGAACTCCCCGATTCCCTGATCGCCCGCCACCCCCTGGCCGAGCGTCACGGCAGCCGCCTGCTGGTGCTCGATGGCCCCAGCGGCGAGTTGGCCCACAAGCAGTTCACCGACCTGCTCGACTACCTGCGCCCCGGCGACCTGATGGTGTTCAACAACACCCGGGTGATCCCGGCGCGGCTGTTCGGCCAGAAAGCCTCCGGCGGCAAGCTGGAGGTGCTGGTCGAGCGCGTGCTCGACAGCCACCGCGTGCTGGCCCATGTGCGCGCCAGCAAGGCGCCGAAAGAGGGCGCGCAGATCCTCATCGATGGCGGTGGCGAGGCCGAGATGGTCGCCCGTCACGAGACGCTGTTCGAACTGCGCTTCAACGAAGAAGTGCTGCCGCTGCTCGAGCGCGTCGGCCACATGCCGCTGCCGCCCTACATCGACCGCCCCGACGAGGGCGCCGACCGCGAGCGCTACCAGACTGTCTACGCCGAGCGCGCCGGCGCCGTGGCCGCGCCCACCGCCGGCCTGCACTTCGATGAGTCGCTGCTGGCGAAGATCGCCGCCAAGGGCGTCGAGCGCGCCTTCGTCACCCTGCATGTGGGCGCCGGCACCTTCCAGCCGGTGCGGGTCGACAAGATCGAAGACCACACCATGCATAAAGAGTGGCTCGAAGTGAGCCAGGACGTGGTCGACGCCGTGCAGGCCTGCCGCGCCCGCGGCGGGCGGGTGGTCGCCGTGGGCACCACCAGCGTACGCTCGCTGGAAAGCGCGGCGCGCGACGGCGAGCTCAAGGCCTTCAGCGGCGACACCGACATCTTCATCTTCCCGGGCCGGCCGTTCCATGTGGTCGATGCCCTGGTCACCAACTTCCACCTGCCGGAGTCCACGCTGCTGATGCTGGTCTCGGCCTTCGCCGGTTACCCCCAGACCATGGCTGCCTACGCGGCGGCGGTCGAACAGGGTTACCGCTTCTTCAGTTACGGTGATGCCATGTTCATCACCCGCAATCCGGCGCCACGCGGCCCAGAGGATCAAGCATGAGTCGCACCTGTCGAATGTCGTTCGAACTGCTGGCCACCGACGGCAAGGCCCGTCGCGGCCGGCTGACCTTCCCCCGTGGCACCGTCGAGACCCCGGCCTTCATGCCGGTGGGCACCTACGGCACGGTCAAGGGCATGCTGCCACGCGATATCGAGGCCATCGGCGCCGAGATCATCCTCGGCAACACCTTCCACCTATGGCTGCGCCCGGGCACCGAGGTCATCAAGAAACACAACGGCCTGCACGACTTCATGCAATGGAAAGGCCCTATCCTCACTGATTCCGGTGGTTTCCAGGTGTTCAGCCTGGGCGCCATGCGCAAGATCAAGGAGGAAGGCGTGACCTTCGCCTCGCCAGTGGATGGTTCGAAAGTGTTCATGGGCCCGGAAGAGTCCATGCAGGTGCAGCGCGACCTGGGCTCGGACATCGTGATGATCTTCGACGAGTGCACGCCGTACCCGGCCGAGCACGACGTGGCGCGCACCTCGATGGAGCTGTCGTTGCGCTGGGCCCAGCGCTCGAAGAACGCCCACGGCGACAACACCGCGGCGCTGTTCGGCATCGTCCAGGGCGGCATGTACCAGGACCTGCGCATGCGCTCGCTGGAAGCGCTGGTCAACATCGACTTCGACGGCCTGGCCATCGGTGGTCTGTCGGTGGGCGAGCCCAAGCACGAGATGATCAAGGTGCTGGACTACCTGCCGGCGCAAATGCCCGCTGACAAACCTCGTTACCTTATGGGGGTAGGCAAGCCGGAAGATCTTGTAGAGGGTGTGCGCCGCGGCGTCGACATGTTCGACTGCGTGATGCCTACCCGCAATGCGCGCAACGGCCACCTGTTCGTCGACACAGGGGTGATCAAGATCCGCAACGCGTTCCATCGCCACGATGAATCGCCGCTGGATCCGACCTGCGATTGCTATACCTGCAGCAACTTCTCCCGCGCTTATCTGCACCACCTGGACAAGTGCGGCGAAATGCTGAGCAGCATGCTGAATACCATCCACAACTTGCGCCATTACCAGCGCTTGATGGCCGGTTTACGCGAAGCTATCCAACAAGGTAAATTGGCCGCCTTTGTCGACGCCTTCTACGCCAAGCGCGGGCTGCCTGTGCCGCCCTTGGACTGACTGTTCGCATCCATTATTAGAAAATTTGCATTAGGAGTGCCCAATGAGCTTCTTGATTCCCGCCGCCTACGCGGACGCAGCAGCCCCCGCCGCCGGCCCAGCCGGTACCGGCTTCGAGTGGATTTTCCTGGTCGGTTTCCTGGTCATCTTCTACCTGATGATCTGGCGCCCGCAGGCCAAGCGTGCCAAAGAGCAGAAAAACCTGCTGAGCAACCTGCAAAAGGGTGACGAAGTGGTCACCAACGGCGGCATCGCCGGCAAGATCGTCAAGGTTGCCGACGACTTCGTGGTCCTGGAAGTGTCCGACAACGTCGAACTGAAGTTCCAGAAGGGCGCCATTGCCGCGACCCTGCCAAAAGGTACGCTCAAGGCTATCTGAGTTACCGGTTTCATTTTTCCAGTCGGGGCGCGCAAAGCGCCCCGCGTCTTGAACGGGCGGCGTGATGCTGAACAAATACCCTCTGTGGAAATACCTGCTGATCGTGTTGGTACTGACGGTCGGCTTCATTTATTCCGCACCCAACCTCTACCCGGATGATCCGGCGGTGCAGATCAGCGGCGCCAGCTCCGCCCTGCATGTCAGCCAGGCCGACCTCGACCGCGTGACCAAGGCGCTGGGCGATGCCGGCATCACCGTCAAGGGCGGCAGCCTGGGCGAGAAGGGCAGTGCCCTGGTGCGCCTGAGCAACCAGGAAGACCAGCTGCCGGCCAAGGATGTGGCGCGCAAGGCTCTCGGCGACGACTATGTCGTGGCCCTGAACCTGGCCCAGACCACCCCGCAGTGGCTGCGCAACCTGGGTGCCAGCCCGATGAAGCTCGGCCTGGACCTGTCCGGTGGTGTGCACTTCCTGCTGGAAGTGGACATGGACAAGGCCATGACCGCGCGCATGAAAGTCTACGAAGGCGAGGTCAAGACCTTGCTGCGCAAAGAGCGCATCCGCTACCGCAGCCTGCCGCAGCAGGATGGCGGGATCATGCTGGGCTTCGCCGACGATGCCACCCGCGAACAGGCCCGCAGCCTGATCCGCAAGAATTTCAATGATTTCGACCTGACCACCACCGAGCGCAGCGAACTTGCCGTGCTGCGCCTGGCCCTGACCCAGGCCAAGGTCGCCGAGATCCGCGAATACTCCATCAAGCAGAACCTGACCACCGTTCGCAACCGTGTGAACGAGCTGGGCGTGGCCGAGCCGCTGGTCCAGCGCCAGGGCGCCAACCGCATCGTGGTCGAGCTGCCGGGCGTGCAGGACACCGCCGAGGCCAAGCGTATCCTCGGCAAGACCGCCAACCTGGAGTTCCGCTTCGGTGCCGAGCCGGGCGCTTCCAAGGCCACCACCGAGGTGTTCGAGTTCCGCGAAGGCGGCCGCTCCGCCGCGGTCGAGCGCGGCCTGATCATCACCGGTGACCAGGTCACCGACGCCCAGGCCAGCTTCGACGAGCACGGTCGCCCGCAGGTGAACATTCGCCTCGACGGCCATGGCGGCGAGCTGATGAGCCGCGCCACCCGCAGCAACGTTGGGCGCAGCATGGCGGTGATCTTCATCGAGCAGAAGCCGATCACCCGCTACGAGAAGCAGACCGTCGACGGCGTCGAGAAGGACGTTGCCGTACAGAGCTTCAAGGAAGAGAAGAAAATCATCAGCCTGGCGACCATCCAGTCGCCGCTGGGCAGCCAATTCCGCATCACCGGCCTGAACGGCCAGGGTGAGTCCTCGGAACTGGCCCTGCTGCTGCGTGCCGGTGGTCTGGCCGCGCCGATGTACTTCGCCGAAGAACGTACCATTGGCCCAAGCCTGGGTGCCGACAACATCACCAAGGGTATCGATGCGTCGCTGTGGGGCATGCTGTTCGTCTCGCTGTTCATCATCGCCATCTACCGCGGCTTCGGCGTGATCGCCACCGTTGCCCTGGCGGGCAACATGGTCCTGCTGCTGGCGCTGATGTCGCTGCTGGGCGCCACGCTGACCCTGCCGGGTATCGCCGGTATCGTGTTGACCATGGGTATGGCGGTGGACGCCAACGTGCTGATCTTCTCGCGTATCCGCGAGGAGCTCAAAGCCGGCATGTCGGTGCAGCGCGCCATCCACGAAGGTTTCAACCGCGCCTACACCGCGATCATCGACGCCAACCTGACCAGCCTGCTGGTCGGCGGCATCCTGTTCGCCATGGGTACCGGCCCGGTCAAGGGCTTCGCGGTCACCATGTCCCTCGGGATTTTCACCTCGATGTTCACCGCCGTCATGGTGACCCGCGCCATGGTCAACCTGACCTGCGGCGGGCGTGACATCAAGAAGCTGTGGGTTTGAGGGAGCTGCGATGAAAACCATCAACTTCATGGGCGTGCGCAATGTCGCGTTCGCCATTACCGTGCTCCTGACCGTGCTGGCGCTGTTCAGCTGGTGGCAGAAAGGCCTGAACTTCGGCCTGGACTTCACCGGCGGCACGCTGATCGAGCTGACCTACGAGCGTCCGGCGGATCTCAAGGCCGTGCGTGCCGAACTGGTCGACTCCGGCTTCCACGAGGCCGTGGTGCAGAGCTTCGGCGCCACCACCGACCTGCTGGTGCGCATGCCCGGCGATGACCCGCAGCTGGGCAACAAGGTGGCCGCGGCGCTGCAGAAAGCCGGCGGCGACAACCCGGCCACGGTCAAGCGCGTCGAGTTCGTCGGCCCGCAGGTGGGTGAAGAGCTGCGCGACCAGGGCGGCATGGGCATGCTCCTGGCCCTGGGCGGCATCCTCATCTACCTGGCCTTCCGCTTCCAGTGGAAGTTCGCCGTGGGCGCGATCATCTCGCTGGTCCACGACGTGGTGGTCACGCTGGGTATCCTGTCGTTCTTCCAGATCACCTTCGACCTGACGGTGCTGGCGGCGGTGCTGGCGATCATCGGTTACTCGCTCAACGACACCATCGTCGTGTTCGACCGGGTGCGCGAGAACTTCCGGGTGATGCGCAAGGCCTCGCTGATCGAGAACATCAACGTCTCGACCACCCAGACCCTGCTGCGCACCATCGCCACCTCGGTGTCGACCTTGCTGGCCATCGCCGCGCTGCTGTTCTTCGGCGGCGACAACCTGTTCGGCTTCTCCCTGGCGCTGTTCATCGGCGTCATGGCGGGTACCTACTCGTCGATCTACATCGCCAACGTGGTGCTGATCTGGCTGAACCTGAACAGCGAAGACCTGATCCCGCCGGTGAAGACCGAGGGTGTGGACGAGCGTCCGTAAGGCTTCGTCCCGCGCCGTTTGGCGTAAAGAAAGGCGCGAGTGTTGAACTCGCGCCTTTTTTTTTGCTCCAAGGCAAGGAGAAGGCGGGCCAAGACCCCGCGGGTATGACTAGGAGGTTCACGTGAACAAATCAATGCTGGTGGGTGCGGTACTGGGTGCTGTCGGTGTAACCGCCGGAGGTGCTGTGGCGACCTACAGCTTGGTGAACAAAGGGCCTGAGTACGCCCAGGTCACCGACGTGCAGCCGATCAAGGAAACCATCAAGACGCCGCGCCAGGTGTGCAAGGACGTGGCGGTGACGCGCCAGGCGCCGGTCAAGGACCAGCACCAGATCGCCGGTACCGTGGTCGGCGCGCTCGCCGGCGGCCTGCTGGGCAACCAGATCGGCGGTGGTACCGGCAAGAAGATCGCCACGGTGGCCGGTGCGGTGGGTGGCGGTTATGCCGGCAACAAGGCCCAGGAGTACATGCAGGAGCGTGACACCTATACCACTACCCAGACCCGCTGCAACACGGTCAATGACCTGAGCGAGAAGGTGGTGGGCTACAACGTGACCTATTCCATCGGTGACCAGGTGGGCAAGGTGAAGATGGACCGTGACCCAGGTTCGACCATTCCGTTGGACAAGAATGGCAAGCTGGTGTTGAGCCAGAATCAGCCGGGGCAGTGATCCCGGCGCGAGCTGCTTTGTGTAGGAGCGGCCTTGTGTCGCGAAAGGGCTGCGAAGCAGCCCCGGCAATCTCGCGGCATATCACAGATCCTGGGGCCGCTTCGCGCCCCTTTCGCGACACAAGGCCGCTCCTACAGGGCGCGCGTGGGGTACAGGCATAAAAAAAGCACCCGAGGGTGCTTTTTTGTGCCCGAGGCGATCAGCGCTTCATGTGCTCTGGCAGGTGCGGCTGGATGGCCGTCAGCACGGCCTTGAAGCACTTGATGTTGCCCGCGACGATGTGGCCCTTCTCGAGGTGGTCGTGGCCACCGTTGAAGTCGCTCACCAGGCCACCGGCTTCCTGGATCAGCAGCACGCCGGCCGCCATGTCCCACTCGGACAGGCCCGACTCCCAGAAGGCGTCGAAGCGGCCGGCGGCCACGTAGGCCAGGTCCAGGCTGGCGGAGCCGGCGCGGCGGATGCCGGCGGTCTGGCCCGTCAGGGCGCGGAACATGCCCAGGTAGTTGTCCAGGTCGGCCATCTGGCTGTCGCGGAACGGGAAGCCGGTGCCCAGCAGGGCGCCGTCCAGGCTGGTGCGCGAGCTGACGCGGATGCGGCGGCCATTGACCTGGGCGCCACGGCCACGGCTGGCAGTGAATTCTTCCTGGCGAACCGGGTCGACGATCACGGCGTGCTCGAGGCGGCCGCGGTATTTGCAGGCGATGCTGACCGCAAAGTGAGGAACGCCACGCAGGAAGTTGGTGGTGCCATCGAGCGGGTCGATGATCCACAGGTAGTCCTTGCCTTCTTCACCGGAGCCAGCGTGCAGGCCGGTCTCTTCACCCTGGATGGAGTGGTTCGGATAGGCCTTGCGCAGGGCATCGACGATGACCTTCTCGGCGGCGCGATCGACCTCGGAGACGTAGTCCTTGGCCTGCTTTTCGTCGACTTTGATGCTATCCAGGCGTTCGATGGAGCGGAAAATCAGTTCACTGGCGCTGCGAGCGGCGCGCAGGGCGATATTCAGCATAGGCTGCATGGGCGTTTCACCTGGGATGTTAAAGAGGAAAGCCGCATAGTCTATCAGAAATCCACGACGGCAGAAGGGTCAGATGCGCTTTCGTGGCGTTACGTCCGTCGCTTCTGTAAGATCGTTTGCCCCTTTATCCCTACTCCGTGAGCTCAACACCTTGTTGCAGAATATTCGTGTTGTTCTGGTCAATACCAGCCACCCCGGCAATATCGGCGGCGCTGCTCGTGCCATGAAAAACATGGGCCTGTCGCGCCTGGTGCTGGTGCAGCCAAAAGAGTTCCCGTCAGGCGACGCCACCGCGCGCGCCTCGGGCGCCGACGACATCCTGGCCAATGCCCAGGTGGTCGACAGCCTCGAGGGCGCCTTGGTCGGTTGCAGCCTGGTGATGGGCACCAGCGCCCGCGAGCGCAGCATCCCCTGGCCGCTGATCGACCCGCGCGAGTGCGGGGCCAAGGCCGTGGAGCACGCCCGTGGCGGCGAAGAGATCGCCCTGGTGTTCGGGCGCGAGCACGCCGGCCTGACCAACGAAGAACTGCAGCGATGTCACTTCCACGTGCACATTCCCTCGAACCCCGACTTCAGCTCGCTGAACCTTGCCGCCGCGGTCCAGGTGCTCTCCTACGAGGTGCGCATGGCCTGGCTGGCGGCCGAAGGCGCGCCGTCGAAAGTCGAGAAGTTCGATGCCAACTCGCTGCGCAGCAACGAGCCGGCGACCATGGACGAAATGGAGCTGTTCTACGACCACCTGGAAAAGACCCTGGTGGACATCGGCTTCCTCGACCCGGAAAAGCCCAAGCACCTGATGCCGCGCCTGCGCCGGCTCTATGGGCGCAGCGCGGTCAATCGTTCGGAAATGAGCATTTTGCGCGGCATCCTCACCGAGACCCAGAAAGTCGCACGGGGCGAGCCGCATAAACGGAAGGACTGAAAGATGTTCGAGCGTCTGCGTGAAGATATCCAGAGCGTGTTCCATCGTGACCCGGCGGCGCGCAACGCCTTCGAGGTGCTGACCTGCTACCCCGGCATGCACGCGATCTGGCTGCACCGCCTGGGCAACGCATTGTGGAAGCGTGACTTCAAATGGCTGGCGCGGCTGGTGTCGAACTTCGGCCGTTGGCTGACCGGCATCGAGATCCACCCCGGCGCCACCATCGGCCGGCGCTTCTTCATCGACCACGGCATGGGCATCGTCATCGGCGAAACCGCCGAGATCGGCGACGACGTCACCCTGTACCAGGGCGTGACCCTGGGCGGCACCAGCTGGAACAAGGGCAAGCGCCACCCAACCTTGGAAAACGGCGTGGTGGTCGGTGCCGGCGCCAAGGTGCTGGGCCCGTTCACCGTCGGCGCCGGGGCCAAGATCGGCTCCAACGCGGTGGTGACCAAGGCGGTGCCGGCCGGCGCCACCGCGGTAGGTATCCCCGGGCGGATCATCGTCAAGAGCGAGGATGACGCGCTCGAGGCCAAGCGCAAGGCCATGGCCGAGAAGATCGGCTTCGACGCCTATGGGGTCAGCGGCGACATGCCCGACCCGGTGGCCCGCGCCATCGGCCAGATGCTCGACCACCTGCAAGCTGTCGACGAGCGCCTGGAGGGCATGTGTGGCGCGCTGACCCGGATGGGCAGTGACTACTGTGCCAAGGAGCTGCCGGCGCTGCCCGCCGACGAGTTTGCCGAAGCCTGCGTCGAGGCGAAGCAGGGCGACACCCAGGCGCATTGATTGCGCCAGCCCGACACAAGGGGCGTGTGCTCGCGCCCCTTGTCTGCTACACTCGCGCCCGCCTCCCGCATGCATACCCGACTAAAGCACTAGGTCTAATAGTTGACTTAAATGCTCGGGAATCGCATACTCGCACACATCCTGTAACTCCCGTGGTACCCATACGCCATGCGACTGACTACCAAAGGCCGATACGCCGTGACCGCCATGCTCGACCTGGCGTTGCACGCGCAGCATGGGCCGGTGTCTCTGGCCGATATTTCCGAGCGCCAGGGCATTTCCCTCTCTTATCTGGAGCAGCTGTTCGCCAAGCTGCGCCGCAGCAGCCTGGTTTCCAGTGTTCGCGGCCCGGGCGGCGGCTACCAGCTGTCGCGGGGCATGGAAACCATCCAGGTGGCCCAGGTTATCGACGCGGTCAACGAATCGGTCGATGCCACCCGCTGCCAGGGCCTGGGGGACTGCCACGCCGGTGATACCTGCCTGACCCACCACCTGTGGTGCGATCTCAGCCAGCAGATCCATGAATTCCTCAGTGGCATCAGCCTGGCCGACCTCGTCATGCGCCGCGAGGTGCAGGAAGTCGCCCAGCGTCAGGACCTGCGCCGCGTCGCAGGCCGTACCGCCCAGCTGGACAAGATTGAGACGTCCGCCGTCGACTGATAGCAGCGACGAGCGACGCCACCGCCTGATAGGAGATACTCAATGAAGTTGCCGATCTACCTCGATTACTCCGCGACCACCCCGGTCGACCCGCGCGTTGCGCAGAAGATGGCCGAGTGCCTGCTGGTCGACGGGAACTTCGGTAACCCGGCCTCGCGTTCCCACGTGTTCGGCTGGAAAGCCGAGGAAGCGGTGGAAAACGGCCGCCGCCAAGTGGCCGAGCTGATCAACGCCGACCCGCGCGAGATCGTCTGGACCAGTGGTGCCACCGAGTCCGACAACCTCGCCCTGAAAGGCGTGGCGCACTTCTATCAGACCAAGGGCAAGCACATCATCACCTCCAAGATCGAGCACAAGGCGGTCCTGGATACCGCTCGCCAGCTCGAGCGTGAAGGTTTCGAGGTGACCTACCTGGAGCCCGGCGAAGACGGCATCGTCACCCCGGCCATGGTCGAGGCCGTCCTGCGCGACGACACCATCCTGGTCTCGCTGATGCACGTGAACAACGAAGTCGGCTCGATCAACGACATCGCCGCCATCGGTGAGCTGACCCGCTCGCGCGGCGTGCTGTTCCATGTCGACGCCGCCCAGTCGGCCGGCAAGGTCGAGATCGACGTGCAGAAGCTCAAGGTCGACCTGATGTCGTTCTCGGCGCACAAGGTCTACGGCCCCAAAGGCATCGGCGCGCTGTACGTCAGCCGCAAGCCGCGCGTGCGCCTGGAAGCCATCATTCACGGCGGTGGCCATGAGCGCGGCATGCGTTCGGGCACCCTGCCGACCCACCAGATCGTCGGCATGGGCGAAGCCTTCGCCATCGCCAAGCAGGAAATGGCCGCGGAAAACGTGCGCATCAAGGCCCTGAGCGACCGCTTCTTCAAGCAGGTTTCCAACCTCGAGGAGCTGTACGTCAACGGCAGCCAGACCCAGCGTGTGCCGCACAACCTGAACCTGAGCTTCAACTACGTCGAAGGCGAGTCGCTGCTGATGTCGCTCAAGGACATCGCCGTTTCGTCCGGTTCGGCCTGCACCTCCGCTTCGCTCGAGCCGTCCTACGTCCTGCGCGCCCTGGGCCGCAACGACGAACTGGCGCACAGCTCGATCCGCTTCTCCTTCGGCCGCTTCACCAGCGAAGAAGAAGTCGACTACGCCGCGCAGGAAGTCTGCAAGGCAGTCAACAAGCTGCGCGAACTCTCGCCGCTGTGGGACATGTACAAAGACGGCGTCGACATCTCCAAGATCGAGTGGGCCGCCCACTAAGCAGTCGCCGGCAAGAGCGGCTCCCTGATGAGGAAGGAATTGCACCATGGCATACAGTGAAAAGGTCATCGACCACTACGAAAACCCACGCAACGTCGGCAAGATGAACGCCGAGGACCCGGATGTCGGGACCGGCATGGTCGGCGCCCCGGCCTGTGGCGACGTGATGCGTCTGCAGATCAAGGTCAACGAGCAAGGCATCATCGAAGACGCCAAGTTCAAGACCTACGGCTGCGGTTCGGCCATCGCCTCCAGCTCCCTGGCCACCGAGTGGATGAAGGGCAAGACCCTGGACGAAGCCGAGACCATCAAGAACACCCAGCTGGCCGAAGAACTGGCGTTGCCGCCGGTCAAGATCCACTGCTCGGTACTCGCCGAAGATGCCATCAAGGCAGCCGTGCGCGATTACAAGCAGAAGAAAGGCTTGATCTGAGTCGACTGACGCAAGGTAGAGGTAAGGAGTTCCGATGGCTATCAGCATGACAGAAGCCGCCGCCAACCACATTCGCCGCTCCCTCGACGGGCGCGGCAAGGGTGAGGGCATTCGCCTGGGCGTGCGCACCACCGGCTGCTCGGGCCTGGCCTACGTGCTGGAGTTCGTCGACGAGCTGGCCGCAGAGGACCAGGTGTTCGAGAACCACGGCGTGAAGGTCATCATCGACCCGAAAAGCCTGGTGTACCTCGATGGCACCGAGCTGGACTTCGTCAAGGAAGGGTTGAACGAAGGCTTCAAGTTCAACAACCCCAACGTGCGCGGTGAGTGTGGCTGCGGCGAAAGCTTCAACGTCTGAGGCTGGCTGTGGGTACTCTTTGCCATTTCGCCCTGTTTGACCTGCAGCCGGGCTTCCGCCTGGACCTCGACCAGCTGGCCGCGCGTTATCGCGAGCTGGCCCGCGAGGTCCATCCGGACCGCTTCGCCGATGCTTCCGAGCGCGAGCAACGCCTCGCCCTGGAACAGTCCGCGGCCCTCAACGACGCCTACCAGACCTTGCGCAGCGCGCCCCGCCGTGCCCGCTACCTGCTGGCCATCGGTGGCCACGAAGTGCCCCAGGAAGTCACCGTGCACGACCCGGACTTCCTGCTGCAGCAGATGCAGTGGCGCGAAGAGCTCGAAGAGCTGCAGGACGAAGCCGACCTCGATGGCGTGGGGGTGTTCAAGAAGCGCCTCAAGGCCGCCCAGGACAAGCTCAACGAGGATTTCGCCGCCTGCTGGGATGTAGCTGCCGAGCGCGACCAGGCCGAGCGCCTGATGCGCCGCATGCAGTTCCTCGACAAGCTCGCCCAAGAAGTGCGCCAACTCGAAGAGCGCCTCGACGATTAACCCCGGCGTCGCCCGTGATGACGCCTAAGGTACTCAGATAAGCATGGCCCTACTGCAGATCGCCGAACCCGGTCAGAGCCCCCAGCCGCACCAGCGCCGCCTGGCGGTGGGTATCGACCTGGGCACCACCAATTCTCTCGTCGCCGCCGTGCGCAGCGGGCGCAGCGAACCGCTGCCCGATGCCCAGGGGCAGTTGATCCTGCCGTCGGCGGTGCGCTACCTCGAAGGCCGCAACGAAGTTGGCCAGGCCGCGCGCGACGCCGCCTCCAGCGACCCGCTGAACACCATCCTGTCGGTCAAGCGCCTGATGGGGCGTGGCCTGGCGGACGTCAAACAACTGGGCGAGCAGCTGCCGTACCGGTTCGTCGGTGGCGAATCGCACATGCCGTTCATCGATACCGTGCAGGGGCCCAAGAGCCCGGTGCAAGTGTCCGCCGATATCCTCAAGGTGCTGCGCCAGCGCGCCGAGGCCACCCTCGGTGGCGAGCTGGTCGGTGCGGTGATCACCGTGCCCGCCTACTTCGACGATGCCCAGCGCCAAGCCACCAAGGACGCTGCGCGCCTGGCCGGCCTGAACGTGCTGCGCCTGCTCAACGAGCCCACCGCAGCGGCCGTGGCCTATGGCCTGGACCAGAACGCCGAAGGCCTTGTGGCGATCTACGACCTGGGTGGCGGTACCTTCGATATTTCCATCCTGCGCCTGACCGGCGGTGTGTTCGAGGTGCTGGCCACCGGCGGCGACACCGCCCTGGGCGGTGATGACTTCGACCATGCCATTGCCGGTTGGATCATCGAGCAGGCCGGGCTGTCCTCGGACCTTGACCCGGCTACCCAGCGCCAGTTGCTGCAGGCCGCCTGCGCCGCCAAAGAAGCCCTGACCGATGCCGATGTAGTCGTCGTCAGCCACGGCGCCTGGCAAGGCGAGCTGAGCCGCGCCGCCTTCGAGGCGATGATCGAGCCGCTGGTGGCCCGTAGCCTCAAGGCCTGCCGCCGCGCCGTACGCGACAGCGGCGTGGAGCTCGAGGAGGTCGGCGCGGTGGTGATGGTCGGCGGTTCGACCCGCGTGCCGCGTGTACGCGAAGCGGTCGGCGCGCTGTTCGGCCGCACCCCGTTGACCTCGATCGACCCGGACCAGGTGGTGGCCATCGGTGCCGCCATCCAGGCCGACACCCTGGCCGGCAACCGCCGCGAAGGGGGCGAACTGCTGCTGCTCGACGTCATCCCGCTGTCCCTGGGCCTTGAGACCATGGGCGGGCTGATGGAGAAGGTGATCCCGCGCAACACCACCATTCCGGTGGCTCGCGCCCAGGAGTTCACCACCTACAAGGATGGCCAGTCGGCCATGATGATCCACGTGCTGCAAGGCGAGCGCGAGCTGATCAGCGACTGCCGTTCGCTGGCGCGCTTCGAGCTGCGCGGCATCCCGGCGATGGTCGCCGGCGCGGCGAAGATCCGCGTCACCTTCCAGGTCGACGCCGACGGCCTGCTCAGCGTGGCAGCCCGCGAACTGGGCTCGGGGGTCGAGTCGAGCATCCAGGTCAAGCCGTCCTATGGCCTGACCGACGGCGAGATCGCGCGCATGCTCAAGGACTCCTTCGAGCACGCAGGTTCCGACAAGCAGGCCCGCCAGTTGCGCGAGCACCAGGTCGATGCCGAGCGTCTGCTCGAAGCGGTGCAGGGCGCCCTCGATGCCGACGGTGAGCGCCTGCTCAGCAGCGACGAGCGCGAGGCCATCGCCTTCCAGATGCAAGAATTGCGTGATTTGCTCAGCGGCACCGATGGCGTCGCCATCGAGCAGCAGACCAAGCGTCTGTCGCAGGTGACCGATGCATTTGCCGCCCGTCGCCTTGATTCGACGGTCAAAGCCGCACTGGCCGGGCGCAACCTGAATGAGATCGAGGAGTAACCGATGCCCCAGGTGATTTTCCTGCCGCACGAAAAGTTCTGCCCGGACGGGCTGGTGGTTGAAGTGGAGCCAGGCACCAATATCCTGGAGCTGGCCCACGAGCATCACATCGAGATGGAAAGCGCCTGTGGCGGTGTGTGCGCCTGCACCACCTGCCACTGCATCGTGCGCGAAGGCTTCGACTCGCTCGAGGAAGCCGACGAGCTCGAGGAAGACATGCTGGACAAGGCCTGGGGCCTGGAAGCGCAATCGCGCCTGGCCTGCCAGGTGATCGTCGGCGACGAGGACCTCACCATCGAGATCCCCAAGTACTCGCTCAACCACGCCGCCGAAGCGCCGCACTGAGGTTTGCCCCATGAGCCTGAAATGGATTGATGTACTTGAGATCGCCATCCAGCTTGCGGAAAGCAAGCCGGACGTCGATCCTAAATATGTGAATTTCGTCGATCTGCACCGTTGGGTGCTGGCCTTGCCAGAGTTCAGCGACGATCCGTCACGCGGCGGTGAGAAAGTGCTCGAGGCCATCCAGGCGGCCTGGATCGAGGAAGCCGACTGAGCGCACGCTGCAGGTTAGGCAATCCCCTGGAACCCGCGTATAATTCGCGGGTTTAATTTTTCGCAATACTCAATATTCTGGAGTTTTCCATGGCTGTTCAACGTACTTTCTCCATCATCAAGCCTGACGCCGTTGCCAAGAACGTCATCGGCGAGATCACCACTCGCTTCGAGAAAGCCGGCCTGCGCGTCGTCGCTTCGAAAATGAAGCAGCTGTCCAAAGCCGAAGCCGAAGGCTTCTACGCCGAGCACAAAGAGCGTGGCTTCTTTGGTGACCTGGTTGCCTTCATGACTTCCGGCCCAGTCGTTGTCCAGGTTCTGGAAGGCGAGAACGCCATTCTGGCCAACCGTGAGCTGATGGGCGCTACCAACCCTAAAGAAGCTGCTGCCGGCACCATCCGTGCCGACTTCGCCGAGTCGATCGACGCCAACGCCGTTCACGGTTCGGACTCCGAAGCCGCCGCTGCTCGCGAAATCGCTTACTTCTTCGCTGCTACCGAGGTAACCACTCGCTAAGCGAAAGCTTACGGGTAAGGGTGAATCCATGACGACATCGACTGACAAGATCAACCTGCTGGGGCTGACCCTGGCGGAAATGGAACAGTTCTTCGACTCAATCGGGGAGAAGCGCTTCCGTGCCGGTCAGGTGATGAAATGGATTCACCATTTTGGCGTTGATGATTTCGCCGCCATGACGAACGTCGGCAAGGTCTTGCGCGAAAAGCTCGAGGCCGTTGCCGAGATTCGTGGTCCGGAGGTGGTCAGTGAAGACATTTCCGCCGACGGTACCCGCAAGTGGGTGGTCCGCGTTGCCTCCGGCAGCTGCGTCGAGACCGTCTACATCCCTACCGACGATCGCGGCACCCTGTGCGTGTCGTCGCAAGCCGGCTGCGCCCTGGACTGCAGTTTCTGCTCCACCGGCAAGCAAGGCTTCAACAGCAACCTCACCGCCGCCGAAGTGATCGGCCAGGTGTGGCTTGCCAACAAATCCTTCGGGACCGTCCCGGCCAAGATCGACCGCGCGATTACCAACGTGGTCATGATGGGCATGGGCGAACCCCTGCTGAATTTCGACAATGTCATCGCCGCCATGAAGATCATGATGGAAGATCTGGGCTATGGCATTTCCAAGCGTCGCGTGACCCTGTCCACCTCGGGCGTGGTGCCGATGATCGACGAGCTGGCCAAGCACATCGACGTGTCGCTGGCCCTGTCGCTGCACGCGCCGAACGACGAACTGCGCAACAAGCTGGTGCCGATCAACAAGAAGTACCCGCTGAAGATGCTGCTGGACTCGTGCATGGGCTACATGTCCACCCTGGGTGGCAAGCGTGTGCTGACCATCGAGTACACCCTGCTCAAGGACGTCAACGACCAGCCTGAGCACGCGGCGCAAATGATCGAACTGCTGCGCGACGTGCCATGCAAGATCAACCTGATCCCGTTCAACCCGTTCCCGCACTCGGGCTACGAACGGCCGAGCAACAACGCCATTCGTCGTTTCCAGGACCTGCTGCACCACGGTGGTTTCAACGTCACCACCCGCACCACCCGCGGTGACGACATCGACGCCGCCTGTGGGCAGTTGGTGGGCCAGGTCAACGACCGCACCCGTCGCAGCGAGCGCTACATCGCCGTGCGCCAGCTGGCCGCCGACGAGCCGCAAGACAGCGCCGCGCGCCCCTGACGAGCACCTGCCCATGACCTTGCGCGCCGCGCTGTCGATCCTGACGCTTTCGCTGCTGGCCGGCTGCGTGTCCGGCGGCGCGGGCGATCCCCTGGCCAGCCGCCAGGGGCGCGAGGACGCGGGTAGGGCCTATGTGCAGTTGGGCCTGGGGTATTTGCAACAAGGCTTGACCGAACAGGCCAAGGCGCCACTGGGCAAGGCCCTGGCCCTCGACAGCCGAGATGCCGATGCCCACGCCGCCCTGGCGCTGGTGTTCCAGGCCGAAGGCGAACCGGCCTTGGCTGGCCAGCACTTTGCCAAGGCGCTGGCGACCCAGCCGAATGACACACGAATCCGTAACAATTACGGCAGTTTCCTATATGCTCAGGGCCGTTTCGGCGAAGCCCAGGCGAACTTTCGCCAGGCCGCCGCCGATACCCTGTATCCTGAGCGGTCCCGGGTGTACGAGAACCTGGGGCTGACCGCCCTGAAGCTGGGGCAGGCGGCGCAAGCGCGCGACTATCTGGAAAAAGCCCTTCGGCTCAATCAGCGGCAACCGAAGGCTTTGCTCGAAATGGCTGAGTTGTCCTACGAAAACAGGCATTATGTGCCGGCCCGGGACTACTACGATCGATTCAGCCAACTGAGCGACCAGAACGCCCGCAGCCTGCTGCTGGGCAGCCGCCTGGCCCGTGCCCTCGACGAACAGGGCGACGCGGCCCGGTTGGGCCAGCAACTACAACGACTTTATCCCGGTACGCCGGAATATCAGCAATACCTGTCGGAGCAACGATGAAAGCCGCGCACACCGAAGTAGCAGCAGCGACTGGCCAGAACCCCGGTGACGTCTTGCGCCAGGCCCGCGAAAAGCGGGACTGGAGCCAGGCCGAGGTCGCTCGAAAGCTCAACCTCACGGTATCTTCGCTGAACAACCTGGAAAACGGCGCCTTCGACAAGCTGCCGGGGCACACCTTCGCCCGTGGCTACATTCGCGCCTATGCCAAGTTGATGGACATGGACCAGGCGCCGCTGGTCGAGGCTTTCGACCAGATCACCGGGAGCCACGCCAAGGGCAGCGAAGTGCATGCGCTGGGCCGTATCGAAGAGCCGGTGCGCCTGTCCCACAACATCCTGCGGGTGGTCAGCCTGCTGCTGCTGGTGGCCGTGGTCGGCGGTGGTTTCTTCTGGTGGCAGGACCAGAGCAGCCAGCGGGGCAAGGATCTGGCCAAGATCGCCCTGGAGCACGTCGAGGTCGAGAGCGCCGACGGCACCACCCAGATCCACCCGCTGGACGAGCCGGAAGACCAGGCCGTGAGCGAGGGCCAGCAAGCCGAGGGCCAGGCCCTGCCGCTGGAGCCCGCCAGCCCTGACGCGGCACCGGCCGAGGCTGCGCAAGCCCCGGCGGCGCCCGCCAGCGCTACCGCACCGGCCGCCCCTGTGGCGCCGAGCGCGCCGCTCGCCAGTGCCCCGGCCCCGGCCGTCGCCGGCACGCAGGCTGCCCCGGTCGCCCCCGTGGTGCCCGCTGCCCCCGTGGCCGCAGCGCCGGCGCCGGTCAGCGAGGCCGCTCCGGCCGCCGCCGGTGGCGCCAATGTACACATCCAGTTCACCGCCGATTGCTGGACCCAGGTCACCGACGGCAACGGCAAGGTGCTGTTCAGCGCCATCAAGCGCAAGGGCGACAGCCTGGAACTGACCGGCAAGCCACCGTTCGCGGTGCGCCTGGGCTTCGCCCGCGGCGCCCAGGTGAGCTACAACGGCCAGGCGGTCGATGTCGCCCCGTTCACCAGTGGCGAAACCGCTCGCCTGAAGTTGGGACAGTAAGTCATGCACGGCGAATCTCCGATCAAACGTCGCGAATCCCGCAAAATCTGGGTCGGCAATGTGCCGGTGGGTGGCGATGCCCCCATCGCGGTGCAGAGCATGACCAACACCGACACCAACGACGTGGCCGCCACCGTGGCGCAGATCCAGCGCCTGGTCGATGCCGGCGTGGATATCGTCCGCGTGTCGGTGCCGGACATGGACGCCGCCGAGGCGTTCGGCCGTATCAAGCAGCTGGTCAGCGTGCCGCTGGTCGCCGACATTCACTTCGACTACAAGATCGCCCTGCGCGTGGCTGAGCTGGGTGTCGACTGCCTGCGCATCAACCCGGGCAACATCGGCCGCGAAGACCGCGTGCGCGCGGTGGTCGATGCCGCCCGCGACCGTGGCATCCCGATTCGTATCGGGGTCAACGCCGGCTCCCTGGAAAAAGACCTGCAGAAGAAGTACGGCGAGCCGACCCCGGCCGCGCTGGTCGAATCGGCGCTGCGCCATGTCGAGCACCTCGACCGCCTCGACTTCCAGGACTTCAAGGTCAGCGTCAAGGCCTCGGACGTGTTCATGGCCGTCGAAGCCTACCGCCTGCTGGCCAAGCAGATCATCCAGCCGCTGCATCTGGGCATCACCGAAGCCGGTGGCCTGCGCTCGGGGACGGTGAAATCCGCCGTCGGCCTCGGTATGCTGCTGGCCGAAGGCATCGGCGACACCATTCGCATTTCGCTGGCGGCCGACCCGGTCGAGGAAGTGAAGGTCGGCTACGACATCCTCAAGTCGCTGCACCTGCGCTCGCGCGGCATCAACTTCATCGCCTGCCCGAGCTGCTCGCGGCAGAACTTCGATGTGGTCAAGACCATGAACGAGCTGGAAGGGCGCCTGGAAGACCTGCTGGTGCCGCTGGACGTGGCGGTGATCGGCTGCGTGGTCAACGGCCCGGGCGAAGCCAAGGAGTCGCACGTGGGCCTGACCGGTGGCACGCCGAACCTGGTGTACATCGATGGCAAGCCGTCGCAGAAACTGAACAACGACAACCTGGTCGACGAGCTGGAAAAGCTCATCCGCCAGAAAGCGGCCGAGAAGGCCGAGGCCGACGCGGCGCTGATCGCCCGCGGCTGAGCACAGATTCGTAAGGACTATTCGTGAGCAAATCGCTGCAAGCCATCCGTGGCATGAACGACATCCTGCCCGACCAGTCGCCGCTGTGGCGCTACTTCGAGGGCACCGTGGCCGGCTTGCTGGACAGCTACGGCTACAGCCAGATCCGCACGCCGATCGTCGAGTTCACCGAGCTGTTCAAGCGCTCGATTGGTGAAGTGACCGACATCGTCGAAAAAGAGATGTACACCTTCGAGGACCGCAACGGCGATTCGCTCACCCTGCGCCCCGAGGGCACCGCCGCCTGCGTGCGCGCCGTGCTCGAGCACGGCATCACCGGCAACGGCCAGGTGCAGAAACTCTGGTACATCGGCCAGATGTTCCGCCACGAGCGCCCGCAGAAAGGCCGCTACCGCCAGTTCCACCAGATCGGCGTGGAGGTGTTCAACCTCGACGGCCCGGACGTCGATGCCGAGCTGATCATGCTGACCTGGCGCCTGTGGGGCCTGCTCGGCATCCAGGATGCCGTCCAACTGCAGCTCAACAGCCTGGGCACCAGTGAAGCCCGCGCGCGCTACCGCGACGCGCTGGTCGACTACCTCAGCGCCCGCCTCGAGCAACTGGACGAAGACAGCCAGCGCCGCCTGAAGAGCAACCCACTGCGCATCCTCGACAGCAAGGACCAGAACACCCAGGCGGTGCTGGTCGGCGCGCCGAAGCTGGAAGACTACCTGGACGAAGCATCCCGCGTGCACTTCGAGGGCCTCAAGGCCCGTCTCGACGCCGCCGGCATTCCGTTCGTGATCAACACCAAGCTGGTGCGCGGCCTGGATTACTACAGCAAGACCGTGTTCGAGTGGGTCACCGATAAGCTCGGCGCCCAGGGCACCGTCTGCGCCGGTGGCCGCTATGACGGCCTGGTCGAGCAGATGGGCGGCAAGCCGACCCCGGGCGTTGGTTTCGCCATGGGCATCGAGCGCCTGATCCTGCTGCTGGAGACCCTGGGCAAGGTGCCCGAGTCGCTCAGCCGCACCCTCGATGTGTACTTGTGTGCCTTCGGTGAACAAGCCGAGCTGGCCGCCCTGCGCCTGAGCGAAGGCCTGCGCGATCGCCTGCCGGGCCTGCGCCTGGCGGTCAACGCCGGTGCAGGCAGCTTCAAGAGCCAGTTCAAGAAAGCCGACAAGAGCGGCGCCTTGTTCGCCTTGATCCTGGGTGACGACGAACTGGCCAAGCAAGAAATCGGCCTCAAGCCCCTGCGTGGCCAGGGCGACCAACAGAACATTGCCTGGGCTGCTCTGGCTGAGCACCTGGAAACCGCGATCGCGCAAGCGTAACGCGGTTCAACAAGCGAATAGGCGAAAAGGAGTATTGGGGTGTCGAGTACCGATGATGATGATCTGGCAGGGATCAAGGACTGGTGGAACCGCAACGGCAAGCCGCTGCTGACCGGTGCCTTGCTGGCCGGCGTGGTGGTGATGGGCTGGCAGACCTGGCACAAGTACCAGGCCAACCAGTCGCAGGGTGCCTCGGCGCTGTACCAGGCCTTGCTGGAAACCTCGCTGACCCCTGACGGCAAGCCGGATGCGACCAAGGTCGCCGAGCTGTCGAGCAAGCTCAAGAGCGAGTTTGGCGGCAGCGCCTATGCCCAGTACGGCAGCCTGTTCGTGGCCAAGGTCGCGGTCGAGAGCGGCAAGCTGGACGATGCTGCCAGCGAGCTCAAGGGCGTGATGGAAAAGCCGGCCGATGCCACCCTGGGCGAGATCGCCCGCCAGCGCCTGGCCCGCGTGCTCGCGGCCCAGGACAAGGCCGAGGACGCGCTCAAGCTGCTCGACGGTGATACCGACAAGGCCTTCCAGGCCAGCCGTGAAGAACTCAAGGGCGACCTGCTGGTACAGCTGGGGCGTGCCGACGACGCGCACAGCGCCTACGAAAAAGCCAAGGCCGCGCTGTCCGACGACGCCGCGATCGGTGGCCTGCAACTGAAGCTGGATGACCTGGCCAAAGGGGACGCCTGAAGTGAAGGGTTGGAAAACAGCAGCTGTGCTCACCCTCGCCGTACTGGCCGCGGGTTGCAGCAGCAACAGCAAGAAGGAACTGCCCCCGGCCGAGCTGACCAAGTTCACCGAGGAAGTGGTGCTCAAGAAGCAGTGGAGCCGTTCGATCGGTGATGGCCAGGGCGAAACCTACAACACCCTGGTACCGGCCATCGAGAACGATCGCATCTACGCGGCAGACGTCACCGGCAAGGTGTTCGCCCTCAACCGCGTCAACGGCGACGTGGTGTGGAAGCAGGACCTGGAGCTGCCGGTATCCGGCGCGGTCGGCGTCGGCTATGGCCTGGTCATGCTCGGCACCCTCAAGGGTGAAGTGGTTGCCCTGGACGCCAGCACCGGTGAGGAACGCTGGCGCGCCCGGGTCACCAGCGAAGTGCTGGCACCGCCGGCCAACAATGGCGACGTGGTGGTGGTACAGACCCAGGACGACCGCCTGATCGGCCTGGACGCCGCCACCGGCGACCGCCGCTGGATCTACGAGAGCAGCCCGGCGGTACTGACCCTGCGCGGCACCGGTGCCCCGGTGGTGACCAACCGCCTGGCCATCGCTGGCCTGTCCACCGGCAAGGTGGCGGCGGTGGACATCAGCAACGGCGTGCCAGTGTGGGAAAGCCGCGTGGCCATCCCGCAGGGCCGTTCCGAGCTGGACCGGGTGGTCGACATCGACGGCGGCCTGCTGCTGTCCGGCGGCACCCTGTACGTCAGCACCTATCAAGGCCGCGTCGCCGGCCTGGACGTGGACAGCGGCCGCGTGCTTTGGCAGCGCGATGCCAGCAGCTATGTCGGTGTCGCCCAGGGCTTCGGCAACGTCTACGTGAGCCTGGCTTCGGGCACCGTCGAGGGTGTCGATGAACGTTCCTCCAGCGCGCTGTGGAGCAACGACAGCATGGCCCGCCGGCAGCTGTCGGCGCCGGAAGTGTTCTCCAGCTACGTGGCGGTGGGGGACTTCGAGGGTTACCTGCACCTGCTCAGCCAGGTCGATGGTCGCTTCGTCGGCCGTGAGCGTATCGACAGCGATGGCCTGCGCGCCCGGCCCCTGGTGGTCGGCGACACCATCTACGTCTTTGGCAACAGCGGCAAGCTCGAGGCACTGACCATCCGCTGAAGCTAAGCTTGGGGCTCTGACCGGCCCCGGGCTGTGGCGCACGATGCGCCCCCGAATACCGGCCGCTGCCTTGCAGCGGCCTTTGCATTTTCAAGAATTCAAGAGTGGAGAGCCGCATGGTTCCCGTAATCGCCCTGGTGGGCCGGCCGAACGTCGGCAAATCCACCATGTTCAACCGCCTGACCAAGACCCGCGATGCCATCGTCGGCGACCTGTCGGGCCTGACCCGTGACCGCCAGTACGGCGATGCCAGCTGGCAGGGTCGTTCCTACATCCTCATCGACACCGGCGGTATCACCGGTGACGAAGTGGGCATGGACGAGAAAATGGCCGAGCAGTCGCTGATGGCCATCGAGGAAGCCGACTACGTGTTGTTCCTGGTCGATGCCCGCGCCGGCATGACCGCGGCTGACCAGATGATCGCCGACCACCTGCGCAAGCGGAACAAGGAAGCGGTGCTGGTCGCCAACAAGATCGACAACATCGACCCCGATATCGCCCGCGCCGAGTTCTCGCCGCTGGGCATGGGCAACGCCATCCCGGTGGCCGGATCCCAGGGCCGCGGCATCAACGCCCTGATGGAGTCGCTGCTCGGCCATATCCCGCGCGACCCTGAGGAAGAAGCCCTCGACGAGGACGTCGCCGAAGGCGAGGAAGCTACGCGCATTCCAGGCCCGAGCGAGAAGGATGGCATCAAGATCGCCATCATCGGCCGCCCCAACGTCGGCAAGTCGACCTTGGTCAACCGCATGCTCGGCGAAGAGCGCGTGGTGGTATACGACCAGCCGGGCACCACCCGCGACAGTATCTACATCCCGTTCGAGCGTGATGGCGAGAAGTACACCTTCATCGACACCGCCGGCGTGCGCAAGCGCGGCAAGATCCACGAGGAAGTCGAGAAGTTCTCGGTGGTCAAGACGTTGCAGGCGATCAAGGACGCCAACGTGGTGATCTTCGTCATGGACGCCCGCGAAGGCGTGGTCGACCATGACCTGAACCTGCTGGGCTTCGCCCTGGACGCCGGCCGTGCCGTGGTCATCGCCCTGAACAAGTGGGATGGCATGGAGCCGGGCGAGCGCGACTACGTGAAGACCGAGCTGGAGCGCCGGCTGTTCTTCGTCGACTTCGCCGACATCCACTTCATTTCTGCGCTGCATGGCACCGGCGTGGGCCACCTGTACAAGTCGGTGCAGGCCGCGTTCAAGTCGGCGGTCACCCGCTGGCCGACCAGCCGCCTGACGCAGATTCTCGAAGACGCCATCAGCGTGCACCAGCCGCCGCTGGTCAACGGCCGCCGGATCAAGCTGCGCTATGCCCACCTCGGTGGCGCCAACCCGCCGCTGATCGTGATCCACGGCAACCAGACCGACAAGATCCCCAACTCCTACTCGCGTTACCTGGAGAACACCTACCGCCGGGTGCTCAAGCTGGTCGGCACGCCGATCCGCATCGAGTACAAGGGGGGGGACAACCCGTACGAGGGCAAGAAGAACACCCTCACCGATCGCCAGGTCAACAAGAAGCGCCGCTTGATGTCGCACCACAAGAAAGCCGAGAAGAAGCGCCGCGACAAGCGCTGATAAGCGCGCGCAATCTTTGTAGGAGCGGCCTTGTGTCGCGAAAGGGCTGCATGGCAGCCCCGGCTATCTTGCGGTCCTGCTGAACCCTGGGGCTGCTGCGCAGCCCTTTCGCGACGCAAGGCCGCTCCTACAGGGAAGCGCGTGGACATTCATCTCCCGGCTACGCGTTGACCCAGCGCAATCCCCCTATTGTTTCAACCTTTTTCCTGACTGCTCGATCCGCTATGCTCGGATTCCACCCCGTGCCGGACCAACCCCAGGAAAGAGGGCTTCATGATCCGCAGCAAACTGCCGAACGTCGGCACGACCATCTTCACCACCATGTCGCAACTGGCCATGCAAACCGGTGCGCTGAATCTTTCCCAGGGCTTCCCTGACTTCAACGGCCCCCAGGCCTTGCTCGATGCCGTTGGCCGCCACGTGGCCGCCGGGCACAACCAGTACTCGCCGATGACCGGCTTGCCGGCCCTGCGCCAGCAGGTGGCGGCGAAGATCGCCCGGTTGTATGGCGCGCAGGTGGACGCCGACCAGGAAGTGACCATCACCCCAGGTGCCACCGAGGCGATCTTCTGCGCGATCCAGGCGGTGATCCACCCCGGCGACGAGGTGATCGTCTTCGACCCCAGCTACGACAGCTACGAACCCTCGGTAGAGCTGGCGGGCGGGCGCTGCGTGCATGTGCCACTGCGCGACGGCAGCTTCAGCATCGACTGGCAGCGTTTCAGCGACGCCCTCAGCCCGCGCACGCGCATGGTCATCCTCAACTCGCCGCACAACCCCAGTGGCGCGCTGATCAGCCGCGACGACCTGGACCAGCTGGCGCGGCTGATCGAGGACCGCGACATCTACCTGGTCAGCGACGAGGTGTACGAGCACCTGATCTACGACGGCGTGCGCCACGCCAGCGTGCTGGCCCACGCGCAACTGTACGCCCGCGCCTTCGTCATCAGCTCGTTCGGCAAGACCTACCACGTCACCGGCTGGAAGACCGGCTACGTGGTCGCGCCGCCGGCCCTGAGTGCCGAGCTGCGCAAGGTGCACCAGTACGTCAACTTCTGCGGCGTCACGCCGTTGCAGTGCGCCCTGGCCGACTTCATGGCCGAGCACCCCGAGCATATCGATGAACTGCCGGGCTTCTACCAGGCCAAGCGCGACTTGTTCTGCGACTTGCTGCAAGGCTCGCGTTTCACCTTCACCCGCACCCCGGGTACCTATTTTCAACTGGTCGACTATTCGCAGATCCGCCCCGACCTCAACGATGTCGACATGGCCCTGTGGCTGACCCGCGAGCATGGCGTGGCCAGCATCCCGGTGTCGGTGTTCTACCAGCAACCCATCCCCGAGCAACGCCTGGTACGCCTGTGCTTTGCCAAACGTGAGGAGACGCTGCGACAGGCGGCGGAACGACTATGCGCGATCTGAGCGAACTAGCGAACCTGAAAATCGCCCTGGTGCAGACCACCCTGGCCTGGCACGACCGCGAAGCGAACTACGCGCATTTCGAGGAGATGATCGCGCAGGCCGGCGAGGTCGACCTGGTGATCCTGCCAGAGATGTTCACCACCGGTTTTTCGATGGACTCCGAGCAGCTCGCCGAGCCGGAGAACGGCCCCACCTACAAGTGGCTCAAGGCCCAGGCGAAAAAGGCCAATGCGGTGATCACCGGCAGCGTGATCATCCAGGCCGCCGACGGCAGCCACCGCAACCGCCTGCTGTGGGCGCGGCCCGATGGCGAAATCCTGCACTACGACAAGCGCCACCTGTTCCGCATGGCCGGCGAACACAAGCACTACACCCCAGGCGAGCGCCAGGTGCAGTTCGAGCTCAAGGGCTGGCGCATCCGGCCGCTGATCTGCTACGACCTGCGTTTCCCGGTGTGGAGCCGCGACGCCCAGGACACCGACTTGCTGCTGTACACCGCCAACTGGCCGGCGGCGCGCCGTCTGCACTGGAACCGCCTGTTGCCGGCGCGGGGCATCGAGAACCTGTGCTTCGTGGCGGCGGTGAACCGGGTGGGCACCGATGGCAAGGGCTTTGCCTATTCAGGCGACAGCCAGGTGCTCGACTTCCAGGGCGAGAGCCTGTTGAGCGCGGGCGAGGCCGATGGTGTGTTCACCGTGGTGCTGCGCGCGGCGGAGCTGGCGGCGTACCGCGCGCGCTTCCCGGCCAACCTGGATGCCGATACCTTCGAATTGCATTGAGCTTCTGTGGGAGCGGCCTTGCGTCGCGATGGGCCGCGTAGCGACCCCAGCAACTTTGAATGCTTGCAATATCCTGGGGCTGCTTCGCAGCCCATCGCGACACAAGGCCGCTCCTACAGGGCCTGTGGTCAGTAGACATCCCGCCGATACCGCCCATCCTCGATCAACTGCTGCACGACCGTTTCACCGAGGATCCCCTGCAACGCCGCATCCACCCCCGCGGCCATCCCTTGCAGGCTGCCGCAGACGTACACGCACGCGCCAGCGTCGATCCAGCGCTTGAGCTCGGCGGCCTGCTGCAACAGCACATCCTGCACATAGATCTTCTCGGCCTGGTCGCGGGAGAACGCCAGGTCCAGTCGTTGCAGGTCGCCGCGCTCCAGCCAGGCGTGCAACTCGTCGCCACACAGCAGATCGTGGGCGCGGTTGCGTTCGCCGAACAGCAGCCAGTTGCGCTGCTCGCCGGCAGCGATGCGCGCCTTGAGCAGGCTGCGCAGACCAGCCAGGCCGGTGCCGTTGCCGATCAGCACCAAGGGCGCCGACTCGGCGGGCAAGTGGAAGCCGCTATTGCGACGCAAGCGTGCGCTGACACTGCGTTCCAATGGTAGGTACTCGGTCAGCCAGCCGGAGCCCAGGCCCAGGTTGCCATCGGCGTGACGCTCCTGGCGCACGATCAGCTCCAGCACGCCATCGCTGGCGATGGAGGCAATCGAGTATTCACGGGCACTCAGCGGGATCAGGGCGTCGACCAGGGCCTGGGCATGCAGGCCGATCAGGTGTTCGCGGCTGACCGGCAACTGACGGCTGGCCAGGGCCTGCGCCAGGGTTTCCTGCAGGCCGTCGAGTTGCACCGGGCTGCGTGGATCAAGGCCCAGGCCGGCAAGGAAGGCATCGACGCGGGGCTGGCCGTTGCGTGGCAGGATCTCGATCAGGTCACCGGCATCCCACGCGCAGGGTGTTTCGGCTTGCAGGCCCAGCAGGTAGACCGCTGCGCCCTGACTGCCAGGGTTGAGTAGGTCACGGCTTGCCAGGCGCCAGTTGCCGAAGCTAGGCGGTTGCCAGGCGGCGACCGGGCGGGCGCCGGTCAGTTGCGCCAGTTCTTGTTGCCACAGCTGCAGCGCGGCGGGATCGGCGTTGTCCACCTCCACCGGGCTGAAGGCGCTGCTGGCGCCACGTTCGCCGAGCCAGGCCTGGAGCCGCCGGGCGAAGCCGCAGAAGTGCGGGTACTGGCGGTCGCCCAGGGCCAGCAGGGCGTAGTTGAGGTGTTCCAGCGCCCAGGGTTGGCCCAGTACCTTGCGTTCAAAGCCACGAGCGCTGTCCGGCGCTTCGCCGTCGCCGAAGGTGCTGACCACGAACAAGGCGCGCTTGGCCTGGCGCAACTCGGGCTCGCCCAGTTCGGCCAGTGGACGCACCTGGACCGGCAAGCCTGCGGCCTGCAACTGGCCAGCGCTCTGCCAGGCCAGTTGCTCGGCCAGCCCGCTCTGGCTGGCGAAGCCGATCAGCCAGCTGTCGCCAGTGCTGGCCGTGCTCCCCACCGCGCCGCGGGCGGCACGGACCTGGCGTTTCTTGCGGCGGCGGTCGAGGTACAGCAGCCAGCCGGTGACGAAGAACAACGGCATGGTCAGGCTGGCCAGGGTGACGATGATGCGCCCCGGCAGGCCGAAGTAGCTGCCCACGTGCAGGGCGTAGACGCTCTGCAGCAACTGGGCCTTGAACGATTTGTCGGTATAGCGCTCGTGGCGCTTGATCACGCCGGTGGCCGGATCAAGGGTGAGGGTGTTGAAGGCCCGCTCATGCTCGGCGCCTTGCAGCAGGTAGAACAGGGTCGCCGGTTGGCCGCCAACCGGCGGCAGGCGCAGGTTATAGCTGGCAAGGTTCGGGCCGGCGGCCTCCTTGAGGTTTGCCCAGATGGCGTCGTAGTCGACCAGCAACGGCGGCGCGTTCTTGTCCGCCTTGGGTGGCCCATGGCGTCCGCCACGGCCTTCACCGCGTTTCTGTGCCCCGGCGGTTGGCTGGTCGGCCAGCAGGCGGTTCAGGCCTTCGCGGTACCACTCGTAGGACCAGAACAGCCCGGTCAAGGCGAACAGCAGGTAGAACAGCAGGCACCAGGTGCCGAACACCGCATGCAGGTCCCAGTTGAACGCGCGGCCTTTCTTGGCCCAGTCCAGGGTCAGCCAGGTGCGCCAGTTCAAGGCCTTGCGCGGCCAGCGCAGGTACAGGCCGGACAGGCAGAAGAAGATCAGCATCAGGGTGCAGGCGCCGGTGATCTGGCGGCCGCTGTCGCCCATCGCCAGGAAACGGTGCAGGTTGAGCATGAGGTTGAAGAAACCCAGCCCGGCGACTTCGCCCTTGAGCTCGCCGGTGTACGGGTCGGCATAGCGCAGCTGGCCGCGGCGCTCGCCGGGCGCGGGCATGAAGAAGATCCGCGCGGCGTTGCCTTCGCGGGTATCGACCCAGAGCATCGACACCTTGTCGCCTTCGGCGGCCTCGACCCGGCGTACCAGCTCGGCCGGTGGCAGCACGCCTTGCTCGCGCACCTCGACCTTGAGCACTTCGGCGTTGAACGCGCGCAGCAGCTCTTCCTGGAACGACCAGATGGCCCCGGTGATGCCCATCAGCGCCAGCACCAGGCCGGCGCTGATGCCAAAGAACCAGTGCAGTTGGAACAGTGTCTTCTTCACCACGTCGATTACCTTGTCTGGCCGCCAGCTACCGCGCGGCGTGCATTATGCCTTGATATGCG
Source organism: Pseudomonas sp. VA159-2 (assembly GCF_024126635.1). Lineage (NCBI taxonomy): Bacteria > Pseudomonadati > Pseudomonadota > Gammaproteobacteria > Pseudomonadales > Pseudomonadaceae > Pseudomonas > Pseudomonas sp. VA159-2. The sequence goes on along the minus strand of NZ_JAMYBV010000001.1, from coordinate 38,670 downwards.
AAAGCCCCGTTCATGGGAATGAACGGGGCTTTTTGTCACACCATCAGAAGTGGAAGTTGGCGCTCATGAGTGCTGTACGACCCGCTGCAACGTGTGCGTAGTGGGTGGAAAACACTTGGTCGAAGTAGCGTTTGTCCGTAAGGTTTTGCAGATTCAACTGCAGGTCGACGTTCTTGGTCAGACGATAGGTTGCCATCGCGTCATAACGCCAGTAGGACGGCACCTCGACAGAGTTGGCCTCATCCCCGAAGCGTGAATCGACGAAGGTGGCGCCGGCGCCGACAGTCAGTTGAGGAACAATGTCGTAGGTTGACCAGAAGGTGAAGTTGTTCCGCGGCGTGCTTGGCATGTGGTTGCCTTGGTTTGCAGCGGTGGTGGTCTTGACGATTTCACTTTCCATGTAGGTGTAGCCGCCATAGACCTTCCATTTGCTGGTCAGATTGCCGGCATAGGTCAGTTCCAACCCTTGGACGCGTTGTTCTCCGTCCAGTACCTGGTAGGTGGCGTTGTCTGGGTCGGTCACGCGTGCGTTGGTCTTGTCGGTCCGGAACAGCGCTGCTGTCAGCGAGAGGTTCTCGTCGAAGAAGTCCCACTTGGTTCCGATCTCATAGTTGCGGTTGCGTTCTGGATCGAGGTTGCTGTTGTTGGCCGCGAGTTCTAAGCCGCCATTGCCGCTGGTCTCACCCGATGGGTTGCTGGAGGTCGACCAGGCTGCGTAGATGCTGCCATTGGGCAGCGGTTTGTAGACTACACCCAGTTGGTAGTTCCACAGGTGCGCATTGTTCTCACGGGAGAAGTCACCGGCCACTGAGCCGCGTCCGCCGGTGCTGTAACCGCTGGATTTGGTCTGGTAATCGTCATAGCGCAGACCAAGGTTCAGCGACCACTGCTCATTGAATGTCAGCGTATCGAAAACGTAAGCGGCGCGGGTTTTGGTGTCGGTGTCGGTATAGGCCGGGCTGTCGGTAATGGTGCCCGACCAACCGTCCTTCGGAGACGGATCGTACAGGCTGGTGCAGTCACCTGAACCTAGCAGAGCAGGGTTGCAGGTTGTGCCTGTACCGGCACTGGAGGTGATTACATAGCCACGGTTGTGTGTGTCGCTGTAGGTGAACTCCAGGCCTGTAACCAGGCTGTGTTCGATGAACCCGGTGTTGAATTTGGCGCTGAGGTCGGTCTGGTTGACCCAGCCCTTAGAGGTGGAGTTGCGGTTCTTGGTGGACCGATAGACGGTGCCGTTGGCAACGTTGCCCTTGCTGTCATCAGGGTTGGTCACGATGTAGTCGAGCGTCGAGCGCGACATCCGGAAGCTATTGGACAGCGTCAAGTTGTCGTTCAGATCGTGCTCGATCCGGATGGTCCCGCTGTCGTTGCTGGTCTTGCGGTAGTCACGGCTGTTGAGACCGTAGAAGTTGTCACGGTCGACATGCGCGGGCTTGTCCACGTTGTATTTGCTGCGCGTGGCGCTGCGCGTCAGTGGGATACCGTAGTCCGGCATATCGTCGGTCTTGAGGTGGTAGTAGCCTACCGTCACGCGGGTATCGGTACCCAGGCCAAAGGCGAAAGACGGGGCAACACCCCAACGGCTTACATCCACGCCATCGCGACCCGCGACGTTGGCTTCGTGCTTCATCAGGTTCAAGCGAAATGCCGAACTGTCGGTTATTTGCTTGTTCAGATCCAGCGTGGTGCGCTTGGTTTGATCGCTACCCCAGGTGAACCCACCGTTATAAGCATCACCCAGCTTTGCTGTTTTGGTGACCAGGTTCAGGCTGCCACCTGTGGAGCCCGCGCCAGTGAAGGCCGAACCAGGACCTTTACTGACTTCGACCGATTCGACGTTGAAGATTTCCCGGCTTTGCGAGGCGACGTCTCGCATGCCGTCGACGAAAACGTCGCTCTCGGCGTTGAAGCCACGGATGATCGGGCGGTCGCCGGCAGGGTTGCCGCCTTCGCCAGCGCCGAAGGTGATGCCTGGCGTCGTACGCAGCGCATCTACCAAGGTGGTTGCGCCGGTATCACGAATCACTTGTTGCGGAATTACGGTGACACTCTTTGGGGTTTCGCGCAGTGGCGCCGTGTACTTTTTCGAGCTGGCAGTATCGGCCTTGTAGCTGGTGGTGTCCTGCGTCGCGTTCACGCTGGTCGCATCTAGCGAAATGGCAGCATCGTTGGCTTGCGCGGCGGATGCAACCTGAGCCGCAGCGGCGGTGGTAACGGCGACGCCAATGGCGGAAACGAGCAGGCGTGGTGAACTCACAGCGGTTGGCACGTGGCGCATGGTGATGGACCTTCCCCAAGGTATGAAGGCCGCGGATGATAATGTAAGCGAATGTAAGGAACAATTGAGAAGCGTTACCATTCGCTAGAAATTTACATTCTTTACAATTTCACCTTACGGTTTTTGCGGGGTCATACGTCGTGGATCAATGCCGGGGGCTTGTCCTGCGTAAAAGGTAATCAATATCATTGCGCCCTTACTCCATGCCCATCAGGTGCCGTTGCCATGCTGCTTCATATTCCCGGGCTGTTCGATGCCGACGAAATCTTGCGTATCCGCCAGGCCCTGGAGCAGGCCGACTGGGCCGATGGCAAGGTCACCGCGGGCTATCAGTCGGCCAAGGCCAAGCACAACCTGCAACTGCCCGAGGGCCATGCGCTGGCCAAGGAGATCGGCGGCGCGTTGATCGACCGCCTGTGGCGCAACCCGCTGTTCATGTCGGCGGCGCTGCCGCACAAGGTGTTCCCGCCGTTGATCAATTGCTATCGCGAGGGCGGCAGCTTCGATTTTCATATCGACAATGCCCTGCGCCAGCCCAAGGGCAGTGCCGAGCGGGTGCGCACCGACCTGTCCTCGACGCTGTTCCTGAGCGACCCGCACAGCTACGACGGCGGCGAACTGGTGATCCAGGACACCTATGGCGTGCGCGAGGTCAAGTTGGCCGCCGGCGACCTGGTACTGTACCCCGGCACCAGCCTGCACAAGGTCAACCCGGTGACCCGGGGCGCGCGCTATGCCGCGTTCTTCTGGACCCAGAGCCTGGTTCGCGAGGACAGCCAGCGCACCTTGCTGTTCGAGATGGACAATGCTATCCGCCAGCTCGGCGCCGATGTGCCCGAGCACCCCTCGCTGCTGCAGCTGACTGGCACCTACCACAACCTGCTGCGCCGCTGGGCCGAGGTCTGAATCGTGTCTTATCAATTGCGCCGTGAACAGGTGGTGGACGCGGCCGGGCTGCGGACAATGCTCGAGCACAGCCCGGGCCAGGCGGCCCAGGCGATCCTCGCCGCAGCCGGGCAGGGAGTGCTCGAGGCCCAGCTGTTGCTGGGGCAGATCCTGCTCGATGGGCAAGGCATCGAAGCTGATGAAGTGGTCGCCCGGCGCTGGTTCGGCATTGCCGCCCAGGGCGGCAGCGCCATGGCCCACAACATGCTCGGGCGTTGCCTGGAGCACGGCTGGGGCGGCGAGGTGAACCTGGCGCAGGCCGCTATTCACTACGCCCACGCGGCGGATGCCGGGCTGGACTGGGGCATGTACAACCTGGGCAACCTGCTGGCTACCGGACGTGGCGTGCCGGCCAACCAGGCCCAGGCGCTGGGCTGCTACGAACAGGCGGCCCAGTTGGGGCATGCCAAGTCGATGAACCTGTATGGGCGTTACCTGGAGCAGGGCATTGCCACCACCGCGAGCCCGGCGCGGGCGGTGCGCTGGTATCGCCGTTCAGCCGAGGCGGGGGATTTTCGCGGGATGTTCAGCCTGGCGCTGGTGCTGGTCGAGCGCGGCGAGGTTGCCGAAGCCGGGCCGTGGCTGGAGCGGGCGCGGGTCGAGGGTAACCTGAACTTCCTGCGTAGCGCGCTGGTGACGTTGCAGGGCGCGGGGCCGGTGCTGGAGGCCTTTGCGGCGCGGTATGCCGAGGAGATCGAGCAGCGCAGATTTCAGGACTGACGCAATCCCTGTAGGAGCGGCCTCGTGTCGCGAAAGGGCCGTGCAGCGGCCCCAGGATTTCATTGCTGATGCAAAGATCGCCGGGGCCGCTCTGCGGCCCTTTCCGACCGGTCCGACGCCTCGGCAAGGCCGCTCCTACAGGGGGCGAGGTAGTTTGAAACGGCAAAAGAAACGGGGCCTTGCGACCCCGTCGTGCATTACAGGTAGTAGGCCTTCAAGGGCGGGAAGCCATTGAACTCCACCGCACTGTAGCTGGTGGTGTAGGCACCGGTGGACAGCCAGTACAGGCGGTCGCCGATGGCCAGGTTCAGCGGCAGGCCGTACTTGTAGTTCTCGTACATGATGTCGGCGCTGTCGCAGGTCGGGCCGGCGATCACCACTTCCTCGGTTTCACCTTTCTTCTCGGTCCAGATCGGGAACTTGATCGCCTCGTCCATGGTTTCGATCAGGCCGGAGAACTTGCCCACGTCGGTGTAGATCCAGCGCTCGACGGCGGTGCGCGACTTGCGCGCCACCAGCACCACTTCGCTGACCAGGATACCGGCGTTGGCGATCAGCGAGCGGCCTGGCTCGAGGATGATTTCCGGCAGGTCGTCGCCGAAGTCTTCCTTGAGGAAGCGGATGATTTCCTCGGCGTAGGTTTCCAGGCTGTTGGTGCGGGTGATGTAGTTGGCCGGGAAGCCACCGCCCATGTTGATCAGCTTCAGCTCGATTCCGTCTTCTTGCTTGAGGCGCTCGAAGATCACCTTGACCTTGGCGATGGCCGCGTCCCAGACGCTGATGTCACGCTGCTGGGAGCCGACGTGGAAGGAGATGCCGTATGGCACCAGGCCCAGGTCGCGGGCGAGGATCAGCAGGTCCATGGCCATGTCGGTCTGGCAGCCGAACTTGCGCGACAGCGGCCAGTCGGCGGTGGTGGAGCCTTCGGTGAGGATGCGCACATAGACTTTCGAGCCCGGCGCGGCCTTGGCGATGTTGCGCAGGTCGGCTTCGGAGTCGGTGGCGTACAGGCGCACGCCCTTGTCATAGAAGTAGCGGATGTCCTTGGACTTCTTGATGGTATTGCCATAGCTGATGCGCTCGGCGCTGACACCACGGCCGAGGACCTTGTCCAGCTCGTAGATCGAGGCGATGTCGAAGCTCGAACCTTTCTCTTTGAGCAGGTCGATGATTTCCACGGCCGGGTTGGCCTTGACCGCGTAGTAGACCTTGGCGAATTCGAAACCTGCGCGCAGGTCGTCATAGGCCTGGCTGATCATCTGGGTATCGATGAGTACGAACGGGGTTTCCTGCTTGTCGGCGAACGCCTTCATCTTCTGGAAGGTGTCACGCGCGAAATAGTCTTCGACCTGGATCGACATGCTCGAGGGCTCCATGGGCAAACTGAAAAGGTAAGTGGCAGCAAACTGAACGTCCTCCGTATCCCCACTTTGGTTCGCCTACTTCCCAAGGCATGTCGCCGAAAGCAAAAAGGTCAACCGTGCCGGAAAGGGCGGCGGGTGACCTTGCTGTCTCGTCGTCAGTACTTGAGCCGGATGGATCGTTTCCAGCATGGACGTTCGGCGCGCACTTTAGGACGTGAAACCGGCAAGATCAACAGCCGAGGAGGGGGGGTTGGCCTGGTTTGGCCACCCTGTGCCTGCAATAACCGACCAGCCTGGGGCGCTGATGTTCCTTGGCGGTGGCAAAGCGTAAAAAATTGTGGAACAGGTGGCGATCTGGCTGCGATTGGCTGGAAGCTCCGTTCTTTGCACGATGGCTTGGGTTTCGCTGCGAAAGCCCATCAGAATGGCTCGGTAACCGTTGGTCGGGGGGCGCTCACTGGTTGTGTTCGCCAGGCGGGTGTTCATATTTATGACCACATTGCGTAACGCGGTTTTTTTCTCAAATCAGCGATAAATTTTTTGTTACTGGCCCACTGGGTCGCTAGCGGATTGGGGTGGATTGCTGTCCTTTATGAGAAATATTACTATTCGCGCCCCTGCCTCCCTGACGAACCGACCGTGTCCGGACACAAAGGCTTCCTCGACCACTACCACGAGCTGATCGGCACCTGGACGCGCAAGTTGCGCAGTCGTCAGCAGGCCGAGGACCTCACCCACGATGCGTTCGTCCGCGTGCTGGAAAACCCGCGCGAACAGGTCGAGCAGCCGCGCGCCTACCTGCACCAGACCGCGCGCAATATCGCCGTGGACGGCTATCGCCGCGAGGACCGGCGCCAGGCCCTGGCGCTGGAGGCCTTCACGCAACCCGCCGAGGCTTGCGACCCGGAAGCCTACATGCACGCCCTGGAGCTGGCCGACCGCGTCGAGCGGGCGCTGGCCGAGCTGCCGTTGAACTGCCGGCGGGTGTTCATCTGGCAGAAACTGGAGGGGCTGACCCAGGCGGAGATCGCCGAGCGCATGGGTTTGACCAAGAACATGGTCGAAAAGTATATGATCCGCACGCTCCGACATCTGCGTGAGCACCTGGATGTGTCGGCCGGATGAGTCAGGAGACCCCATTGATGAAACAGCACCCCGTGGGCGAGCAGGCGGCCGCCTGGTTCGCCCGGGTCCAGGATGCGCCACAGGACCCGGCCTTGCGCCTGGCCTTGGAGCAGTGGCTGGCGCAGGACCCTCGGCACGCCGAGGAGTATGCGCGCCTGGACCGCTTGTGGCGGGCGGCCGGCTTGATTCCGCGCCAGCGCCTGGCTGCGCTGTGTCAGGCGCAGCCGGTGCGCCAGTTGCCGCGTCGGCGGCTGTTGCGCCAGGCCCTGGCGGCGGGTGTCGCGCTGGCGGCGTTGGGGCTGGGCTGGAGTGGTTGGCAGTACCGGCAGCTCAATCACCACGACAACTTGAGCACCGCGCTGGGTGAACGCCGCCGGGTCGAGTTGCCCGACGGTTCGCAGCTGGAACTCAACAGCGCCACCCAACTGCAGGTGGCGTTCTCGGCTGGCCGTCGCCATGTGCAACTGAGCCAGGGCGAGGCGATGTTCATCGTCGCCCATGACAGCAGTCGGCCATTCGTGGTCAGTACCGCGCAAGGCCAGGTGATCGTTACCGGGACTCGCTTCGACGTGCGCCAGGATGCGCACAGCACCCGGGTGGCGGTTGAGCAGGGCTCGGTGCAGGTGCAGGGCGCCGGAGCCTCGCGGGCACGACTGACGGCGGGCCAGGGGTCGCATATCGACCCGCAGGGCGAGGTCGCCGCGCCCTATGCCATCGATGCCAATGCGCTGACCGCCTGGCGCCACGGCAAGCTGGTGTTCGACAACGCCCCGCTTGGCGAAGTGGTGGCCGAAGTGTCGCGCTACCGCGCCCAGCCACTGCGGGTGGCGCCGGGCAAGGTGGCCGACCTGCGCCTGTCGAGCACCTTCAGCAGCGATGACCCGGATGCCTTGTTGCGGGCCCTGCCGAACATTCTGCCGGTGGCTGTGCGCCAGCACGCGGACGGCTCCAGCGAAATAATCGCAAAATAGATTCAGGTTTTTATCCGTTCGTTCGTCTTCCCCGCCAGCTGCAACTGCCAAGCATTTACATTCGCATGCAGTTGGCGTTCATCCCGACTCTCAGGACCCCTCGAAGACGTGAACAACAATAAGCCCCTTCTCCCGCTGCGCCGCCTGGCGCTGGCCCTGGCGGTCAGTGCCGCGGCAGGCAACAGCTATGCCGATACCTTGCAGATCGCGGCCCAGCCACTGGCTGGCGCCTTGCAGCAACTCGGCCAGCAGACCCACCTGCAACTGTTCTTCAGCCCGCAACTGGTGGCCGGCAAGCAGGCCCCGGCGGTGTCGGGCGAGTGGGCGCCGGAACAGGCGCTGCAGCAACTGCTGCAAGGCAGCGGGCTGACCTTCGAGCAATCCGCCGACACCGTGGTGCTCAAGCCTGCCGAAAGCGTCGGCGCCCAGGCCACCGGCAGCCTGGAGCTGGCGCCTACCGACATCAAGGTGGTGGGTGACTGGCTGGGCGATGCCGACCAGAGCGTGGTGCAGAACCACCCTGGCGCGCGCACCGTGGTCCGGCGCGAGGCGATGGTCGAGCAGGGCGCGATGAACGTACGCGATGTGCTGCGCGGCATTCCGGGCGTGCAGGTGCAGGACTCCAACGGCACCGGCGGCAGCGACCTGTCGCTGAACGTGGGGGTGCGTGGCCTGACCTCGCGCCTGTCGCCACGCTCCACGGTGCTGATCGACGGCATCCCGGCGGCCTTCGCCCCCTATGGCCAGCCGCAGTTGTCGATGGCGCCGATCTCCTCGGGCAACCTCGACAGCATCGATGTGGTACGCGGCGCCGGGTCCGTGCGCTATGGCCCGCAGAACGTCGGTGGGGTGATCAACTTCGTCACGCGGGCGATTCCCGAGAAGGCCACCGGCGAGCTGTCGACCAGCGTGGAAACCTCGCGCCACGGTGGCTGGAAGCACACCGAGTCGGCCTTCGTCGGTGGCACCGCCGACAACGGCATGGGCGTGGCCCTGCTGTACACCGGGGTCAACGGCAATGGCTATCGCGAGCGCAACAACGGCAATGACATCGACGACGTGATGCTCAAGACCCACTGGGCACCGACCGATGTCGACGAGTTCTGGCTCAATTTTCACTACTACGATGGCCGCGCCGACATGCCCGGCGGCCTGACCCAGGCCCAGAACGACCATAACCCCTACCAGTCGCTGCGCGACTACGACTACTTCAGTGGCCGGCGCAAGGATGTGTCGTTCAAGTGGCTGCGGCAGATCGACGACGCCACCCAGTTCGAGGTACTGACCTACTACACCGACAGTTTCCGCGGCAGCGCCATCGCCGCGCGCGACATGAAGACCCTGTCGGCGTATCCGCGCAACTACCATACCTTCGCCATCGAGCCGCGGCTGTCGCGGATCTTCTTCGTCGGCCCGACCACCCAGGAAGTCAGCGTCGGCTATCGCTACCTGAAGGAAGCGATGCGCGAGCAGTCCACCCGCCTGGCGCTGATCGACAATGTGCCGACCGCGACCCCGAGCTCCGATGGCCATGTGTTCCAGGACCGCAGCGGCGGCACCGAGGCCAGTGCCTACTACATCGACGACAAGATCGACGTGGGCAACTGGACCATCACCCCGGGCATACGCTTCGAGCACATCAACACCGACTGGCGCGATCGCCCGGTGCTGGACGCCAACCAGCGCCCGGTGGCGGAGAAGAACCGCAGCATCACCAGCAACGAGCCGCTGCCGGCATTGAGCGTGATGTACCACCTGTCCGACGCCTGGAAGCTGTTCGCCAACTACGAGACCTCGTTCGGCAGCCTGCAGTATTTCCAGCTCGGCCAGGGCGGCAGCGGCGACAGCACTGCCAACGGCCTGGAGCCGGAGAAGGCCAAGACCTATGAGATCGGCACGCGCTATGACAACGGCCATTGGGCGGGTGAACTGACTGCGTTCTACATCGATTTCGACGATGAGTTGCAGTACATCAGCAACGATGTCGGCTGGACCAACCTCGGCGCCACCAAGCACCAGGGCATCGAGGCTTCGGCGCGCTACGACCTGTCCGGCCTGGACCCGCGCCTGCAAGGGATGTCGGTGAATGCCGGGTACACCTATACCCGTGCCACCTACGAAGGCGAGATTCCCGGGTTCAAGGGCCGCGACCTGCCGTTCTATTCGCGCCAGGTGGCCACCGCCGGGTTGCGCTACCAGGTCAACCGCTGGACCTGGAACCTGGATGCCTACGCCCAGTCGAAGCAGCGCGCGCCGGGCACCGGGATGAACGCCAATGGCAGCTTCAACGGCAACTACATCACCGAGCCGAGCGCCGACGGGCAGTATGGCGATATTCCGGGGTACGTGACCTGGCATGCCCGTGGCGGGTATGAATTCGGCCCGCAGCTGTCGAACCTGAAGCTGGCGGCGGGGGTGAAGAACCTGTTCGACAAGCAGTATTTCACCCGCTCCAGCGACAACAATGCCGGCATCTATGTGGGTGAGCCGCGCACGTTCTATGTGCAGGCCAGTGTAGGGTTCTGATTCACGATTGCCGGGGGCGCTTTGCGCCCCTTTCGCGACACAAGGCCGCTCCTACAGGTACGGCATCAGCCTTCAGGGCGGCGCCGCGTTTGTGGGCGGGGGCTGATTTGCTATTGCCGGGGGCGCTTTGCGCCCCTTTCGCGACACAAGGTGCGCTCCTACAGGTACGGCATCAGCCTTCAGGGCGGCGCAGTGCCTGTGGGAGCGGCCTTGTGTCGCGATGGGCCGCACAGCGGCCCCGGCTTTCTATCAGGAGGTCACGGCTTCGGCAGGCGACACGATACTGGTCTTCGCCCCCCGCGAGCGCCCCGAACTCAGGTACGCCGCAATCGACTCCTGCGTCACCTCGCCGAGGAACACCTGTTCGGCATCCAGCACCGGCAACCAGGCCCGGTTGAACTCGTACATCCGCGACAACAGGATGCGCAGGTGCTCGTCATGGGCTGCGGTGGCATTGAACGGACGCAGGAAATCGCCGCAGGTCCCCTGCTGGCGGTGCATGTCGCGCCGGCGCACATAGCCCAGCGCCTTGTTCTGCCCATCGGTGACCACCACGTAGCGGCGGTCATGCTCGTCCAACAGTTCCAGCGCATCGCTCACCGGGGTTTGCGGGCTCACCGATGGCGCGTTGTCCGCAGCATCCTCGGCCCGCACCAGCAACAGGCGCTTCAACGTGCTGTCCTGGCCGACGAAATTGCTGACGAAATCATCCACTGGGTGCGCCAGCAGGGTGTCCGGATGGTCCAGCTGCAACAGTCGGCCCGCGCGGAAGATGGCGATCTTGTCGCCGAGCTTGATCGCCTCGTCGATGTCGTGGCTGACCATGATCACGGTCTTGTTCAGTGCCCGCTGCATCTCGAAGAATTCGTTCTGGATCATCTCGCGGTTGATCGGGTCGACCGCACCGAACGGCTCGTCCATCAGCAGCACCGGCGCTTCGGCAGCCAGGGCGCGGATCACGCCGATGCGTTGCTGCTGGCCGCCGGACAACTCGCGTGGGTAGCGTTGCAGGTACTGCTTGGGCTCGAGCTTGATCATGCTCATCAGCTCGCGGGCGCGGTCGTGGCAACGCTGCTTGTCCCAGCCCAGCAGGCGCGGCACCACGGTGATGTTCTCCTCGATGGTCATGTTGGGGAACAGGCCGATCTGCTGGATCACATAACCGATGTGCCGGCGCAGCGTCACCTCGTCCAGGCCGGTGGTGTCCTCGCCGTTGATGAACACCTGGCCGCTGGTTGGCGTGATCAGGCGGTTGATCATCTTCAGCGTGGTGCTCTTGCCACAGCCCGAGGGGCCGAGGAACACGCAGATCTCACCTTCGTTGACGGTGAGGCTAACCGAGTCGACGGCTTTGACGTCCTTGCCGTTGACGTTGAAGGTCTTGCTGAGGTTCTTCAATTCGATCATGAGCGCAGTCCTTCCGGAGTCAGGGCACGTTGCAGGGTTTGCAGAAGCAGGTCGGCGATGATCGCCAGCAGGCTGACCAGCACGGCGCCGACCAGCAGCATCGACATGTCGCTGCGGCTGATGGCGGTGAGGATGAGCACGCCCAGGCCACCGGCGCCGATGGTGGCGGCGATGGTCATCACGCCGATGTTCATCACCACGGCGGTGCGCACCCCGGCGAGGATCACCGGCACCGCGATGGGCAGCTCGACCATGCGCAGGCGCTGGCCGAAGGTCATGCCGATGCCGCGGGCGGCTTCGCGGATGCCAGGCTCGACGTTGGTCAGGGCCAGGTAGGTGTTGCGCAGGATCGGCAGCAGCGAATACAGGAACACCGCGGTGATCGCCGGCAGCGGGCCGAGGCCCTGGCCGAACTTGGAGTAGAACGGCAGCAGCAGGCCGAACAGGGCGATCGAGGGGATGGTCAGCAGCACCGTGGCGCTGGCCTGCAGGGGCCCGGCGAACACAGGGAAGCGGGTCATCAGGATGCCCAGCGGCACGCCGACGACGATGGCCAGGCCCACGGCGATGCCGACCAGGGTAACGTGCTGGCCGGTCAGTTGCAGGACCTGGGTCCAGTCGAGGTGGGCGAAGGTGTCGAGCAGGTTCATGGCTGCACCTCGCTGAGTGAATGCTCGCGCAGGAAGGCGGCGGCTACCCGGGTCGGGCTCTGGTGCTCGACATCGACCTGGGCGTTGAGCTGGCGCATGGTCTGGTCGTCCAGTCGTTCGGCCAGCGGCTTGAGCAGCCCGGCCAGCTGCGGGTGGGCGTCGAGCACGGCCTTGCGCACGACCGGGGCGGCGGTGTAGTCGGGGAAGTAGTGCTTGTCGTCTTCCAGCAGCTTGAGCTCGAAGGCGTTCAGGCGGCCGTCGGTGGTGTACACCAGCCCGGCGAATACCTGGTTGTTGCGCATGGCGGTGTACACCAGGCCGCCGTCCATCTGGCGGATGTTGCGGCGGTCCAGCGGCAGGCCGTACAGCTCGCGCAGGCCGACCAGGCCATCGGGGCGGTTGGCGAACTCGGTGTCCAGCGCCACCAGGTGGGGGCGCTGGTGTTCGTCACGCAGCACCTGGTTGAGGTCGCTGATCGAGTTGATCTGCGGGTAGGCGGCGGCGACCGCTTTGGGCAGGCCCAGGGCATAGGTGTTGCTGAAGCGCGACGGAGCCAGCCAGATGAGGCCCTTCTGCGCATCCAGGGCCTTGACCCGGGCATAGGTGGCTTCGGCGTCGGGCATGCGCTCGTCGATATGGTTGTACGACACCAGCGAGACGCCGGTGTATTCCCACATCAGGTCGAGCTGGCCGGTCTCCTGGGCCTGGCGTGCGATGTTGCTGCCAAGGCCGCTGGTCACGCGCACGTCGAAGCCATTGGCGCGCAGGTATTGGGCGGTGATTTCGGCGAGCACGGTCTGTTCGGTGAACACCCGCGCGCCGATGCGTACCAGCGGTTTCTCCGCTGCCTGGGCAAATCCTGCGTATAGCAGGGCCGCGCCCAGCAGCAAGGCGATGATTCTTTTCATGGGTTCCCTCTTGTTATCCGGCCAGGCCGCGTTCCAGCCAGCGCTTGCTGGAGAAGCTCACCAGGGCATCCAGCACCAGGGCCAGCAGCGCTGTGCACGCGGCGCCGAGCAACAGTTGCGGCTGGTTGTTCAGGGCGATGCCGGGGAAGATCAGGCTGCCCAGGCTGTTGGCGCCGATCAGGAATGCCAGGGGCGCGGTGCCGACGTTAAGTGCCAGGGCCACGCGCACGCCGCCGACGATGATCGGCACGGCATTGGGCAGTTCCACCTGCCACAGCTGCTGGCGCGGGGTCATGCCGATGCCGGTGGCGGCTTCCTTGAGCGCGGCGGGGACGTTCTTCAGGCCTTCGTAGGTGTTGCGCACGATGGGCAGCAGGGAGGCGAGGAACAGCGCGAAGATCGCCGGGCCTGCGCCGATGCCCAGGATACTCAGGGCGATGGCCAGGACGGCCAGGGGAGGGATGGTGTTGCCTACGTTGAAAAACTGCATGAAGCGTTCGGCTTTGTCGACCCGCTGCGGTCGACTCAAGGCAATGCCGGCGGGGATGCCCACGGCCAGCGCCGCCGCCATCGAAGCCAGCACCAGGACCAGGTGCGCTTGCAGGTAGAAACCAAGATCGTCGCGATAGCGCGCGATCGTGTCGATGCCGATCCAGTGGACCAGCAGGGCCAGGATGACGAGCACGGCGGCCCATCCCAACAGCCCTTTTCCGTAGCGTGCAGCCACAGGCGGACTCCTTTTTTATAGTCGGCGATCACACCCCCGTGCGGCCGGCCATTCCTGGCGGCGGGCAGCGTGGTCGCGAGTAGCAGCGCGATGCGTGGCATCAGGCCATGAGCCGAACCCCGTCGGGCTCGTGAAGCAGGTGAAACCAGCCCTGAACCGAAGCGGGTTGCAGGGGAGTGGACGTCTCCGTGGGCGTAAAGGTTCCCATCTGGGGCGGCATTTGGCCAGTGCTAATCACTGGGTTGTAGGAATTTTCACGCGAAAAACAAGCGTAGATATTACGTTGGGGCGTTGAAGCACCTGCTATCGAGGCGTTTCACAGGTGTTCAGAATTTCTTCTCGAATCATCTGGGTATGCGCTTGAGGGAATATTCCCTTGGAGGTGTTTTAATGCGGTGGTCAATTGGAATGTGCCGAGAGTTCAGCGCCTAACTGCAAGCGCTGACCGAGGTAGTCCAGGATGAACTGCTGGCTCAGCTTCATCTGCTCAAGCATTTTGGCCCCGCATTGGGTCGTCCACATGTGGACACGCTGAAGGGCTCGAGGCATTCGAACATGAAAGAGTTGAGGTTCAACGCAGATAGCGGGGAGCCGTTGGGGCTTGTTTTGGCCTGTCGCCCGACTTCAGGTATGATATCGCCCCTTTTTGAATCCCCAGTCAGGCGATTTCCCATGACCAACCAGGCCGCCGAAGTCGCGAAGCGCCGCACTTTCGCAATCATTTCCCACCCCGACGCCGGTAAGACCACCATCACCGAGAAGCTCCTGCTGATGGGCAAGGCGATCTCCGTCGCGGGTACCGTGAAGTCGCGCAAGTCCGACCGCCACGCCACCTCCGACTGGATGGAAATGGAGAAGCAGCGCGGCATCTCCATCACCACCTCGGTGATGCAGTTCCCCTACCGCGAGCACATGATCAACCTGCTCGACACCCCCGGCCACGAGGACTTCTCGGAAGACACCTACCGCACCCTGACCGCGGTGGACTCGGCGCTGATGGTGCTCGACGGCGGTAAGGGCGTAGAGCCGCGGACCATCGCCCTGATGGACGTGTGCCGCCTGCGCGACACGCCGATCGTCAGCTTCATCAACAAACTCGACCGTGACATCCGCGACCCGATCGAACTGCTCGACGAAATCGAGGCGGTATTGAAGATCAAGGCCGCGCCGATCACCTGGCCGATCGGTTGCTACCGCGACTTCAAGGGTGTCTACCACCTCACCGGCGACTACATCATCGTCTACACCCCGGGCCACGGCCACGAGCGCACCGAAGCCAAGATCATCCAGAAGCTGGATTCCGACGAGGCCCGCGCGCACCTGGGCGACCAGTACGACAGCTTCGTCGAGCAGCTCGAGCTGGTGCAGGGCGCTTGCCACGAGTTCGACCAGGACGAGTTCATCCACGGCCAGCTGACCCCGGTGTTCTTCGGTACCGCCCTGGGCAACTTCGGTGTCGACCACGTGCTCGACGCGGTCGTCGACTGGGCGCCGCGCCCGCTGGGCCGTGTCGCCCACGAGCGGACCGTGGAGCCTGTTGAAGAGAAATTCACCGGCTTCGTGTTCAAGATCCAGGCGAACATGGACCCGAAACACCGCGACCGCATCGCCTTCATGCGTATCTGCTCGGGCAAGTACGAGAAGGGCATGAAGATGCGCCATGTGCGCCTGAACAAGGACCTGCGCATCGGTGATGCGCTGACGTTCTTCTCCTCCGAGCGTGAGCAGCTGGAAGAGGCCTTTGCCGGCGACATCATCGGCTTGCACAACCACGGCACCATCCAGATCGGCGACACCTTCACCGAAGGCGAGGCGCTGGGCTTCACCGGTATCCCGCACTTCGCCCCGGAGCTGTTCCGCCGCGTGCGCCTGAAGGACCCGCTCAAATCCAAGCAGCTGCGCCAGGGCCTGCAGCAGCTGGCCGAAGAGGGCGCCACCCAGGTGTTCTTCCCCGAGCGCAGCAACGACATCATCCTGGGTGCGGTCGGTGTGCTGCAGTTCGACGTGGTCGCCAGCCGCCTGAAGGAAGAGTACAAGGTCGAGTGCGCCTATGAGCCGATCACCGTGTGGTCGGCGCGCTGGATCGCCTGCGACGACAAGAAGAAGCTCGAGGAATTCCAGAACAAGGCCATGGAGAACCTGGCTATCGACGGTGGCGGTCACCTGACCTACCTGGCCCCGACCCGGGTCAACCTGTCGCTGATGGAAGAGCGCTGGCCGGATGTGAAATTCCGCGCGACTCGCGAGCACCACTGATTCCGCAGGCCTGTACTTGACCCTGTAGGAGCGGCCTCGTGTCGCGAAAGGGTCGTGTAGCGGCCCCAGGGTTCAGTGTTAGACAAAGATTCTGGGGCCGCTTTGCGGCCCTTTCGCGACGCAAGGCCGCTCCTACAGGGGCCGCGTAATGCCTGCAATCAATTCCCGGCCTTGATACTGGTCCAGATGCGTGTGCGAATGCGGTCGATCTTCGCCGGCATCGCCTCCAGGGCATACAGCTTGCCCATCACATCCGCGCTTGGGTAAATCATCGTGTTGCCCTTGAGTGCCGGGTCCACCAGGGCATCGGCCTGCTGGTTGCCGTTGGCGTACTGCACGAAGTTGCTGATCTGCGCCATCACCTCGGGCTGCAACAAGTAGTTCATGTAGGCATACCCGGCCTTCTCGTTGGGCGCATCGGCCGGCATGGCGACCATGTCGAACCACATCGGCGCGCCTTCCTTCGGGATCGAGTAGCCCACCCTCACCCCGTTGTTCGCCTCCTCGGCACGGTTCTTCGCCTGCAGCACGTCACCCGAGAAACCCACCACCACGCACACATCGCCATTGGCCAGGTCGCCGGTGTACTTCGAGGAATGGAAGTAGCTGATGTACGGGCGTACCTGCATCAGCAACGCCTTGGCCTTGTCGTAGTCCGCCGGGTCCTGGCTATGGTGCGGCAGGCCCAGGTAGTGCAGGGCGATCGGCAGCAGTTCGGGGCCGTTGTCCAGCACCGCCACGCCGCAGCTCTTGAGCTTGGCGAGGTATTCGGGCTTGAAGAACAGGTCCCACGAGTCGATGGGCGCATGGTCGCCGAGCACCGCCTTGACCTTGTCGATGTTGTAGCCGATGCCGGTGCTGCCCCACAGGTAGGGGAAGCCGTACTGGTTGCCCGGGTCGTTGACCTCCAGCGCCTTGAGCAGTACCGGGTTGAGGTTCTTCCAGTTCGGCAATTGCGCCTTGTCGAGTTTCTTCAGGGCCTTGCCCTGGATCTGCCGGGCCATGAAATGGTTGGAGGGAAACACCACGTCGTAGCCGGAATTGCCGGTCATCAGCTTGCCGTCGAGGGTTTCGTTGCTGTCGAACACGTCGTAGGTAGGCACGATGCCCGTGGCCTGCTGGAACTGCTTGAGGGTATCGGGGGCGATGTAGCTCGACCAGTTGTAGATCTTCACCGAGTCGGCGGCGCTGGCAACGCTTGCGGCCAGCATCATGGGGACGATCAGGACGGTGCGCATGTCGGGGTTACCTTGCTTTGTCTGTTGTTATCGAAGGCAGGCGATCAGCGGATCAGAAAATGAGGACGTAGGTCTTGCGCACGGTCTCCTGGATATCCCAGGTGCCGAGGCTGTTGGCCGGTAGCATCAGTGCGTCTCCGGCTTCTATGATCAGGGGCTCGCCACCGTCGGGAGTGAAGGTGCAGCGGCCCTTGATGAAGTGGCAGAACTCCTGCTGCACGATCTGCCGCCGCCAGCGTCCCGGGGTGCATTCCCAGATACCGGTCTCGACGCCGTCGCTGCGCTCGACGCAGCTGACCGAGGTGATCGCGACCGGCTCGCCGAGGGGCACGGCGACCGGGCTGGAGGTGGTCAGGGGAGCGCTGTCGGTGCGCTTGAACTGGGTGATGCTCATGACCGGTGGATCCTCTGTGATGGTGAAGGGAAATCAGTGCATGAAACCTTCCATGAGGTCGGCCAGCCCGCTGGCCAGGCGTCGCCGCCAGGGCGCGCTGGCGGGGTTGGCGAGGGTCCGGTCCTCGTGCACGAAGCTCTGGATGATCGCGTTGTAGCCCAGCCAGCGGCAGGGCTCGGGGGGCCAGCTGGCCAGGCTCGACAGCGGGCGGTTGTCGTGCACCCAGGGCTGCGCGGTCAGTTCGTTGTGCTGGCCGAGGATCAGCGCGGCGAGGGTGCGTCCACCGAGGTTGCTGGCGCCGACACCCTCGCCGCCATAACCGCCGGCCAGGGCGATGCCGCGCTGGCGGTCGCACAGCATGTGCGGGCGAAAGCGCCGGGCCATGCCCAGGTTGCCCCCCCACGAGTGGGTGATGCGCACGTGCTTGAGCTGCGGGAACAGCTCGCCGAACAGGTAGCGGCGCAGTTCGATTTCGTTGCCGCTGAGGCTGAAGTCTTCGCGCAGGCGGCCGCCGAAGCGGTAGCCGCCACGGGCGCCGAACACCAGGCGGTTGTCGGCGCTGCGCTGGCCATAGGTGACCTGGCGGCTGCTTTCGCTGAAGGCCTGGCCCTGGCTCAGGCCGATCTGTTCCCAGGTCGACTCCGGCAGCGGCTCGGTGGCCACCAGCAGGCTCTGCACCGGCAGCTGATGCCGCCCGAGCGGTGGCAGGCTGGCGGCGTAGCCTTCCACGGCCGGGACCAGCCAATGGCTGCGGATGCGTGCCAACGGCGTGCGCACCTCGCCGGTCTGCCAGTCGATGGCCGGGGTGTTCTCATAGATCGGCACACCCATGGCCTCGACCGTCCGTGCCAGGCCGCGCACCAGCTTGGCCGGTTGAATCGTGGCGACGTGCGGGCTGTAGAGGGCGCCGTAGGGGGTGCTGACCTTCAGTTGGGCATCCAGCTGTTCCGGGCGCAGCCAGCGGTAGTCGTCTTCATTCATGCCCTGGCGATAGAGGTCGTCGAGCCAGGCGCGCAGGCTGCGTTCCTGTTCCGGGTAGCGGGCGGCGCAGTAGAGCACGCCGCCTTTGCGGTAGTCGCAGGCGATGCCTTCGCGCAGGAGCACATCGTGGACTTCGTCGGGGATGCCGTGCAGCAGGTCGATGCTGGCGCGCCGTTGTTGCGGCGACAGGCTGGCAAGCAGGCGGTCCTCGCCCAGCAGGTTGCCCATCAGCCAGCCGCCGTTGCGCCCGGAAGCGCCGTAACCGGCGATATTCGCCTCGATGATGGCGATGTTCAGCTGCGGCGCCTGGCGCTTGAGGGAGTAGGCCGTCCACAAGCCGGTGTAGCCGGCGCCGATGATGCACACATCGACGTCCAGGTCCTGGCGCAGGGCCGGGCGGGCACACAGCGGCTCGTCGAGCTGGTCCATCCACAGGCTGATGGTGCGTGGGGGTTGCATCGGGTCTTGCTCCACATCCGTCAAGGTCTGTGGGCGATGCTAGTGGTGTCGGTCCGCGCCTGTCCTACGTGCGTGCACGCAGGGAAATTTGCTTGAGATAGGCCTTGGGGGTAAGGCCGGTGTGTTCGCGAAAGCACTTGTAGAACGCCGAGAGCGAGTTGAAGCCGGCGTTGAACGCCAGGTCGTCGATCGGCGCCTGGACGCTGTCGTCGTCGAGGCTGGCCATCAGGTGGTGCAGCCGCGCCTGGTTGACGTAACGGTAGAAGCTTTGCCCGAGCACCTGGTTGAGCAGGTAGGAAATCTGGTTGCGACTGTAGCCGCTGGCGTCGGCCACCTGTTGCAGGTCCAGTTCCGGGTCGAGGTAGGGGCGCTGGCGCTGGAAGTAATGCTCCAGGTCCTGGGCCATGGTCGACAGTTGCCGTGGCGACAGGCCCAGGCGGCTGGTGGCCGGGCGTGGGCCGCCGCTGACTTGGCCTTTGTCGTTCTGGCGAACCAGGGTGGCGTATTCGTTGACCCGCCAGATCAGGCCGTCCCTGACCGTGATCGCTTCGCTGGACTGGAACGCCACCAGCCCGTCGCCGCCCTGCACGGTGACCTGGTACTGGATGAACGCGGTACAGCCATCGACGCGGATGCGGTCGCTGTGGACGATGTCCTCACCGGCTTCATGGGGCAGGCAGGCGCGCACGTAGTCGCGCAGCTCGACATAGCCGAGCACGCGGTTTTGGAAGAAGTCGTGGTACTGGATGTGCGGGTGGTATAGCGCCATGACCCCGTCCAGGTCGCGATGCTTCCAGCACAGGTGGTAGCGCATGACGGTGTCGGCGGTGAGCGGGGTTTGCTCGCAGCCGTCGGGGAGGGTGGTGGCGGTCATGGGGTCGATAGTGCATTGCAGAACACCCACGTGCAAGGGTGGGGATCTGGCAATTTGCACGGTTTTGGCAAGCGGCTCAGGGGGTAAGCCGTTGATTCATATAAGGGTATTTTTTTGATACGAGTGGCATGGGCGATGCACCTGTCTTGTCACCCTCGAACAAGGAGAAAGGCCATGCGCTCGATACTGCTTTGGATGATTGGGGTGCCGATTCCGGTGATTATCCTGATCTGGTTCTTTATGCATTGAGATTGCCGGGGCTGCTTTGCGCCCTTTCCGACCGGTCCGACGCCTCGGCAAGGCCGCTCCTACAAGGGACCGCGATGTAGGAGCGGCCTCGTGTCGCGAAAGGGCTGCGCAGCAGCCCCAGCGATCTAGAACCTAGAGAAACTGCTCGGCATAGTGACAAGCCACCTGCCGCGTACTCACCTGCCGTAATGCCGGCACTTCCTTGGCGCAGCGCTCGGTCGCATACGGGCAGCGCTTGTGGAACGCACACCCATCTGGTGGATTCAGCGGGTTGGGCAGCTCCCCGGCAATGCGGATCTTCGGCTTCAGCGGGTCTGGATGAATCGCCGGGGTCGCCGACAGCAGCGCCTGGGTATACGGATGCAACGGTTTGTCGTAAATGTCCTGCTTCGGCCCCATCTCGGCCGGCCGGCCCAAGTACATCACCAGCACCTGGTCCGCCACATGGCGCACCACCGCCAGGTTGTGCGAGATGAACACGTAGGCGGTGTTGAACTCTTTTTGCAGGTCCATGAACAGGTTCAGCACCTGGGCCTGGATCGACACGTCCAGCGCCGAGGTCGGCTCGTCCGCCACCAGCACCTTGGGTTGCAGCATCATCGCCCGGGCCAGGGCGATGCGCTGGCGCTGGCCGCCGGAGAACATGTGCGGGTAACGCTGGTAGTGCTCCGGGCGCAGGCCCACCTGCTCCATCATCTTCTGCACTTTGGCGCGGCGCTCGGCCTTGCTCAGCGAGGTATTGATCAACAGCGGCTCGGCCAGCTGGTCGCCGATCTTCTGCCGTGGGTTGAGCGAGGCGTAGGGGCTCTGGAACACCATCTGCACGTCGCGGCGCAACTGCTTGCGCTGCTCCTTGCTGGCGCCGTTGACCTCGTGGCCGGCGATCTGCAGCGAACCGGAGGAGGGGTCTTCGATCAGGGTCAAGGCGCGGGCCAGGGTGGACTTGCCACAACCGGACTCGCCAACCACGGCCAGGGTCTTGCCGGCCTCCAGCTCGAACGACACGCCATTGAGCGCGCGTACCAGCGCATGCCCCTTGAACAGGCCGCGGGAGACTTCGTAGTGGCGGGTCAGTTCGCGGGCGGAAAGTACGACGGCCATCACGCCACCTCCTGGTTCAGCGGATAGAAGCAACGCACCAGGCTATGGGCCTGGGGATCGAGGGCCGGGCGCTGCCGCCGGCAGTTTTCCTGCACATAGGGGCAGCGCGGCGACAGTAGGCAACCTTGTGGCCGGTCATAGCGGCCAGGCACGATGCCCGGCAGCGTGGCCAGACGCTCGGCGCCGATGCTGTGCTCGGGGATGGCCGCCAACAGCGCTTCGCTGTAGGGATGGGCGGGGATGTCGAACAGCTCCGGCACCTGGCCGACCTCGACCGCCTGCCCTGCGTACATCACGCACACGCGCTTGGCGGTCTCGGCGACCACGGCCAGGTCGTGGGTGATCAGGATGAGCGCCATGTTGCGCTCCTTCTGCAGGTTGACCAGCAGCTCCATGATCTGCGCCTGGATGGTCACGTCCAGCGCGGTGGTCGGTTCGTCGGCGATCAGCAGCTTGGGCTCGCCGGCAATCGCCATGGCGATGGCGACGCGTTGGCTCATGCCGCCGGACAGCTGGTGCGGGTAGGCATCCAGGCGGCTTTCGGCGGCGGGGATCTCGACCTTCTTCAGCAGCTCCAGCGCGCGCTGGCGCGCCGCTTTACCTTTGAGGCCCAGGTGCTGGCGCAGCACTTCCTCGATCTGGTAGCCGACGGTGTAGCTGGGGTTGAGCGCGGTCATCGGGTCCTGGAAGACCATGGCGATGTCCTTGCCCACCACCTTGCGCCGTTGCCGGCCGCTGAGCTTGAGCATGTCGATGCCGTCGAAGTTGAGCACGTCGGCGGTGATGCGCCCGGGGGCGTCGATCAGGCCCATCAGGGCCATCATGGTGACCGACTTGCCGGAGCCGGACTCGCCGACGATGGCGAGGATCTCGCCGGCGTCCACCGCAAGCTCCAGGCCGTCGACCACGGGCACGGCATTGGCGTCGCCGAAGCGCACGTTCAGGTTGTTGATCTGCAACAGTGACATGGCGGTCTCCTCAGGCGGCATTCTTGAGTTTCGGGTCCAGCGCGTCGCGCAGCCCGTCGCCCATCAGGTTGATTGCCAGCACACTGAGCAAAATGGTCAGGCCCGGCAGGCTCACTACCCACCAGGCGCGTTCGATGTAGTCGCGGGCCGAGGCCAGCATGGTGCCCCACTCGGGGGTCGGCGGTTGCACGCCGAGGCCGAGGAAGCCCAGGGCGGCGGCGTCGAGGATCGCCGAGGAGAAGCTCAAGGTGGCCTGGACGATCAGCGGCGCCATGCAGTTGGGCAGCACGGTGACGAACATCAGCCGCGGCAGGCCGGCACCGGCCAGGCGCGCGGCGGTGACGTAGTCGCGGTTCAGCTCGCCCATCACCGCGGCGCGGGTCAGGCGCACGTAGGACGGCAGCGAGACGATGGCGATGGCGATCACGGTGTTGATCAGGCCAGGGCCGAGGATGGCGACGATGGCCACGGCCAGCAGCAGCGAGGGCAGGGCCAGCATCACGTCCATCAGGCGCATGATCGACGGGCCGAGGATCTGCGGGAAGAACCCGGCCAGCAGGCCCAGGAGGATGCCCGGGATCAGCGACATCACCACCGACGACAGGCCGATCAGCAGCGACAGGCGTGAGCCCTGGATCAACCGTGACAGCAGGTCGCGGCCCAGTTCGTCGGTGCCGAGGATGAATTGCCAGGTGCCGCCTTCGAGCCACACCGGCGGGGTCAGCAGGAAGTCGCGGTACTGCTCGCTGGGGTTGTGTGGCGCCACCCAGGGGGCGAACAGCGCACAGAACACGATCAGGCACATGAAGGCCAGGCCGGCCACCGCGCCCTTGTTGCGCGAGAAGGCCTGCCAGAACTCTTTGTATGGCGAGGGGTAGAGCAAGCTTTGGTCAACCGCGCTGGTCGGTGTGACGGATTTCGGAATCGGGCTGGTCATGATGGAATCCTCAGCGCTGGTGACGGATGCGTGGGTTGGCCAGGCCGTAGAGGATGTCCACGACGAAGTTGACCAGGATCACCAGGCAGGCGATCAACAGGATGCCGTTCTGCACCACGGGGTAGTCACGGGCGCCGATGGCCTCGATCAGCCATTTGCCGATGCCCGGCCAGGAGAAGATGGTCTCGGTGAGCACGGCGCCTGCCAGCAGCGTGCCGACCTGCAGGCCGAACACGGTCAGTACCGGAATCAGCGCGTTGCGCAGGCCATGGATGAACACCACGCGCGACGGCGACAGGCCCTTGGCGCGGGCGGTGCGGATGTAGTCCTCGCGCAGCACCTCGAGCATCGAGGAGCGGGTCATGCGGGCGATCACCGCCAGCGGGATGGTACCCAGCACGATGGCCGGCAGGATCAGGTGCATGACCGCGTCCTTGAAGGCGCCTTTCTCGTCGCTGAGCAGGGTGTCGATGAGCATGAAGCCGGTTTTCGGCTCGATGTCGTAGAGCAGGTCGATGCGCCCGGAAACCGGGGTCCAGCCCAGGCTCACGGAGAAGAACATGATCAGGATCAGGCCCCACCAGAAGATCGGCATCGAGTAGCCGGCCAGGGAGATGCCCATCACCCCGTGGTCGAACAGCGAGCCGCGCTTGAGCGCGGCGATCACCCCGGCCAGCAGGCCGATCACCCCGGCGAACAGCAGGGCGGCCATGGCCAGCTCCAGCGTGGCGGGGAACAGGGTGAGGAATTCGTTCCACACGCTCTCGCGGGTGCGCAGCGACTCGCCCAGGTCACCCTGGGCGAGCTTGCCGACGTAGTCCAGGTACTGGACCGGCAAGGGCTTGTTCAGGCCCAGGCGCTCCATGGCCTGGGCGTGCATCTCGGGGTCGACCCTGCGCTCGCCCATCATCACTTCCACCGGGTCGCCGGGGATCAGGCGTATGAGCGCGAAGGTCAGCAGGGTGATACCGAAGAAGGTCGGGATCAGCAGGCCCAGGCGCCGGGCAATAAAACTCAACATGTTCGTGGGTACCTCATCCAGCCGGTAAAGGCAGTGCCGCCGGCTCCCGTACAGGCTGCCGGCGGTCGTTGTTGTTCTACTTCACCTTGGTGGTGGCGAAGTTGTTGTTGGTCAGTGGGTTGATGACATAGCCCTCGACGTTCTCGCGCATGGCGGTGAACATCTTCGGATGGGCCATGCTGATCCACGGTTGGTCCTCATCGTACACCGCCAGGGCCTCGCTATAGAGCTTGGCGCGTTCGTCGTTGTCGATGATCTCGCGGGCGCGGGTGATCAGCTCCTGGAATTTCGGGTTGCACCAACGGGCGTAGTTCTCGCCGCTCTTCACTGCGTCGCAGCTGAGCATCGGCGTAAGGAAATTGTCCGGGTCGCCGTTGTCGCCGGCCCAGCCGGCCGAGACCAGGTCGGCCTCGCCCTTCTTGGCGCGGCGCAGCATTTCGGCCCATTCCAGCACCCGGATATCGAGCTTGATGCCGATCTTGGCCAGGTCGGCTTGCAGCATTTCGGCGGACAGGCGTGGGTTGGGGTTGGTCGGGCCACCGCCATTGCGGGTGAACAGGGTGATCACCGTGCCCTCCGGCACACCGGCTTCCTTGAGCAGGGCGCGGGCCTTGTCCAGGTCGTGGGGCGGGTTCTTGTTGTCGGTGTTGTAGCCGATCATGGTCGGCGGGTAGGGATTGATCCCGACCAGCGCGTTGCCCTTGCCGAACAACTGGTCGACGTGGGTCTGGCGGTCGAAGGCCATGTTGATCGCCTTGCGCACGCGCACGTCGCTCAGGTACTTGTGCTGGGTGTTCATGGAGATATAGCCGGTGACCAGGGCCTCGATCTCGGCGACCTTGAGCTTGGGATCGGTCTTGATGCCCGGCACGTCGTCAGGCTTGGGGTACAGGGCGATCTGGCATTCGTTGGCGCGCAGTTTCTGCAGGCGCACGTTGCTGTCGGTGGCGATGGCGAAGATCAGGGCGTCGGCTGGTGGCTTGCCGCGGAAGTAGTCCGGGTTGGGCTTGTAGCGAACCTGGGCGTCCTTGTTGTAGCGCTGGAACACGAACGGGCCGGTGCCGATCGGCTTGCTGTTGAGATCGCCGGTCTTGCCGGCCTTGAGCAACTGGTCGCCGTATTCGGCGGAGTAGATCGAGGTGAAGGCCATGGCCAGGTCGCGCAGGAAGGGGGCTTCCGGGCGGGTCAGGGTGATCACCACGGTGTGCTGGTCGGTTTTTTCCACCGACTTGAGCAGGTCCTTGAAGGCCATGCTCTCGAAATAGGGGTAGCCGACGCTGGTCTTGTCGTGCCACGGATGATCTTTGTGCAACTGGCGGTTCAGGCTCCACAGCACGTCGTCGGCGTTGAAGTCGCGGGTGGGCTTGAAGTAGTCGGTGGTGTGGAACTTGACGCCTTCGCGCAGGTGGAAGGTGTAGACCAGGCCATCGGCGCTGACCTCCCAGCGTTCGGCCAGGGCCGGCTGGATCTCGGTGGTGCCGGGCTTGAAGTCGACCAGGCGGTTGAAGATGGCCTCGGCCGTGGCGTCGGCGGTGACCGCGGTGGTGTACTGGACGATGTCGAAGCCTTCCGGGCTGGCCTCGGTGCATACCACCAGCGGCTTGGCCGCCAGGTTCGATGCGGCGCCCAGGATGACCGCTGCCAGGGCAGCGCGTAACGGTAGCGATTTCATGGAACCTCCCTGCAGTGCTAGTTCCAGCCTAGCCGCCACGGCCCGTGGGGAGTCGGGCCGTGGCGGCGACGGTCAGAGGATGTTGAACGGAATGGTGGTCACGATCCGCAGCTCGTCCAGGCTGCCATCGGCTTGTGCCTTGCTGGCGCGGTGGGCGGTGTAGGTGGCACGGATGGTGGTGTCCTTGAGCATGCCGCTCTGTACCGCATAGCTGGTGCCGATGCCCCACTCATAATGGTTTTCACCGTCCATGCCGCGCACGTCATAGGCGACACCTTTGTAATGGGTGCCGTCGATGCCCCAGCCGCGGGCGTTGTACAGGTTGAACTTCAGGCCTGGCACGCCGTAGGGCGCCATGTTCAGCACATAGCTGATCTGCAGCGACTTTTCGTTCGGGCCGTTGAAGTCCGACAGCAGGGAGTTGGCCAGGTAGATGCCGTTGGTTTCGTGCAGGTAGTCGAAGTACTCGTTGCCGTTGACCTGCTGCCAGGAGGCACTGAGCGTGTGGGCCTGGTGGGTCAGGCCGAACGACAGGCTGTAGGTGTCGTTGTCGATCTCGCCCATTTTCTTGCTGCCGGCGTCGACGGTCTTGTAGTAGTTCAGGCCGGTGCTCAGGCTCAGCACCGCGCTGTCGCCCAGCACATGGTTGGCGCCGAAGTAGTACTGGTTCCAGAAGTCATCGACCTTGGTGGCGTAGAGACTGGTGGTCAGGCTCTTGAACGGCTGGTAGTTGATACCGGCGGTGCTGGCGCGGTCGGTCTCGACCCCCTCGGCGCCATACTCGCTGCGGAACTTGCTCAGGCTCTGCTCGGTACGCGGCGAGACGCGGTCGAAGGTGCCCAGGTCGAACGACAGGTTGTCGAACTCGGCGCTGTGCAGGAACGCGCCCTGGAAGCTCGACGGCAACGCACGGTTGCCAATGTAGGCGATCATCGGCGTGTCCACCGACTGGCGACCCAGGGTCAGGGTGGTGTTGGACATCCGCGCCTTGACGTTGCCCAGGCCCATCTTGCTCCACTGGCCGATCGGATCACCGTCGCTGTGGGTCAGGGTACGGTTGTTCGGCCCCGCCACCGCAGCGCGTCCGCGCTCCAGGGCGATGGCGTTGTAGGCCGCGGCCTCGACGGCGAAGCCCACGGTGCCTTCGGTGAAGCCCGAGCTGTAGTTGAGGATGGTGCCCTGCACCCAGTTGTCACGGCTGTGGGTGGCGCGGCGAGTGCCGTCGCTCTTGGTGTATTTCCACAGCGGCGCGCGGGTGGCACGTTCGCGGGCATACCAGTTGCGGGTGCTGCCGGACAGGCTCTGGCCGTCGATGAAGCCTTTGGCCTCGGCCTGTTCACTGCTGGACTTGAGCGTGATCGGCACATAGTCCTGGCTGGCGGGTTCGGCCTGGGCGAGGGCGCAGAAGGCGCCGACGGACAAGGCCAATGCGGTGGTTGCGGTACGTCTCGACATGAAAGCTCCCTTTCTTTTTTTTAGTTATCACCCGGCTTCGTGGGCCGGGCTTGTCACGGTGACGCGGTACTGCGGGTATCTGCCTGGGGGTTGCCAGGCAAATCCGGGCTGCACGCGGTCGCGGGAGTGGGTTGCACCCCCGGCCTGACGTTGCAGGGTCAATCGATACTGACGCCGGAGAAAACGTTGCGTCCGAAGGGGCTGACCTTGAAGTCTTTCACGCTGATGCTCAGTGGCTGGTTGACCGTCGAGTGCGCCACTGGGGTGATCGGTACCTGTTGCTTGAGGCGTTGTTGGGCTTGCTGATACAGGCTGGTGCGCTGTTCGCGGTCGGTGACTTGCTTGGCTTTTTTCACCAGCGCGTCGTACTGCGTATCGCACCACAAGGAGTAGTTGTTGCTGCCGATGGCGTCGCAGCTGAACAGGGTGCCGAGCCAGTTGTCCGGGTCACCGTTGTCGCCGGTCCAGCCGATCAGGGCGATGTCATGCTCGCCGTTCTTCATGCGCTTGAGGTACTCGCCCCATTCGTAGCTGACGATGCGCACCTTGAAGCCCAGCTTGCTCCAGTCGGCCTGGAGCATTTCGGCCATCAGCTTGGCGTTGGGGTTGTAGGGGCGCTGCACCGGCATGGCCCAGAGGGTGATCTCGGTGCCGTCCTTGACCCCGGCCTGCTTGAGCAGGTGCTTGGCCTTTTGCGGGTCGAAGGGGGCGTCCTTGAGCGACGTGTCGTAAGACCACTGGGTCGGCGGCATGGCGTTGACCGCCGGCTGGCCGGCGTCCTGGTACACGGCCTGGATGATCGCCTGCTTGTTCACCGCCATGTCCATGGCCTGGCGCACCTCGAGGCGGTCGAACGGCGGGTGCTGGGTGTTGTAGGCGATGTAGCCGAGGTTGAAGCCCGGTTGGGTCATGACCTGCAGCTTGTCATCCTGCTTGAGCGCCGGCAGGTCGGCGGGGCGCGGGTGCAAGGTGACCTGGCATTCGTTCTTGCGCAGCTTCTGGATGCGTACCGACGGGTCGACGTTGATGGAGAAGATCAGGTTGTCGATCTTCACCCGCTCCGGCGCCCAGTAGTCCTTGTTGCCCTTGAAGCGGATCTGCGAGTCCTTTTGGTAACGCTGGAACACGAACGGCCCGGTGCCGATCGGCTTCTGGTTGATGTCGCTGGGCTTGCCGCTGGCCAGCAGGTGTTCGGCGTATTCGGCGGAGAGGATCGAGGCGAAGGCCATGGCGATGTTCTGGATGAACGCGGCATCGACGCTGTTGAGGGTGAAGACCACGGTCAGCGGGTCGGTCTTCTCGACCTTGGCGATGTTCTTGTCCAGGCCCATGCTGACGAAGTAGGGGAACTCGGTGGGGTAGGCCTGGCGGAACGGCTGCTGCTTGTCGAGCATGCGGTTGAAGGTAAACAGCACGTCGTCGGCGTTGAAGTCGCGGCTGGGCTTGAAGTCCTTGTTGCTGTGGAACTTCACCCCGGGGCGCAGGTGAAAGGTGTATTTCAGGCCGTCCTCGGATACCTGCCAGTCGGTGGCCAGGCCGGGTTGCACGGCGGTGCCGCCGCGCTCGAACTCGACCAGGCGGTTGTAGATGGGTTCGGCGGCGTCGTTGTCGGTGGCCGCGGTGTACTGGGCGGTGTCGAAGCCCGCCGGGCTGCCCTCGGAGCAGAACACCAGGTTGCTGGCCAGGCTGGTCGATGCCTGGCCCAGCAGGCCAAGGGCGATCAGGGTGGAACTGAGCAGGGTGAGGCGCATGGCAGATCCTTTGTCCGTGTAGTTTTGGCCGCGCAGGCAATATGCGGCTGTGACGTCCCGGTCCTGACGATAGAGGCGTCAGGATGCGGGAGCCAGGGATCAGAGACTGGTATGGGGGCGGGACGGTTCTGGCGAGCGTGCGGGAATAGCCCTACGTATCGCCAAGTCGCGTGATCGCCCTGTCGCCACTACGGCAACAGGGCGATCACGGCCGTTACTTGTCCACGCTGACCCCGTAGAAGGAGTTCAGGCCGAAGGGGCTGATCTTGAAGTCCTTCACTTTCGCGCTCATGGGCTGATACACGGTGGAGTGGGCGATCGGGGTGATCGGCACCTGTTCCTTGAGGATATGTTGCGCCTGCTTGTACAGCTCGGTGCGCTTGGCCTGGTCGGAGGTCGCCTTGGCTTGCTTGATCAGGTCGTCGTAGGGCTTGTAGCACCACTTGGAGAAGTTGTTGCCGTCCATGGCATCGCAGCCATAGAGGGTGCCCAGCCAGTTGTCCGGGTCACCATTGTCGCCACTCCAGCCAATCAGCATGGCGCCCTGCTCGCCGCCCTTGGAGCGCTTGATGTACTCGCCCCATTCGTAGCTGACGATCTTGGCCTTGATGCCGATCTTGGCCCAGTCGGACTGGAGCATCTCGGCCATCAGCTTGGCGTTGGGGTTGTAGGGGCGCTGCACCGGCATGGCCCACAGGGTGATCTCGGTGCCTTCCTTGACGCCGGCTTCCTTGAGCAGTTGCTTGGCCTTCTCTGGGTCGTACGCGGCGTCCTTGATGGTGTCGTCATAGGACCATTGGGTGGGTGGCATGGCGTTGACCGCCAGCTGGCCTGCGCCCTGATACACCGATTCGATGATCTGTTTTTTGTTGACCGCCATGTCCAGGGCCTGGCGGACCTTGAGCTGGGACAGGGGGTTTGCTTGGTTGCTGCCCTTGACCTTGTCCATCACGTTGTAGGCGATGTAGCCGAGGTTGAAACCGGCCTGGTCGGGCATCTGCAGCTTCTTGTCCGCCTTCAGCGGCTCGATGTCGGCAGGGCGCGGGAACAAGGTGACCTGGCACTCGTTCTTCTTGAGCTTTTGCATGCGCACCGAAGCGTCGGTGCTGATGGCGAAGATCAGGTTGTCGATCTTCACGTCCTCAGGATTCCAGTAGCTCTTGTTGCCGGTAAAGCGAATGTTCGAGTCTTTCTGATAGCTCTTGAACACGAACGGCCCGGTGCCGATCGGCTTCTGGTTGATGTCGGCGGGCTTGCCCTGCTTGAGCAGCTGGTCGGCGTATTCGGCCGACTGGATCGAGGCGAAGTGCATGGCCATGTTCTGGATGAACGCGGCGTCGACTTGCGCGAGGGTGAACTTCACCGTGTGGTCGTCGAGCTTCTCCACCTGGGTGATGTTCTTGTCCATGCCCATGTCGGTGAAGTACGGGAACTCGGTGGGGTAGGCCTTGCGGAAGGGCTGGTCCTTGTCGAGCATGCGGTTGAAGGTGAACAGCACGTCGTCGGCGTTGAAGTCGCGGCTGGGCTTGAAGTAATCGGTGGTATGGAACTTGACGCCTTCACGCAGGTGGAAGGTGTAGGTCTTGCCGTCATCGGAGACGTCCCAACGGGTGGCCAGGCCGGGGATGACCTTGGTGCCACCGCGTTCGAATTGCGTCAGGCGGTTGAAGATGGTCTCGGCGGAGGCGTCGAAGTCGGTTCCGGTGGTGTATTGCCCCGGGTCGAAACCGGCCGGGCTGCCTTCGGAGCAGAACACCAGGTTGGACGCGGCGTGGGCGATCGGTGCGCCGGCTAGCAAGCCTGCGCCTACCAGGAACGGAATGACTGCGTGTTTGAGCATGGTGGCCTCATTGTTGTCATTTTTCGAATTGAGGCGGCCTCGTGAGCCGACCTGCGGATACTTATGCAGGGGGTATTCCCAATGCAACACTCAGCAGGATGGTTGACGGCAAAAACGTGGTACGGACGTACATGGATGTCGCATCCGTATAACTTTGGCGAATGTTGATCGTTTGCGTCGTCAAACGAAGCGAAATTTTCAGGATATTTCGCACTTTATGTGACAAGCGGATGCACCCGTTTGGTGCGTAGGAAGGGTCTGAAACAGTTGTCCGAGACGGTTTTGACCGCCTCGGATATTCAAATGGAGTGTTCAGGGCACCTGGACTTCGATCAGGCCGTCGGCGCTCATGCTGACTTCGCTGGTACCGGCCTCGATATCCGGTGCTGGCGCGGCTTCGTCGGCGGCGCCCTTGGCCATCATCGCCATTGGCGCGTTGCGCAGGTACGGGCGTGGGTAGCCGCTGCTGTTGAGGTTCAGGCTGACCACTTTGTAGCCCTTGCCGCCGAGGGCCTCGGTGGCCAGTTGGGCGCGGGCCTTGAAGGCGGCGACGGCGTCCTTGAGCAGGGCGTCCTCGCTGCTCTTGCGCGTGGCCGGGGCGATGGAGAAGTCCATGCCGCCCATTTTCAGGTCTTGCAGCAGCTCGCCGGTGAGCTTGGACAGGGCTGGGAAGTCGGCGCTTTCCAGGCGCAGTTCGGCGCGCTCGCGCCAGCCGGTGATCTTCTGCCCCTTGGTGTCGTAGATCGGGTAGCTGTTGCGGCTGCCTTGGCTGATCTTCACGTCCTTGACCTGGCGGGCCTGCTGCACGGCTTTGTTCATGGCCTCGGTGATTTCCTTGGCCAGTTTGCCCGGGTCGCTGTTCTGCGCTTCGCTGTACAGGGTCACGACCATCAGGTCGCGGGCCACTTCCTTGCTCACTTCGGCGCGCAGCGACACCTGGTTGTAGTAGCGCGGCTCGTCGGCGGCCAGGGCGGGCAGGCTGGCGAGCAGGCCGCAGGACAAGGCAACGGCGGCGGCGCCGCGACGGGGAATATGCATGTGGAGCTCCTTGGCAAGATAAGGCGTGGCATCGAGACCACGCATGGCCGATCAGACCGTGAAACAGTGTAGTGGGTTCAAAAGTGCCATCATGTACCTGTGACAAAGTGTGGCGCTTTGCCGCATTGCTGCAGCGAGGCGCCCGGCTTCGGTATACTCCAGCCGATTTTCCTGGAGCACTCATCGGGAGAGCTCATGCTCGCCGCCGCACATCCGCTGTCCGCTACACGCCAGAACCTCTGGCGCCTGACCTTCATTCGCATCCTCGTCCTGGCCGCCCAGGCCGGCTCGGTGGGCGTGGCCTACTGGACCGAGCTGCTGCCGCTGCCATGGTTCTCGCTGGCGGTGACCCTGGCCCTGTCGTCGTTGCTGTGCGCCTTCACCGCCCTGCGCCTGCGCCTGTCGCTGCCGGTCACCGAGCTCGAGTATGCCCTGCAGCTGGCCTGCGACCTGTTGATCCACAGTGCCCTGCTTTATTACTCGGGCGGTTCGACCAACCCCTTCGTCTCCTATTACCTGGTGCCGCTGGCGATCGCTGCGGTGACCCTGCCGTGGATCTATTCGCTGGTGCTCTCGGGCATCGCCCTGGTGGCCTACAGCCTGTTGCTGGTGCAGTACTACCCGCTGGAAACGCTGCCGCTGGCCCGCGACACCATGCAGGTCTACGGCATGTGGCTGAGCATCGCCCTGGCCGCCGGGGTGATCACCTTTTTCGCCGCGCGCATGGCCGAGGAGTTGCGTCGGCAGGAGAACCTGCGGGCCGAGCGGCGCGAGGAGAGCCTGCGCGACGAGCAGTTGCTGGCGGTGGCCACCCAGGCGGCCGGTGCCGCCCATGAGCTGGGCACGCCGCTGGCGACCATGAGCGTGCTGCTCAACGAAATGCGCCAGGACCACGCCGACCCGCAGTTGCAGGAAGACCTGCAGATCCTTCAGGACCAGGTCAAGCTGTGCAAGGAGACCCTGCAGCAACTGGTGCGCGCCGCCGAGGCCAATCGCCGCCTGGCGATCATCGAGCAGGAGGTCACCGCCTGGCTCGACGAGGCGCTCAACCGCTGGCACCTGATGCGCCCCGAGGCCAGCTACCGCTTCCAGCGCCTGCGCGATGGCGCGGTGCCGCGCCTGACACCGCCGCCGGACCTGACCCAGGCCCTGCTGAACCTGTTGAACAATGCCGCCGATGCCTGCCCGGACGACCTGGAGGTGCGCCTGGACTGGGACGCCCAGGACATCGTCATCAGCATCCGTGACCATGGCCCCGGCGTGCCGGCGGCCATCGCCGAGGCGATCGGCAAACCCTTCATTACCACCAAGGGCAAAGGCTTCGGCCTGGGCCTGTTCTTGAGCAAGGCCAGCGTGACCCGTGCGGGCGGTTCGGTGAAACTCTATAGTCATGAGCAGGGTGGCACCCTGACCGAATTGCGCCTGCCCCATGGCAAGCGAGGAGATGAACGATGAGCGAAGAAATCCAGGTCGAAGGCGAAGAACTGCCGCACCTGTTGCTGGTGGACGACGACGCCACCTTTACCCGGGTCATGGCCCGTGCCATGAGCCGCCGGGGTTTCCGTGTGAGTACCGCCGGTTCCGCCGAGGAAGGCCTGAAGCTGGCCGAGCAGGACCTGCCGGACTACGCCACGCTGGACCTGAAGATGGAAGGTGACTCGGGCCTGGTGCTGCTGCCCAAGCTGCTGGAACTGGACCCGGAGATGCGGGTGGTGATCCTGACCGGCTACTCGAGCATCGCCACGGCGGTCGAGGCGGTCAAGCGCGGCGCCTGCAACTACCTGTGCAAGCCGGCCGACGCCGATGATGTGCTGGCGGCGCTGCTCTCGGAGCACACCGACCTGGACACCCTGGTGCCGGAAAACCCGATGTCGGTGGATCGCCTGCAATGGGAGCATATCCAGCGCGTGCTGGGCGAGCACGAAGGCAATATCTCCGCCACCGCGCGGGCACTGGGCATGCACCGGCGCACCCTGCAGCGCAAGCTGCAGAAGCGCCCGGTACGGCGCTGAGATCACGCGGTCTTGTCTGCTGAGCAGGTGACACGCATCCTTGTAGGAGCGGCCTTGTGTCGCGAAAGGGCCGCAAAGCGGCCCCGGCGGTTTCAGGGCTTCACCGGGCCTGGGGCTGCTGTGCAGCCCTTTCGCGACACAAGGCCGCTCCTACAGGGATCGCGCATGGCTTGATCAGCGGCCACGCCCGCTATCGGGCTTGCAGCCCCGAGCGGTCAACCCGCACCGCCAGTTGCCCCGCACCTGCTGGCGCCTCGAACGCCACCAGTCCACCTGCCGGCACCTTGGCCCGGCCGATCACCTTGCCATCACGCAGCAACTCCAGCGGCATCCCTGCCATCGACTGGCCCGACGCCAGTTCCAGCTTGATCTTGATTGTCATGAGTGACCTCCCTGTCACGCGTTGCGATCGATGTAAGTGGTTGCCACGCCATCCAGGCTGGCGATCAGTTCCGGCGAGCCGCCACGGAACTGACGGAACAGGTTGCGCCCGCGCTGCTTGCCATCCACCGGCACCTGCACGCTGGGATGGAACTGATCGGTCAGTTCGGCATAGGCGCTCCAGGGGCCGATGTACGACTCGTTGAGCACATCGGTGATGCTGTAGGCATAACGCACCGCATTGCCCGCTTGCCAGTTCAGGCCATCCGGCTCGCGGCGCTGCCAGCCGGTGATGACCGGCGACCCGGCAGGTGGGGCGAGGAAGCCGGCTGGCGTGTTCGGCTTGTAGTCCTTGAGCAGCAGGTAGGTGCTCCATCCCCACCAGTCGGCAATGCGCTTGCGGTCGTTGAGGTCGTTGACATCCTTGCGTCGCAGCACGGCCTTGCCGTCCAGGAAGTACAGCGGGGCGAAGTTGCCCGGCACCAGGTCCTGTTCGGCGGCGCGCAGGTCCGGGGCCAGGCGCAGCGCGCCATAGTCCTTGGCCAGTGGCACGTGGCCATCGACAAAGGCCTGGAACACCTCATCGGCCGAGCGCTGCACGGCGCGGCCCACCTGGCGGCGGTTGGCCACATCCACCGTGTCGAAGTAGCGCTTGTCGCCGTAGGCGCGCCATTGCTCGCCCTCGGCGTTGCGCACCGCCAGGCCGTACTTGCTGTCCTCGTCGTGCATGAAGCGCGAGATCAGCGAACCGACATCGCTGGGGGTGACGGTGTCGGCCAGGGCCTTGCGCGGCACCCGCAGGTGGCCGGCGGAGAACAGGTCGGTGAGGAAGTGGTCGGCGAAGGCGTTCATCGCATAGGCCAGTTGCAGGTCGCGCTCGTTGCCACTGGCGCGGGCCTTCACGGCTTGCTGCAGGGCGGCGGCGTGGCCTGCCTGGTAGGCCAGCAGCGCCCAGGGGCCGAAGTGGTCCCAGTTGCTGGCGGCCAGCTTCAGGTAACGCCCCAGGGGGAACAGGTCGGAGGCAAAACTGCCGCCGCCGGTGATGCGGTTCCAGCGCGCCGACAGGCTGTCGCCCAGCGCATCGTAGGCTTCGTGGGGCTGGCGCCCGTCCTTGATGGCCTGGTTGGCGGCGCGGATTTCTTCCTGCATGACTGCGAGGATCTGCTCGGCTTCGGCCTTGGCCGCCGGCAGGCGGGCCAGGGAATCGAACGCCTGGGTGAAGCGCTCGAGGCGTTCGGCGTCGGTGCTGCCATCGGCGATGGGGCGCTCGGGCAGGCCGAAGAAGTCGCCACCCAGGGCGATCACCTGGCCGTAGGTCAGGCTCAAGCCATTGGGTAGCGGCAGCGGCGCTTGGTGGGCGAGGATGCCCGCTTGGCCGGGCGCGAAGCGCAGCAGGGTGTTGTCGCCGATAGCGGTGTGCTCGGCGCCTTCGAAGTACAGCTCAGGGCCCCGTTGCTCGGCCTTGGCGCTGCTCGGCGGCACGCCGAAGCGGTGGTACTTGAGGGTGTGGTGGCCGTGCATGACCAGCACCAGGTGGCTGTCCGGGCCGGGGAGGGCGACGCCTTGGGGGTCGAACAGCTGGTCGAGGTCGGCGACCACCAGGGTGGCCGGGGCTTTGGCGGGCGCAGGCGCAGTGTGTGTTCCTGACATGATTTGCTCCTTGCAATGTCGGGATAATCCATTTTTATACTGTATGCATATACAGTAATTACTATCATATTCAGGAAATTTCCTACGTCAAGGTCTGTTTGTGCAGGCAACTGGCAGCTACGGCGGGCGCAAGCCCCCGGCACTGGCGTATGATTGCCCCCCTCGACACCCAGCCTCAGGATTGCGCTGCATGCTCGCCCTTCTTATCCAGACACTGAACATCACGGCCCCTGTGTTCGCCATGCTGTTCATGGGCGTGTTGCTCAAGCGCGTTGGCTTGATCGACGACAATTTCAACCGGGTCGCCTCCAAGCTGGTATTCAACGTGTGCATGCCGGCGCTGTTGTTCCTCGGCATCTACCACGCCGACCTGGCGACGGCGGTGCAACCCGGGGTGATCCTCTACTTCGTCATCGCCACCCTGGCGGGCTTCGCCCTGGCCTGGGGGCTGGCCATCTGGCGCTGTCCGCGGGCTGACCGTGGCATCTATACCCAGGGCGCGTTTCGCGGCAACAACGGCGTTATCGGCCTGGCCCTGGCGGCCAGCCTGTATGGCGACTACGGTATCTCCCTTGGCGCCGTGCTCGCGGGCCTGGTGATCCTGCTGTACAACTCGCTGTCGGCGGTGGTGCTGGCGGTGTACAGCCCGGACTTGAAGTCCGACCCGTTGAGCATCGGCAAGAACATCCTCAGCAACCCGTTGATCATCAGCGTGCTGCTAGCCACGCCCATGGCCTACGGCCAGGTGCCGCTGCCCAACTGGCTGCTGACCAGCGGCGACTATCTGGCGCAGATGACCCTGCCGCTGGCGCTGATCTGCATCGGCGGCACCCTGTCGCTGGCCGCGCTGCGCGACAGCGGCCGGCTGGCGCTGGATGTCAGCCTGGTGAAGATGGTCTGGCTGCCGGTACTGGGCACTCTGGGTGCCTGGTTGTGCGGTTTTCGCGGCGCCGAGCTGGGCATCCTGTTCCTGTACATCGGCAGCCCGACCGCCGCGGCCAGCTACGTGATGGCGCGTGAGGCCAACGGCAACCACGAACTGGCGGCGTCGATCATCGTGGTCACTACACTGATGGCGGCTGTCACCACCAATATCGGGATCTTCTTCTTGCAATGGGGTGGATGGATCTAGCCCAGTTGCAAGCAAAACCAACAATACTGCCTCACCTAAAGGACACTTCATGCAAGACCAGAGCACGCCCGAGCGCTTGCAGCGCGGGCTGAAGAATCGCCATATCCAGCTGATCGCGCTGGGCGGAGCCATCGGCACCGGGCTGTTCCTGGGCATCGCCCAGACCATCCAGCTGGCCGGCCCCTCGGTGCTGCTGGGCTACGCCATCGCCGGCCTGATGGCCTTCCTGATCATGCGCCAGCTGGGCGAGATGGTGGTCGAGGAGCCGGTCGCCGGCAGCTTCAGCCACTTCGCCCACCAGTACTGGAGCGAGTTCGCCGGGTTCGTCTCGGGCTGGAACTACTGGGTGGTGTACGTGCTGGTCGGTATGGCCGAGCTCACCGCGGTGGGCATCTACGTGCAGTACTGGTGGCCGGACTTCCCCACCTGGGCCACGGCGGCGATCTTCTTCGTGGTGATCAACGCCATCAACCTGACCCAGGTGAAGGTCTACGGGGAGATGGAATTCTGGTTCGCCCTGGTCAAGGTGGTGGCGATCGTCAGCATGATCGCCTTCGGCGCGTGGCTGCTCGCCAGCGGTGATGGCGGGCCGGATGCCAGCGTTGCCAACCTCTGGCAGTACGGCGGTTTCTTCCCCAATGGCGTGGTCGGGCTGGTCATGGCGCTGGCGGTGATCATGTTCTCGTTCGGCGGCCTGGAGCTGGTGGGCATCACCGCCGCCGAAGCGGCCAACCCGCGCGAGAGCATTCCCAAGGCCACCAACCAGGTGGTCTACCGCATCCTGATCTTCTACATCGGTGCGCTGGCGGTACTGTTGTCGCTATACCCCTGGCAGAAGGTGGTGCAGGGCGGCAGTCCGTTCGTGATGATCTTCCACAACCTCGATAGCGACCTGGTGGCGACCATCCTCAATATCGTGGTGCTGACGGCGGCGCTGTCGGTGTACAACAGCTGTGTGTATGCCAACAGCCGCATGCTGTTCGGCCTGGCGGCCCAGGGTGATGCGCCGCGCCAGTTGCTCAAGGTCAGCCGTCGTGGGGTGCCGCTGACGGCGCTTGGGGTATCGGCGTTCGCCACTGGCCTGTGCGTGCTGATCAACTACCTGATGCCGGGTGAGGCGTTTGGCCTGCTGATGGCGCTGGCGGTGTCGGCGCTGGTGATCAACTGGGCGAGCATCAGTATCACCCACCTCAAGTTCCGCAAGGCCAAGCTGGCGGCAGGGATCACGCCGTTCTACCAGAGCTTGTGGCACCCGCTGAGCAACTACCTGTGCCTGGCGTTCATTGTGCTGATTCTGGTGGTGATGTATCTCACCCCGCCGATTCGTATTTCGGTGATGTTGATTCCGGCGTGGATTGCTGTGTTGTGGGTGGCGTTTCGGATGAAGAAGGCGCGGCAGGCCTGATTTGATCCAGTTCGGTTTCGGGATATTACGGTATCCTGAAACCGAGTTGGTTGGATGGCGTATTATTATTCAAGCCTGTTTCAATCTCTCGGTTGCCCTCCGAGGCAGTCAACACATTGCCAACTGTCCAACCACTAACTCCGTATCTCTTGATCTTGATCTTGATCTTGATCTTGATCTTGATCTTGATCTTGATCTTGATCTTGATCTTGATCTTGATCTTGATCTTGAT